>JAZLKJ010000152.1:0-18182 GCA_045597565.1 Prevotella sp. | reverse complement strand
CCTTGAAGGTGCAAAGATTAGCATCAGCAATCTCTCTACAACAGGTAGCATCAATCTTGTTGATGGTAAGATAACTCCTGCAACCGCTATAGCAGAAGGTATTCCTTCAACATTAGCTCCTATCAGCGATTACACAGTAATACCTCAGACATTGACAGAGGCTTCCGTCATAACCATAACACTTGCAGACGGCACAACATACAGCCTCAAACTCAGAGACTGTAAAGATGCTGAGGATACAAATGTCACTGCATGGGTACCAACCAAGCATTACACCTACACAATCCACCTCGAAAAGGAAAAGATCACCTTCCGTGCTCTCGTTGAAAACTGGAAGGATGCTACGGGTAGTGGAAATGCAACCCTTGAGTGGGATTAATGTTCGCGATAGGTCGCGAGGGTAAAGGCTAAAAGCTAATGGCTAAAGGCTAAGAGCTAAAAAAACAAAAAACAAAAGACCAATAACTAATTTTGAAAGCTAAGAACTACATATTATACGCTGCCGCAGTTATTGCTGCAACAACTTCCTGCTCAGACTATATTGATGCAGAAGGTTCTGGAAGTGGCGGTATTGATGAAGGCTTCAAGGGTGATATGGTATTGTTTTCTGCCGGAACAACAAGCAACAGTTTGGCGTCTCGTGCAGAAGGCAAGACATACTACATGCCTGAAGGAGGTCGTTTCGTTTGCCGTATGTATCATAAGACACAGGCGGAAAACGATAACTTCGACATCACAAATCCTGAGGACGCATGGCTGAAGGTGAATAACGACATGGGTAACTCCGTATATTGGAACAACACATATCAGGAACCATCATCAAAAGATAATGATGGAAATGATAATGATGCCACTTTCCTCTATTGGCGTAACCGTCGTCCTCATGCGTTCCTTGCATGGACAGACAATAACAAGCTTAATAGCATAGAGTACTCTGCTACTCAGGGCGGTCTGAAGTTCTCGCCTTACGATGTTATCATCACTACCAATGAGAAGAAGAAGGCGTGGCTTGATACAGGTTACCAGATCTATGGAGTAGAAGCAGAACCGACAGTAGATGAGGATGGAAACCCTATCGCTCCAGCACCTCGCAATTTCGCTTCTTGGGCAGAACTGAAGGCATACGTTGAAGGACTTGATGATGCTGAACTTACAGCCTTCCATGCTAAGCAGAACTTATTCAATGAATCTCTTACTTTTGGCAATTCATACTACGAGTATGGTTGGTCTTGCAAATACTATGAGAGCAATCAGCCAGAACAGGTAATCAGCGAAACTGAAAAGACCTCGGGTTGGATTAAGTATCTTATGTACTATGACAAGTACGAATATGCTCCTAAAGGCGGTGAGACAGTAGAAAATAACAAGGAAGGTGTACCAGTCTTCCTCAAAGATGCCAATGGCGATTACCTCGCAGAGATAGTCTTTGATAAGGATGACGAAGAACATGTGAATCCACATTATTATATTACTGACATTCATGGCAACGTAAGATATAATGAGGATCGTCCTAAGTACACATTCTATATGAAGCGAACTTCAAAGCTTCAGGATGCAGAATTCAGTGAGGAATATCGTGCTAACAAGTTCGACTTGACTGATAAGTATAAGACAGAGATGGTTCAGCAGCCAGACATCCTCCAGGCACTCGTTATCAAGGAGCCAGCTTCTGCCACGCTTCAGCAGAACCGCATTGACCTCTATTTCAAGCATCAGTTCTCGCAGATTCAGGTGAATATCAAGAACTCAGAGGACAACTCCGTTCAGATCCAGCCAGACCAGATAGACAAGGTGGAACTTCTCGGCGTTACAAACGAAGGTTATGTCTTCACTGAGCTCCTTCCTAACGGAGAGGTTCGCCCTACAACATATAAGGATGTTGTGGCTACCGACTATACAGACGAGCAGCTTGCAGACAACCCTTACGGAACGAAGTTCAATATGTTTCCTCGTGAGTTGACTCAGGATGAGAAAGATGCTACGAAGGCTATCCGATCATTCGAATGCATCACTTTCGGTCTTCTTCAGGCTATCCGTATCACATGGCATGAAACAGGGGCAGAAGGCGGTAAGGTTCATGAGTCAACATACCGTGTAGGTGACACCGAACTGCGAAACCTTAAGAGTGGTGTCCGTTACATCTGGAACATGGAGCTTCGCCGAGGTACACTCGCTGTTGTTCGTACAGAGATTATCCCTTGGGAACTCAATACAGAAGAATATAATGCTGACGGAACGATTCAGAAGAATCCGTAATGCGTAATTCGTAATTAGTAATCCGTAAAGCTCTTAATTCGTAATTCATAATTCATAATTTGGATGATTAATGAATGATATATTAAAACATATAAACACCCTTTCCTTTGGGAAGGCTTTGTTAGGCTTCTTTTTGTTGCTGTCAGTAGTGTCATGTTCTGACGTAACCGACATCTTCAATGATTCTCCTGTAGAATTTGAGAATGGTGAGAAGGTGTCGTTCACTACCAATGTGCCAACTATTGCCAACGTTTCATCGCGTGCATATACTCCTGACAATGAACTGTTGAAAGGTTACTCTACCATCAGCGACGACTATACTCTATCGATAAAGATGCTGGAGGAAAGTGCAGAGAACTCTCTTGGCACTTGCACCTATAAGCCTGTCACTGACGGAGAAAGTGGAGACTACGATACATACGGAAAGCTCTACGCTACCCCTAAGATCGGTGAGGGTGAATTCTTTTGGGATTCGAATGTGAAGAAGTATGCTTTTGAGGCAACGGCAGGAACGGAAACACTGGAAGTTGACCAGAGCACCCAGGAGAAGTGGTTCGCTCAGGACAGACTTCATGGCTATGCTTTCGCTCCACTTCTTGATACTGATAATAGCAATCAGCCTGTTGACAAGATTGATGCACCAAACTTCCATACCAACAAGGAGTGGGGAGCAATGAACAAGGCTTGGCGCGATGCTGCGGAAGCAGATGTTATGCACAAGCCGGAAGACTATAAGCAGATTCCGCTCTTCCTTCAGCACCAGCGCTCATGGATAACACTCATCCTCAAGGCTGGCAATGGTGTGAGTCGCGATGCGTTGAAGTTTGATAATGCACAGAAGAATATCACGGTAAGCTTCTTCAACTATGCCAACGGCGAAGAAGAGCCAACCGTTTTCAATATGCCTTTGTTGAAGACAACGACTGTTGATTATGCAAAGGACAAGAATGGCGAGGCTCAGACAGGAGTGGAGACAACTGCTTTCAACGTCATCGTTGATCCGCACAATTATACTGGCGACAATGCTTCAAAGGATAAGATTGCTGCTATCGATCTTTCTGGCTTGAAGTTCTCTTTCTTTGCTGCAAACGATGAGAAATATACTACCAGTACAGAGGTCAGCGAAGAGCAGAAACGTGCAATGCAGGCATACAACCTTGAGGCTGGCAAGCACCTTACCATCATTGCCACTCTCTCTACAGACCGTATAGTGTATATTACGGCTTGGATTGAGGATTGGACAGAGGTTGCTACTTCAACCATCTGTGATGACTACGGTCAGAACGGTGATCCTATCCTTATCAACTCTCGTGCAGACCTCATTAGTTTCCTTATTAACGAGGATTTGAACAAATCGGGCAATGTGGCTATCGTTGTGGCTAATTCCCTCGACCTTGATAAGAACATCACTAATGAATACTATCAGGAAGGTGACGTGATTCCAACAGGCAAAAAAGTTGGTGACATCAAGAGCACAACTACTACCGATGACCCTTGGAGTAATTATGCAGGCAAGACGCTGAAGGCAACGCTCAATATGGCAGGTGCTAAGTTCACTACTTCCAGCCAGTTCCTTGGAAGCATTGAATCTTCAGGCTCTATAGTCAATGGTACTATCGTGATGAACAACGCTTCTCCAGTAGAATCAGCCATTGCTGGCACAAACAGCGGTACTCTTGAGCGTATCAATGTCATTCCATACGGCACGGCTAAGGCTTCAAAAGCAGGTCTCGTGGTAACAAACCACGGCACGATATATCAATGTTCATCATCTCTTCCTGTGTATGGAACAGAAGGGTACCTCGGTGGTATCGCAGCAGAGTCGAAATCTGTTGACGGAACTACTATGCCAGTTATTGATGCTTGCACAGTAAATGCTCCAGTAAAGGGAACTAATGATGTTACAGCTGCTGGTGGTATTGTCGGTCTTGCTGATGGTCGTGTTACTAATAATGTAAACGAATACGGTATAACACTTCTGCAAGACGCTTCTAAATTCAAGAATATCATTGGAAAACAGACAGAAAGAACTCTCCGTGCATCTAACAACTCTTGGCCAACAATAGCCGATAACAGTTTTAATGGCGATGGTGCTAATGAAAATGCCAACACTACTGCGAGGTATGACAATGTTCTTGACTGCCAGGAAGAGTTGAAGGTATTGCTCAACCAAACTAATAACGTATCAACCAAGAGATACCGTGTCGCATCAAACTTCACCGTAAACTCAGAGTTCTGGAAGCGTAATGATGATACGTTCATTGGTCAGCAGCATGATGATATAGCCACTCATGATGAATTTAGCAATGGCAACCTCTACTGCGAGCTGGATGGCAACGGCATGACCATAACACTTGACGGTACGGCAACAGTTCAGGTACCTACAGCAGAGTCCGGAGGCAAGGCTACAACATACGAGGAAAAGACAACTTCTGCGATGCTCTTCTCTAACATCACAGGAAAGGTTCATGATTTGACTATCTATCTTGCAAAGCCGCTGATAGCAACACCATCAGTGAACAATCCTACAGACAAGGTACTCTCTTCTACTGATGCCATTGCTCCTTTGGCTTATTCTGTTCGTGGTGCTGAGGCAGTAGTTTCAAATATCAAGGTGAAGATGTCTGATGCTGCTTACGTTCAGGCAGCTATGCCGGCAGGTCTTGTTTGTTGGGCTAATCAAGGTGCAACGATAGACCACTGTCAGGTGAAGGGTCAGATCCAGTCTTGGTTGCCAAATGCGTACAGCGGAGCTTCTTCTGACGACCAGTCTGATGCTCGTCGTTATGCAGGAGGTATTGTGGCAGCTGCCGCCCAGGCAACAATAAGGAACTGCACGTTCCATTCTGCAACAAACACTTTGATGGAGGCTAAGGCAAAGAAGAGTGGTGCGCAGGTTTTCTATGGAGGCATTCTTGGTGGTACTGTAGTAAAGGATATCAGCGGTTCTTATGAAGAACCAGCCGTATCAATCGTTGACTGTATCAGCTGGCTTGCTCCAGAAACAACTGAGACTACAAAGGGCGCTATTGTTGGTCGTGCACAATACACCAGCAAGACTGATTCCCACAACCATACTGGTACAGTAACTTCAGGCCCAGACATCTGTCAGGGAAACTGGTGGAACACTACTTACAATGGTGTTGCAAACCGTCTTGAAGGTGAGACTACTGAAAGCGTAATAGGAAAGTGCAATGCTGCTACTCCTACTATAGATACAAAATACTAATATAGGGAATGAAGAAAAGTTTATTATACATATTTGCTGCATGCAGTGTTCTGACGGCTTGTCAGGACTTGGATGACGTTGCCAACACACCGTTTGAAAAGGACGGCGAACTGATTCGTGTTGGCGGTGTCACTGTTAGCGATGAATTGACGGTAAGTCTCTCTCGTGCTGCAGATGACGACTTGAACAAGGATGCAGCAGAGAAGCAGGAATGGCTTATCACCCCTCTCAAGCAGGGACTCGATATTACATACGGAAGCGTAGGCAATGAGACTACAACAGAAAGGGTCGCAATCCTGAAGCTGCTTGACACTACTACTGGCGATCAGGTACTTGCAGGTCCTGATGGCAATCAGTATGCAGTGGATAACGACACCAAGTGGGCTGCCTATTCTTTCAAATACAGAGTTTCGAAAGGTGAAGGCGACGATGCTTGGTGGCATGGCAATGGTGCTCACTATTTCGAAGGACAGTATGTGCCACAGCCATTGCGCTTCGGTGCAGGAACTTCAACTCCTTCCTCTACAACAGAAACTGTCAATACAACCACTGCTCCAGGACTTCATACCAACCAGACAAACAAGTTGATTGGCGGTGTTGGAACAGGCAACTACACCCTCCTTGAGCAGTATCTCGGTATGCCAGCCCAGACACGTCTCTCGGCAACCGTGGCTCGTATCAAACTTCCTTTCCGCCATCGTCTCTGCCGTGTCTTGGCGTACGTGCTCATTGACCCTGCAATCGGTACGGGAGTTACACTTGAAGGTTATAAGAAAACTACTGAAGAGCAGTCTTCGGGCAATGATGACCCAGAGACAACGGAACTGCATTTCAGCAATGTCGATGTGCTTGCTGGCGTTGATGACGTATTAAGTGATGGCCATCATGCCCTTACACCAAAGTGGATGACAGCTCGTAAGGTTGTTCCACACTTTGTTGGCGAGCGCGGAAGCAAGGATAAGGGTTCCAAGGATCTGGATGAGAACTTCCTCGTCTATATGAATCTGGATGATGATACCTACACATTCCCTACTGATGACGAGTGGGCAAGCATGAAGGCTTCGTACACAACGGCACTTGCTAATAATAGTGGCGACGTGGAGAAGGCTGAGAAGGCATGCAAAATCCGACAGATAAACTACGGCAAGGTGCCTGTCTATGACATCATCGCCCGTCCTACATATACGAATATTGACAAGGTAATGTATGACGAAGAAGGTGTAAAGAACTCTGACGGCACTGTAAACGATGAGAAGAAGAAGGAATATCTTGCGAAGAAGAACAAGATTGATTTCGACCTCACTCTCAGCAATGGCTTGCAATATGCCAAGACCTTTACCTTCGACCTTGATGCTAACTGGCAGACAGTAGTCTATCTGCGTATCAGTCCTGAGTCTGTTGACTACAACTCTTCTGGTTCCGCACTGTGGATAAACGAACAGAACCAAGACGACTGGTACGGTATCGACAACCAGAATGGCAACAGCCTTTCCCTTGCCGGTAGCTCTTGGCAGCGTGCATACACACTCGGCACAACGGTCAGCGGCGATAAGGTTACCGATGGTGGCTTCTATAACGAGAATACAACAGGCGAAGACGGCACTGCCAACCAATATCTCACAGATGCTACATGGAAGAAATACTTTGCTCAGGCTTACCAGGATGGTGAGCATCATGGCGACTACTTCATCCTTCATAAGGATATAACCATCGACGCTTCTGAACTTCCTGCAAACTTTGTCTTCACCGGACACCTTGACGCACAGGGACATACCATAACCTTCACAGGTGGCGGCAGCGATGTCTATGATGTAACAACAAATTATGCCCTCTATCCAGAGACCGATCTTTACGAGAAGAACGGTGCTGCATACGCAAAATTCACGTTGCCTACATTGTACATATCTCAAGAGGTGGCTCAGGCAAAGCCGCTTTCAAGAGCAGGTTATATTCCTGATGGCGGTGAAATGATGGAAGAAGTGGATCTTCCACTTCAGACCGTTATGACTGACGGTGTAACATACTATACAAAGAATGATGATGGCAGTTATACAGAATGGATTCGTCCATCAGCACTCTACACCTATCGCACAGGTGCTTCCACTCTCTTCTGTGGTTTGAACGGCATCTATACTACGAAACAAGAAGAAGCTGCCAATCCTTTTGCGCTCCCTGCATCCGAATGGGAAGCTAATGTCCATAAGGAGAAGAATAGCAAGGGTGAATACTGGGTTCCTTACAAAGGATCAACATCCGGCTGGCGTGCTGAGGTTATCAACGCCAAGGTTAAGGGCACGATGTTCAGTGCAGAAGCCGAGGTGACAGGTAATGTGCAGAACTGTTTCGATGGTGCAGACGCATCAACAAAGGTAGAAAATCATACACCAGAATATCCTAAGTATAAGTAAGTAATGAAATATATTAGTTCCAAATTCATAATTCTAAATTGCTTCTTGTCTGCATTGTTGCTGACAGGTTGCTCGCTGGATGATGACTATACAGAGAACCTGACTCCGGAACAGCAGAGTCTCATAGGTCGTAAGGTGAACTTCCATGCAACCTTGTCTGAAGGCTTCTCGTCGAGAACATCATACGAGCATAGCGGTGCGTTCAACGACGAAGACATCATGTACATCTATCGTCAGTACTATAATGACGAATCGAAGTCGTTTGACTGGACCACAGAGGACTTCCACGCATACTATTTCCGTCGTAGATACGCTTCCGGATCTACCAACATCTCGCTTGGTAGAGAGTGGGAAATCGCATATTCCGATAAGAACTCCAATGGCACCTACAAAGACAATTACCTTGTGAGGTACAAAGGTAAGTATTCTGCTGGCGGTGCTGACGGACGTTCGCTTGAGAAGTCTATCCAGACGGAGGCTGACTCCATCACTTGGGAGAACGGAAAGACGCTCCGCTATCGTGCATGGAGTCGCAGCAACAACTCCAATGCTCTGCGTAACGGTTCTAAGAGCACATACTATCCAGACTTTGAAATCTCCGACTGGGTGAATGTCTCTGGCCCTACCAATGACATTCCGCTTACCCTTCGCCATATCGGTAGCCGTATCATGATTTCGTATAAGAACTCCGGCAACCAGCTTGTGTGGGCAGAGATTTCTACGGATCCTGAGGATTACAAGCGACTTGACAATGCAGACAACACGGATAATGACAATGCAGATATGACTTATCCGAAGACTTTCCAGGACGCTTACGGCAATCCTATCACTATCAATTCTGCCGAAGAGGCTGCAGCAGCTGTAAAGGCAGTCTATGACCGCATGTGTATGCCTGCTGGCATCGATCTTGAGGAAGGTTCGTTGAAGGGTATGACACAGGCTGCCTACAATGCAACAGAAAACTTCTCTCATATTGAGGAATGGGAGTATGACGAGCGCAAGTCAAACCTCGTAGGCTTTGGCAAGAAGACAGCAAGCTATATCGCAGAAAGCGTTCAGCGTCCTGTCTTTACTGGTTCTGTAAACAGCCGCCTCCACCTCATTACCATCCCTTACGACATGAGCAATGGCGAAACAAGTGGTGACATCCTTACACTACCTGCTTGGACTCGCATCAAGATATGGCTTACAGACGTAAATGGAGGCGACATCAACAGTACAGACTACAAGCGCGAATCCGACTATCACATCCTCGCTCTTGACGATATGAAGAAAGACGGCGAAGCTGCCTATCCTAACGGACTTGAGATGCGCCCTGGCTACAGCTACGAGTTTGTAGTAGGCTATCGCTACAACAAGTTTACCATCACTCCTGGCGAGAATATCTCATGGATAGATCAGGATACAGCCATTCAGGGTGATGCAGAGAACGACACACAGACGAAACCTGCTACAGGCAAGTATTCGTGGTGGAAGAATGCTATCCATGATGCCATTCCTCGTGCCAATGAGCCTTATACTCCAGAGTTCCATATCACCAACGAGGCTCAGTTCCTTGAGTTCATTGACCTCGTAAGCGGAAAGGCTGGAGAATATGGCAATACCCACAATATCTACCGTCTCGTAAAGGAATACACTACCATCACAAATCCTAACGGAACCATCAGCAAGACTCCTAAGACCTACGGATGGTCAAGGGTAAACGATGAGAAGAATGCCGTATGGGTAGAGAAGGAAAATCTTGAAGCAGAAGGCTTCGTGTTCTATGACCACTATCATCCAGCAGAAGGTGATAAGGCTGCATATTCCGTTGAGGACTATCTGAGAGGTTCGTTCAACTTCCATGATGCCGGTTACGACCGTCCTTTCACCGTATATCTTGATGCCGACCTTGACTTCAAGGACATTAAGATTAATCCTGTTGGAACTGAGACAAATCCTTTCCGTGGATTCTTCGAGGGAGCACCAACAAAGATTGTGCATCTTGATGCTGATGGCAACATGAAGTTTACAGATGCAGAGGATCCACGTATCGCATATACTACAATAGAGAATCCTGTAGTGCATACAATCAGCAACCTTAATGTCAATGGTGGCTATCTCTTCGGCTATGTGAAGGACTCTGCTATCCGCAACCTTATGCTCCGTAGTTACCACACCGTCGGTCTGCTCAACACAGCGACACCTTCAATGGATGGCGACAAGGTGATAGGCTGGGGCTGCAACATCGTAGGTATCTCAGTAAAGGCTAACAATACCACAGTAAATCATAATGCAATAGCAAAGAGTCTTACAGGCTTAAGTTATGTTGTGGGTTGCATTCATGAGGGCGACGCAACAGGTGCTCTCGTCGGTACTGCCGACAATATGACGATGTACGGCTGTATGCGTACTGCGGACAATATCAGCGGTGGTGCACTTCTCGGTGCATACGCCAATGCCAGCGACAAGTATCTTGCGCCTGCAGTTCCGCTGAAGCCTTACTCAAACAAGCCTACATGGAGTCGCTTCATGTGCAATTATTACAATAAGGATATCCGCGAGGCTTCCAAGGATGCCAATGCCATCGGCTCTATAGAAGACAACTACTCTGTATGGTACTACATCCGTGGTTGTGTATCGCGCATTCTCTGTGCACAGAACGATAACCTCGTTGATAAGAAGGTGTCTCTCTCTTCGCTTACTTCCGACCAGCAGGTGCGTGAGTTCTACGGACTCGCTCCTTGGAAGGCTATGAACTATGCCATCTACAAGTATAACAGCGATACAAACTACCCTGGCAAGAACGGTCATGAGTGCCGTGTTCGTTATCAGGTAGGCTCCGTAGGTTATGACCATACCTATCCACAACTCGTCAGCGGCAAGCCTGGGGATGAAGCAGACCAGTGGAATGTGCTAAAACAATCGAATTAAAAGCCCCCCAACCCCCGAACGGGGGCGGGGATAATAGCAATGAAAATGAGAAATATACATAATTTCATACTTGCCTTTGCAGCACTGATGCTTGCTGCTTGTACCTCTGACCATGAGGAGCAGGCTGTTGCTGGGCAGAAGATTCTCTCCATAACATCCTCCATAGCAGGCTTTGAGGGAGACCTTAAGTCGCGTTCCAACGTGGAGGGTTCAGACTTCGCTACTGGTGACCTTATGCGCCTTAAGGTTATCTGTCCGTTTGTAAAGGAATACCAGAACGGCGAGAGTACATGGGGCAATACCTACGACTCTTTCTGGCTCATGAAGTGGAATGGCAGCGCATGGCAGACCCTTACCAGTAGCGAGCATTTCGACATCACAGGTAGCTATAGTTACAGTGGATCGTCAAACATCTTTGACCAGTATCTGTCGCAGGCTACACCTTACGTGTTCACTGCCATCACATGGACAGAAGAACGCCTCTTCCGTACAAAGGACAACACCCTCGTCGGACAGTACTGCAACGTGTTCCATCACGACCAGTCGCGCGAGAAGAACTATATAGCCTCCGATCTCCTTTGGGCACAGCAGTTCAGTCAGACAGGTCCGCAGAACATACACCTGACTTTCAATCATGTCCTTTCATGCCTCGTCATAACCATTGATGATTCTGATCTAACAGACAAGATTTCCGAGAATGCCGTGCTCACCCTTGAAGGTATGCCTGACATTGACCAACAGGAGATTGTCGTAGGCGACTACTATGCAGAGGCAAGCTATACAAATCCTAATTACGGCTATCGTCAGAAGTCAAGCTGTAGCTATGACAACAATGGTAAGGTTCTTGGCATAGCTTCCATTGACGAGTCTTTGGAGCACGCTGTAGTTCATCCTTTCAGTGGTGGCATCACTACCATCGGCGGTTTGAACACATATTACCAAGGTTCTGTGATACCTAATACAGGCATCTACACTTGCTGCAATGTGGGCAGCAAGACTTATCGTCTCATCGTGCCACCTTGCGTGCTGACAGAGAATGCTACCTTCTGGCTGCGTGACGACAATAGACGATACAAGATGAGTCTTGAAAGAACAGAATTCGTTCAAGGACATTTGTATAACGTAACAATGAAGTTGCAGGAAACCGTAAATCCGTAAATTGTAAATTACATACATGGTAAATAGTAAATATTATATATTCCCAATCTTTGCAGCTGCTGCAATTATGCTTGGTGGCTGTAAGGATTATGATGAAACTTCCGGCACAGCATCACAGGCAGACGCTGTTGAACTCATTGGCATCAATGCGAGCATTGAGTCGGGAGTACAGTCGCGTGCAGCTTCTGATGTTGTCTATCTTGAAGACCGCATCAGCAGGTATCAGTTCGTGTCTGGCGACAAAATGACATTCACCAAGATACAGCGTACGGAGAATGCTATCAATAGATTCACCTATAAGGATGTAGCCTTCAATAGCAACGCTAGTGGTGCTTGGGAGCGCGATAAGCAGACTGGTAGTTCTGTGGAATATCCAGAAGTGCATCCAGAGCGTATATATTGGAGCGACGCAACAAGTCCGCACACCTTCGTCGGCTACAGTCTTCCAAAGGACAACAGTTCTTTCGACTGGAAGAAGAGTGAGTATTACTACGACAAAGATGGTAATAAGCTGACTTTCGACACCTATTATGGTGCTATCGGAAATCCGCTTGATGCCGATGAAGTTATAGATTATAACCCAGCAGAACCTGCCACAGAGACCATTACCGTCACTGATGGCAAGACGGAGAAGCCTGTTACTTTCGGCTATTCGCAGAAGCTTCGCGACGAAGACCTGCTGCTGACATACGACGATTTGCTTACAGCCGACAATTCTGTTGCTAATATCAAGTTCCGCCATGCGCTGAGTAGCGTACGTATAGTGGTGAATATTAGTGGTTTCTATGGATCTGTTGTTGATGCGTACTCAAAGGTCTCTGACATGATTCTCAAGAACCAGCCTACGCTCTATCGCTGGAAGCAGCAGAGTGCAGCTGTTGATGCGTTGCTGACATCAAATGAGCAAGAGACATTGAAACAGGCAGACCTGTGGGGAACTACAAGTTATCCAGAGTGGAATCAGCGCAAGGACATGAAACTCTGGAATACCAAGCCAGAAGGAACTGGTGAGGGAGCAGGCAAGCTCTTTACGTTCTATGGCATCACCGTGCCACAGGATGCAGACTATTTCGCAGCGTTCTCTGATTACCTGAATCTTGAGATGAACTTCACGGTCACTTACCCTGACCCAATGAAGAACGATCCTGTTAACAATACCATCAGCAAGACTTACACCGCAAGGCTTGCAAATCCGGTGAAGTTCTATCCAGGCAAGTGTACTACCATTAATATTTCCCTCAACCACCAGGACGAGTCCATGACCGTCGGTGCTTCGTACGAGGACTGGGAGTATCACGGAACTCCTGACGAAGGTTCGCTGAAGAAGAAGGATACATTCCTCAGCAAGGCTCCTGCTCTAGCCAATCGTGACCAGGCTGGCGTGACTATCGTTGGCGACGACAAGGCTACTGCTGACGATGCTACATGGCTCTATGACAGGAAAGACCAGGGTGGCACTTCGCTCGGTATCTATGACATCTATGGCAATGATGGTACTGCTACGAATCCTTACATCATCTCTACGGCAAACCAGCTTCTCAGTTTTGCATACGAGGTACAGAACGGCAGAACATTCGCAGGTAAGTATATTAAGCTTGATGCCGACATCACTATGCAGTCAAGCTCAAGCCTTCCAACCAACGATAATGGTACAATCAATACCAGCAAGTTGGTTCGGTGGATAGGTATCGGTGCAGAAGGAAAACCATTTGACGGTATATTCCTTGCTAACGGTCGAAACATCTCAAACCTTTATGGTGAGCACTTCTTCCATACGCTTGGTCAGAATGCTGTTGTTGACAAGATAAACTTCAAGAGTGTCGTTGAGGTTCAGGGATGTGGCGTGATAGCTCATGAGAACAATGGTCTTATCTGCAGTTGCTCTATCGACGGTGAAGTAAAGCAAACGTCAAGTCATTCTGACTATACAGGCAGTATCGTGGGTATGAACAACAGCTTCGTTATTGGCTGTACACATATCGGAAAGGTTGTTGGCACAGGAAAGGTCGGTGGACTTGTGGGCTATAACAATGGTACTGTCATGGCATCATACCATAGCGGTGTTGTTGAGGCAACAGGAGCAGGCAGCGAGGCTCACCCTACTGTTGGCGGATATAGCACTAAAGCAGAAGGTAAGAATGAGAGCATCATGTTCAGTTGCTACTACGACAGGAATGTCTTCAAGGATAACCGCGCGTTGGTAGCGGGCAAACTGGGATATCCTATGCCGACATCCGTAATGCAAAGCAACCTCTTCGTACGTGAGGATGAGGGCTCGCCTTCATTCCTGTTCAACGAGAATGGATACACCGGTCAAGGTCCTATACTCCTTGATGTGGCAAGAGAAGTTGTTAAGAAGGGTAATCCAAGCTGGACGGAAGAACAAATCAATGCAATGACCAACGAGCAGCTTATTGCAGCCATCCTGCCTACTGGTGCGGTAACGGATGATGTGCTTGAGATATTCAAGTATCATTTCAGCATGAATACAGCTCTCAGAGTATTCAGGTATTGGATTGGCAGGATATATCAGGAATCAGTGACAAAAGGTGACGATTATGTTGTTCAAACCAATTGCCATGACTTCACCAAGGCTCAGATAGCATTCCTGTATATGCACTATCAGCCAACACACCGTTTCCAATACACTCCAGGAGCATATCCAAAGATACAATAATTGTAAGCATTAAGTAAAGCATAGGTACTACAATCTATCTACTATAGTTACAGCGACTATCACTTTATAATGGAGTTGATTGTCGCTGTAATCTTTTGTACCTACAGATAGTCGAGTGCTTACGAAAAAGTCCTGTATGACGATTGTCTTACAGGACTTTTTTCATGTGAATAATTTGCGATGTTGGTACCCGGAGCCGGGATCGAACCGGCACGGATTGCTCCACTGGTGTTTGAGACCAGCGCGTCTACCGATTCCGCCATCCGGGCGTTTTATGCCGCGCTTTTGTTTACTTAGCGGCTGCAAAAGTAAGTAAATATTTTGAAAAAAAATGCTTATTGTGTGAAAAATGATTAAAAAAAGTTGTTAAAGTTTGTGTGGTTGATATAAATTATGTATCTTTGCGCTGTGAAAAACGAATTGGAAAATCTAAATGAAAAACAAATGAAAGATAACAGCCATAAATATGTGTTGATTCTAGCAGGCGGAAAAGGTCGCCGTCTGTGGCCTGTAAGTAGAGAGATGATGCCGAAGCAGTTCCTTGATTTCTTCTCAACAGGCAAGACCCAGTTGCAGCAGACTTGGGAGCGTGCATTAAGGGTTGCATCTCGCGAACATATATATATATCTACTAATATCCAGTACGAAAGCCTGACACGCGAACAACTTCCAGATGTGGTGCCTGACAATGTCTTGGTTGAACCAATATTTCGGAATACTGCTCCGAGTGTGGCTTGGGCTACATACCGCGTGTTCAATAGAGATATTGACGGCTGCTTGTTAGTGATGCCTTCTGATCAAGCTGTCATGGATTCAGATAAGTTTGCGTCATCTATGGACGAAGCTTTCAGTTTCGTGAGTGTTAGAGATGCGCTGCTGACGGTAGGCGTTCAACCAACAAGACCTGAACCTGGCTATGGCTATGTGCAACTTGGAGATGCGGAACCGCCAGAAAGCACGAAGTTCTACAAGGTGAAGTCTTTTACGGAGAAACCTGAACGTGAATTTGCACGGATGTTCATGAAAAGTGGTGAGTTCTTGTGGAATACCGGATTGTTCTGTGCAAGCGTTCAGTTCTTCCGTAAGTCGCTGATGAGTGTGTTTCCTAGAGTGTTCCGCAACATGGATGGCAATGCCGATTTCTATGCTACAGAGAAAGAACGCGAGTATATAGACGAGAACTTCGCAAAACTCCCTAATCTTTCTGTTGAGAAAGGTATATTAGACAAGACGAGTGATAACTATGTGCTGAAGGCGGACTTCGGATGGGCTGATCTCGGAACATGGCATTCTATCTACGAAATGAACTGTAATAGCCCTAGTGACAATGTGGCTGTAGCCTCGAAGGTTCTTTTTGACGAAAGTCATGGGAATATCGTGAAACTTCCGAAGGATCATGTGGCTGTCATCGGTAACCTAGATGGCTATATCGTGGCAGAGAAAGGCAATATGCTTCTTATTTGCAAGAAGGAGGATTCCTCTGCACTGATCAAGAAGTATAGAAACGAGGTGGAAATGGAATTTGGTAAGGAGTTTGTTTAGGCAAACTCCTCTTTTGATTGAATATATGTCAAGAAAACTCTTGCCGGAGTAAGAAAAGTTGTCGATTATACCCTGTAAAAGCATAAATAGTTGTACCTTTGCACCCGCTAACAAGGAAACGCGTTGGCAAAATCTTAGAAAATAATGATCGCGGAGTGGAGCAGTTGGTAGCTCGCCAGGCTCATAACCTGGAGGTCGCATGTTCGAGTCCTGCCTCCGCAACTAAGTCAAAACAAGAACACCAAACTTCCTAAAAAGTTAAGTAATATGGCAACTTTCGCTCCTTTTTATTACTTTTACTTTTACTTTGCAGACAAAATGTAAAGCGGGAAGTCATGTGCTTCTAAGTAACTAAAGTAGAGTAAGACTACAAAACACTGAAATCCCGCTTCTAAATAGAGGCGGGATTTCTTGTTTAATAAACATTTTTGAAATTAGTAATATGAAGATAGCCATTCAAGGGCTTAAGGGCTCTTTCCATGACATAGCTGCACATCAGTTCTTTGCCGGCAAGGAAATTGAAACTCTTTGCTGCAATACTTTTGAACAGGTTTTCGAAAGTGTTGAGAAAGACGAGAATACAGTTGCCATGCTTGCGATAGAAAATACGATTGCTGGTTCACTTCTCCATAACTACGAACTGCTTCGCGACAGCGGACTTTCTGTTGTGGGCGAGCATAAACTGCATATTGAGCATTGTATCTGCTGCTTGCCTGAAGATGATTGGAATACGATTGAAGAAGTTCATTCTCATCCTGTAGCATTGATGCAGTGTCGTCATTTCCTGGCAGGTCATCCTACGATAAAGGCGGTAGAGGATGAAGATACAGCAGGCAGTGCAAAGTTCATCGGCGAGAATAACAAGAAAGGATGGGCTGCTATCTGCCATGCAGAGGCTGCAAAGATGTACGGTCTGAAGGTTCTTCAAAACTCTATAGAGGATAATAAGCACAATTTTACACGTTTCCTCGTTGCTGTTCAACAGCAAAAGACCGATGAGATGCGAAATGTTTATGCTGCAAACAAGGCAAGCATAAGCTTCTCACTTCCTCATGAGGAGGGTTCGCTTTCGGCTATTTTGAGCATTCTTTCGTTCTATAAGACAAACCTCACTAAGATACAGTCTTTGCCGATTATAGGCAGAGAGTGGGAGTATATGTTCATCATAGACCTGAAATATACCGGCAACGAACGATTCCAACAAGCAATAAACGCAATTCGTCCGCTGACAAGAGACCTCAAACTTCTCGGACAGTATGGCGAGTGTAATTTGTAAACATATATATAATATGGCAATACAACCAGCACATAGATTAGATTTAGTACAAGAATACTACTTCAGTAGAAAATTGAAAGAGGTGGCTAGACTCAACGCTGAGGGCAAAGATATTGTTAGTCTTGCAATCGGTTCGCCTGACATGCCACCATCAACACGCACCATTGATACTCTCTGCAAAGTGGCAAAGAGTTCTTCTACCCATGGCTATCAGCCAACAATGGGAACTCCTGAGCTTCGTACTGCAATGTCGGAGTTCTATAAGCGTTGGTACGATGTGGAGCTTAATCCACAGACGGAAGTGCTTCCGCTCATTGGTAGCAAGGAAGGTATTCTTCATGTTACGCTTGCTTTCGTCAATCCGGGCGAAGAAGTTCTGGTGCCAAATCCGGGCTATCCTACATATACATCGCTCTCTAAGATTCTCGGTGCAAAGGTGGTGAACTATGATCTTGACGAGAATAACGACTGGCAGCCAGACTTTGACGCTTTGGAGAAGATGGATTTGTCGAATGTGAAGCTCATGTGGACAAACTATCCGAACATGCCAACCGGAGCTCGTGCCCAGCGTGAGACTTACGAGAAGCTTGTTGCTTTTGCGCAGAAGCACAATATCGTTGTCGTGAATGACAATCCTTATTCCTTTATTTTGAACCGCGAGCGTCTCTCGCTCCTTCAGATCCCGGGTGCAAAGGAGTGCTGTATAGAGTTCAACTCTATGTC
>JAZLKJ010000151.1:0-2172 GCA_045597565.1 Prevotella sp. | reverse complement strand
CTACTATCAATACGAGAGTATGCTGTCAAAGGATTCTCCCATACCACACTCTTTTTCGCCCAACAGCTAATGCTGAGCATCATGATAACAATTAAGGAAACGTATTTTTTCATGTTTGTTGATAATTATCGCTGCAAAGTTCCAACTATTCTTCGAAATAATGGCGAAACTGAAGGGAAAAAATCACTTATGCACCTTCATTCCTATAATATAATACTCTTTGACGTCCTTCATCAGACTTGAGGTCATGTCGGCGGTGAGAACAATGTCGCCGCAGAAGCGGTGGTGTTGTGTTTCTGCATCATACCAGTAAGCACCACACATGGCGAGAGGAATGAATGTGTCGAACTTTATCTCGTTGACGAGGAACTCGCGGAAACCGTAGCTGTAGTATTCGCTCTCTTTTCCTGTTTCCGGATCAATCTGTGGGTCGAACACAAGCGGTATGGAGATAGCCCCGCCTTCCGTGACATAGAACTTCATCAGACGTAGAGCCTGCTCTTTCATAGGAGCAAAGCCTACGCGGATCTTCTCGCAAAGATTGAGAATGCCCTTCTGCTCGTCATGTATCTTTCCTGCCTGACGCATCTGCTTAACAAACTCAGGATCATCCTTAGGCAGCATGTCGCGAGTAGAGAACTGCAGACCAAAATCAAAGGCATTAGGCACAAGCTTGCCGTCCTTGTAATGCTGTATGACAGGCTCAATATAGTAGGTTGCATCCTTCAGCGATGTGATGTCAAAGGCGTAAGACTTGTAGCCGTTAGCTTCCAAAAGCAGCATATAGTCTTCTGCTGTAGAAGGAGCATTCTTGATTGCGAAGTTCTGTGCGTTGGCAAAAGCCGCACTGGCAATTACCATAGCCAATAAGAATAAGCGTTTCATCTTCATATCTAGTTTATTTTACCACCACACGTGGACAATAATCAAATAGTTTCTGGTTTTTGCGAAGCTGGCTCACCTCCAAGTTAGGGATAACCTCACCTTCCCAATCTGCTCCCCACATTTCAAAAGGTTCACCTTCTGGCGAAATGAACGTGAAGAAATCAACACGAAGCGGTAGTGGCTCGAATACTAACACCATCGAAAAATAGTCGCCAGGATAGCCTTCTAGCCAGAAAGTATCGTTGTTTGGAAAACCCATCACGCCCTTGCACTTATACTGGTGCCCCTGATTATCTATGAGTACGTCATCGCCACCGCGTCCATAATACTCACGAAGCCAATTCTGCTCTGTGGCAATAGCGAGATATGTAGCCTCAGGAGTGCGCCAAAGTGCCATTGTTTTCTCCTTGACAGGCTTGATTGTGTGTGCATCATTATACACAGCCCATGTCTCATGCTTGTTCGGATTGTAATTCTCTGCGTCCTTAACCTTATGCGCAAGGTGTACGTTTGGGGCGGAATCATAATCTGGCATCTTCTCTTCCGCAATCATCGAAGCTTGCTGCAGTACGTCCGTACCACGCATGAACCAGTTTGGAACACCATAGATGGCAAGATCCTTTGCTTTTTCTGGTAGTCGGGGAAATACGATCTGAAGGTCGAGAACCGTACCTTCCTTTCCTTTTACGGCGAACACCTTGTTGTAACAACGCTCAGGAACAGTTGATTGTGCCTGATAAATTATGCCGGTTTCCTTATCAAGAATAGTTGTTTCGGCATTGCCAAGCCAAAGATTCGTCACAACCTCTGCCTTCATCATGAAGTAGCAATGAAGCACGGTGTTCTTGCCCTCGTCGGTCAATGTCCATTTCATTGGCATGTAGGGAATTGCCATATTTGACTTGCCATAAACGGACTCCACATCTTCAACCACAGGCACTTTGTCAACAATACCTATGTTCTCGTGCCAAGAGTTGTTCTCCGTACTTGGCCATTCTATCGTTTTCTGGCCTGTTTGCTCATCAGTTAATGAATTTGGCAATCCAGTATAGAGGACGAGACTATTTGCCCTTACTGTTATGTCTTTTTTCTTTTGTGCCTGAGTGGCAATGCATACGAGTGCCAAAAGGCTAAGGATTAATGTTCTTTTCATTCGAAAATATTTGTTTGCGAGACTATCTAAAAACAGCCTCATTGTTAGTAATTCGTGAGTTATGACAAAAGAAAGAATAGCGGACTTCGGAGTGAGGTTCGCGGCTATGGTCATTAGGTATTCTATGGTTTTAA
>JAZLKJ010000150.1:0-4017 GCA_045597565.1 Prevotella sp. | reverse complement strand
AAGTTTCGCAAGCTCCGCTCGCGAAGGCTAAAGGCTAAAAGCTAAAGGCTAAAGGCCTCCTTCCGAGAAAATGTAGGGCGAAGATTTCTGAGCCGCTTACAAACTGCAGGCAGCCTTTAGCCTTTACCCTTTAGCTTTTAGCCTCAACTTGAGCTTGCGAAAGGTGAATTGATAATTGATAATTGACAATTGGAAAATAACGTAGTACTCAACGAACATAACAAGCAGGAGTTTGCTCCAGCCCATACGGCAGAGCATCTTCTGAACGGACTTGTTGCCCAGAGATTCGGCTGTGGCAGGGCGTTCTCTGCTCACGTGGAGAGGAAAAAGTCTAAGCTCGACTATCATCTTGACCGTCAGATGACGGCAGAGGAGATAGCCTCTCTTGAAGCGGAAATAAACCGCATAATCCAGGAGGATGTGGAGGTCTGGACAGAATACGTCACTCAGGATGAGGTGCGCAGCCGCTTCGACATGAACCGACTTCCTGATGATGCTTCAGAGACTGTTCGCATAGTGCATGTGGGCGACTACGATGAATGCCTTTGCGTAGGCAACCATGTGCAGCAGACAGGCGAAATCTTAGGTTTCCGCATAAGTAGCAGCCGATGGGAGAATGGCGTACAGCGACTGGTGTTCCGAGTGGATGCGAAGTAAAAGCCCCACCCCAGCCCTCTCCTTAAGGAGGAGAGAGGAGAGCGTAAACAGCGGCTCGGAAAGAAATATAAAAAATTAGGTAACTATATACTATTTGATCCCCAATACATTAAATATTTTTTGACAATTTTATGTTTTTATTTTTCTTTTAACAAACAATGTACAACAATAGACAGAAATTATAAATAAAAATTTTTGATTTAATTCTTGTAAATTGTTGATAATTCTTGTCTCAAGAAAAAGGCCAAATTGTATATAATTTCCAAAAATTAAAGGTGGAAAAGTAAAAATAATGAAAATAGGAGTAATAGTAGCAATGGATAAGGAGTTTAATGCTCTCTCTTCATTGCTTGCGGAAAAGAAAGAAATGCAGATTCTCGGAAAGAACTGCATAGAAGGCAAACTGTCTGACAAAGAGATACTCATCATGCAAAGTGGCATTGGCAAGGTTAATGCGGCTATTGGCGTGATGAATATGATAAACACATTCAAGCCGGATGTGGTGGTAAGCTCAGGCTGTGCCGGCGGTGCCGACATTAATCTTGAGATTGGCGATGTCGTTGTAAGCAGCTCATGCCAGTATCACGATGTCTATTGCGGACCAGAGAATCTTGCCGGTCAGGTGCAGGGCATGCCTTCGGAATTCGAGACTCCGCAGGAACTCGTTGAAAAGGCGTTGTCAGTCAATGAGATACTCTCTAGCACAAAGGTCGTGGCAGGAAAGATTGCCACTGGCGACTGGTTCGTTGACAGCGTAGATAAGATGAAGCACATTCACTCAGATGTGGCTGATGCCAAGGCGGTAGATATGGAAAGCTGCGCCATTGCCCAGACTTGCTTTGTCAACAACATTCCGTTCGTCAGCTTCCGTGTCGTAAGTGACATTCCGCTGAAAGAAAACAACGCTGCCGACTATGCCGATTTCTGGGCAACGATGGCAGAGAAGTCGTTCACTGTAAACAAAGAATTCCTAAACAGGCTTTAGAATAAGAAAGGATTATGAATATACTTGTTACCGGCGCTAACGGACAACTTGGCAATGAGATGCGTATCATTGCTCGTGATTCAAGCGACAAATACGTCTTTACGGATGTCGTGGAGCAGGAAGGTGTTGAGACCATCAAACTTGACATCACAGACCTTGACGCCATACGTCAGATGGTCAGCGAGCATGGCGTAAATGCCATCGTCAACTGTGCAGCATGGACGAATGTTGACGGTGCTGAGGATCCTGCTAAATATGAACTTGTAGAGAAACTCAACGCAACAGCTCCAGAGAATCTTGCCATCGCAATGAAGGAGGTCGGCGGTCTGCTTGTGCAGATTTCAACGGATTACGTCTTCGGCAAAGAGCCATACAACACTCCTTGCAAGGAAGACCAGAAAGGAACACCCACTGGTGTTTACGGAATGACAAAGCTGCATGGCGAAGAGAAAATCATCGCTACTGGCTGTCAATATATCATCATCCGTACGGCTTGGCTTTACTCTGAGTTTGGCAAGAACTTCTGCAAGACCATGCTCAACCTTACTGCCACAAAGCCGCAGTTGAAGGTTGTATTCGACCAGTGCGGAACGCCTACTTACGCTTGGGATCTGGCGTGTGCTATACAGAAGGCGCTTGAGGTCTTTGGTGGGCAAGAGGATTTCAGCAGTTATGTCGGCATTTATCACTACAGCAACGAAGGTGTCTGCTCATGGTTCGACTTCACGAAGATGATTGCCGAATATGCCGGCAACACAGAGTGCGACATCCAGCCATGCCATTCTGACGAATTCCCTTCTCCTGTCAAGCGTCCGTCATATTCCGTTCTGGACAAGACAAAGATTAAGGAAACCTTCGGAATAAAGATTCCGTATTGGACGGAAAGTTTGAAGAAATGCCTATGTAATATGAACGCTTACAAGACTATCTAAACAATAAATCGCAATAAAACAATTTCAATTATGAAAAATATAGTAATCACCGGCGGTGCTGGTTTTATCGGCAGCCATGTTGTAAGACTTTTTGTAAATAAGTATCCGGAGTATAATATCATCAATCTTGATAAGCTTACTTACGCAGGAAACCTTGCTAACCTAAAGGATATTGAGGACAAGCCGAACTACAAGTTCGTAAAGATGGACATCTGCGACTTCGACGCATTCTACAAGCTTATGCAGGACGAAAATATTGACGGAATCATCCATCTTGCAGCAGAGAGTCATGTTGACCGCTCTATCAAGGATCCGTTTACTTTCGCAAGAACAAACGTTATGGGTACGCTATCTCTCCTTCAGGCTGCAAAGCTCTATTGGGAGAGTCTTCCTGAAAAATACGAGGGAAAGCGTTTTTACCATATCAGTACCGACGAGGTTTACGGCGCTCTCGAGATGACTCATCCAGAAGGCGTTGAGGCTCCATTTACTACGAAAGCTTCTACCGGTAAGGATCATTGCGCTTATGGCGAGGAGTTCTTCCTTGAGACTACAAAGTATAATCCTCACTCTCCATACTCTGCCTCAAAGGCTTCGTCAGACCATTTCGTTCGCGCTTACCATGACACTTACGGCATGCCGACTATCGTGACAAACTGCTCTAACAACTACGGTCCATACCAGTTCCCTGAGAAGCTCATCCCGCTCTTCATCAATAACATCCGCAACCGCAAGCCGCTGCCTGTATATGGCAAGGGCGAGAACGTTCGCGACTGGCTTTATGTTGTTGACCATGCCCGCGCCATCGACACTATCTTCCACAACGGAAAGGTTGCAGAGACCTACAACATCGGCGGCTTCAACGAATGGAAGAACATAGACATCATCAAGGTTGTCATTAACACCGTTGACCGTCTTCTCGGTCGTGAGGAAGGCGAGGACATGAACCTCATCACTTACGTTACAGACCGCCTCGGCCACGATGCTCGCTATGCCATCGATTCCCGCAAACTTCAGGCAGAACTCGGTTGGGAGCCTTCACTTCAGTTTGAAGAAGGCATTGAACTCACCGTGAAATGGTATCTTGAGAACGAAGAATGGCTTGAGAACATCACTTCCGGCGAGTACGAGAAGTATTACGAAAGCATGTATAATAATAGATAAAATTGAAAAATTCACCAAGTTTGGCGAATTTCACGAACATGACCCAAAGGCTCTACCCTCTCCTCTTTGAACAGAACCTGCACCAAACGGTGTGGGGTGGAGAGCGTATTGCCCAATGGAAGAAGCTTCCGGCAGAATGCGTTAAGGACGTTTCGCCAATAGGTGAAAGCTGGGAGGTTAGTGCTGTGGCAAGTTCTCCTTGCGTGATAGCAAACGGATTCCTGAAGGGCAAGACGCTGGAAGAGGCAGTTGCTGAGATGCCAGAGGAAATCTTGGGCA
>JAZLKJ010000149.1:0-2177 GCA_045597565.1 Prevotella sp. | reverse complement strand
GCGCCAGAAAAAATTAGAGAATACAACCTATCACAGCGTTACATCAAATAACACCTATCCAACGGTCTAAATATCTGTAAAATACATCTAAAGAAGTCACAAAAAACTTTCAGAATAAAATCAACAGATTGGACACCCTATTATATATGTATATCAGCTTTGACAATCTTTTTGGCTATTTTTGTGTTGCTCTTCAGTCACATAGCTCGCTATGCTCCTTCATAGACACCACAAAACTATCTCAAAAATCTAAGTCAAATCTTCCGAACTTATTATTTAACCATTACAACAATCAAAAAAATGCCCCTTTCCGCAGAAAGAGGCATAAAGAGACTTTAACCCAAAAGCGGATTATTCACACTTTCGAAGAGCAGCCTCGGCAGCACGGACCTTGGCCGCTGCATCTTCGCCTTCAGCATATGCAGAGGACGAGAAAGGCTTAAGGATTGCCTCTATCTTCTTTAACTTAGCAGGAGATGCACCCTCACGAAGGATACGAATCTTCTCGTAATCCTGGATGCCCTGCGTGAGACGGTCAAAGCGAAGGCTACTTCCTGAAGGATAAACAAGGAAACAATCACCACTATACCACGTGCGGAAACGAGTATCAATGCAAGGGTCCTTCACCCAACTACAATAAGCCCAACGGAGATATCCATCATAGTTAAGTGCTGCTGCATGAATGCCGAGATAGGAAGATTCGGCAAGCGGCGAGAAGGTGAACGTGTTGGGATGGTCTGGACCACAACACGTGTAGAATGTAGTTACCAGATTGTCCGCATGACGCTGAGCGACAACCTCATCTGGAAGATCGGCGTAGCCGTAAGCGATGCTGATATCGTACATCATAGAGACAACCTCAGGCGAATAGTTGACTGCACCTTGAATGCGATAGTTCGGATCAGCACGACGGACAATATCCCATGCGGCGCGCAACTGATTCATTGGGCGTTCATCCATTGCTATGCATGTACGCTCAAACCAGCCCTTCGACTTCAAGTGTTTGGCAAAATCCACAAGGAATGGGAATATGATATCCTCATAGGCCTTCTCGCCTGGCTGGCAATCAACATGCTTGAGGGTTGACGATGCCATATCGACATACTCAAAACTATAGCCCCAGGGAACGATGGTATAGCAGTCAATCTGTTCCGTAACGCCACACGACATCATGAACTCAACCCATTTATCAAAGACAGTATAGTCATAAGTCCATGATCCGTCAACATGCTTCATCTTGACCACCATGCTCTCGTATGGATCTTCTGTCTGACCATTCCATGGATGCTGGATGATGCTAGCCGTAATGACCTTACCTCCTGCTTGCGCGTAGGTTTCCATAATGGGACGCATATAATCGAAATGCTCCTTACTCCAGAGCGGGACGTTAAAGTAGCGCGCTGCAGCATAGGGGTTCTGCCAGAGATCAAGGTGGAAAGCCCAGTTCTTTGGCTCAGGAAGAAGACGCTTAGAAACATTCACGCTGAAAGGCAACGACAACGTATTGCCATCAAAACTTATGCTGACTTTACCTGTATACTTACCGGGAACGGCATTCTGAGGTACACGAATATCCAACCAAACGGGACGTGCAGTCTGGGCTGCAACGACATAGGTAGGCTGCCCTATCAGGCGGTCGGGCATGAGATATGTGTCTGAACGATCGCCAAAATAATCGGTCAGCACATAGCCGACGTAATAGGAGCGAATGCAATCAGACGAGATGACCTGCTTGCCACAGCGCAGGTCGGAAACGCTAAGCGTTACTTCTGTTTCGGTAGGAGCGGCAAAAACAGCCTGAGCAAAGACGCGCTCACCACGCCAAGCATAGAGAGCAGGCGACTTTTCTGCCGTGGGGACTTGGCTGCGCGAATAACGCACATCAGTAGATCCCCACACGAAAATGGGCTCTTTCACAAACTGCCAAGCCTCTTGCGAGACAGGTTTGGGGTCAGCCAATTCCATAACACTGATCTGCGCGCGAATAGGCATAGCCAACAGCAAGGCAGACGAGAACAAGACGATAAGGAAGTTCTTTTTCATACGTAAATAATATACTATAATATGCCTGTTTCCAGGCGTTTAACATCTATTTCGAAGCTCGTGACAAGCTGAAAGAAAGCACTTGTTGGTGTGCAAGTGCGATGGCTGAGTTCGGCGATTATAGTTTTACAACA
>JAZLKJ010000148.1:0-19936 GCA_045597565.1 Prevotella sp. | reverse complement strand
GCGCGAGGCTACTTCTGACCTTACTGGTGAGCGTGGTTCACTCATGGGTGCTATCCAGGGTCTTCTCCTCGCTCAGTACGAAGTTCTCCGTGAGAACGGTCATACTCCTTCTGAGGCATTCAACGAGACAGTTGAGGAGCTCACTCAGTCACTAATGCCACTCTTCGGCGCTAAGGGTATGGATTGGATGTATGCAAACTGTTCTACAACAGCACAGCGTGGTGCTCTTGACTGGATGGGTCCTTTCCACGATGCTATCAAGCCTGTTGTTGAGAAGCTCTATAATTCTGTTGTAACTGGTAACGAGGCTCAAATCTCTATCGACGCTAACTCTAAGCCAGACTACCGAGTAGGTCTTGAGGAAGAACTTAAGGCTCTCCGTGAATCAGAGATGTGGCGTGCAGGTGCTACTGTTCGTCAGCTCCGTCCAGAGAACAACTAAACAAGACATAATATATCATAATTGATATTATATAAATATAAGGGTCATGGTTCGTAATGAACCATGCCCCTTATATTTTATCAGTTATCTTTATCGCGAATGGTTTTAATCTCTGTTCTATTATTTGTTGAACCCAAGTTTGATACCATATTAGCCATTTCCATTCCGCACCGATATCACGGGCATCGCCGTTGTTGCCTCGTAAACCAAACAAAGAAGCCTACTCTCTGCGATAGAGGGCAGGCTTCTTGCTCTTATTTATATGAAGATTTAACGCTTTTTTACCAATTACTTCTTTTCCTCTGCTGTCTTTTCTTCAGTCTTCTTAGAAGCAGCTTTCTTAGCAGGTGCCTTCTTAGCTGGTGCCTTCTTAGCAGGAGCCTTCTTTGCAAGCTTCTTCTCAGCAAGTGCGTCTGGAGCAATCTTGTTGATCATAGCCTTGAGACGCTCAATCTCCTGATCCTTCAAAGTGATTTCCTCACCCTGGTTGCGAATAGTAGTGAGAAGGTCGTTGAGCTCATCGTCATCGAGAGACTGGAACTTACTCTTCACTCTGTGCATGAAGTCGCCAAGGATGTTCATGTAGTTTGTGAAGGCATCGAAAGGAGTGATGTAGATACCGCGATCAAGACCTACGTTTGAAGCCTTAGTAGTCATGAAGCGGAAGTTGTTTGAAGCCTGAAGATAGTACCAGTCCTGAGTGATGGCTGGGTCCTGCATGATGCGAACGCGCTCTGCAACTGAATAAAGCTTGTTGAACGCCTCACGTTGCATGTTGTTACCGAGCCAGCAAGAGCAATCGCGCTCCTCGTCAACCCATGAGAGAGTGTCAGGAACCGAGATGTAGTCAACGGCATTCACCTTGCTGAACACCTCTGTAGGTGTAGCAAACTCAATGCCCTTCTCCTTTGCGCAAAGAGGAAGAGCGCGGAAGAAGTCAAGGATGTTTGAAGAGAGTGGCTGAGCCATACCGAGAGCCGAAAGCTCCATGAAGATGTTTATTATCTGCTCCTCCTTTGGAGTGTCAGCTATGCGCTGTACGTATGTGTCAGCAAAGAGTGGATAGCCAGACCATTCAGGATTGTTGAAGCGGAGAGAGATGTCGTCAGAAAGCTCTACGTCGCGGAGAAGGAGCTTGAGGTCTGGAGCAACGGCTGAGCTATATACATAGTGAGGAGACTTCCATCCGAGCACGTGCTTTGCACCTTCTGTGAGCATGCCCTTGAAGCCCATAGCCTGAGCCTGCATTGCGATGTCGTCAGAATAGATGAGCGAAGAGTTGCGTAGCACTGTAGGATACTTGCCGAAGTATTCCTTCATCTTCTCAGCCTGCTTCTTTACGTCCTCAGCAAAGCACTCAGCATCAGCGAGTGAAGAGAGACCGTGAGAATAAGGCTCAGCTAGGAATTCCACGCAGCCAGTCTCGTTGAGTTCCTGGAGCTTGGCAATAACCTGAGGAGCGTGCATTTCGAGCTGCTCCATACCAACGCCTGAGATTGAGAAAGCGAGCTTGAAGTACTTACCGTTCTCCTTAATCATTTCCTGGAAAGTAGTGAGAGCTGGCATGTATGAACGCTCAGCAATCTCTGCTATGCTACGCTCGTTCTCGTAGTCGTCGTAGTAGTAGTGGTCGGCACCGATGTCAAAGAAACGGTAGCGCTTGAGATGCGTAATCTGGTGAATCTCAAAGTATAATTGTATAGTTTTCATCTTGATTATTTTTTTTAGGATTCGAAGCGGACGCTTCGAACACAGTGGCTATTATATAGCACAGTGGCTATTTCATATTAATGAAACCCCATTTCCCCGCAAGTGTAATTCCACCCCGTCCTGTAAGGAAGGGGCTGGGGGAAGGACCGTTGGGAGTGAGTCCGTTGGGGCTTTATTTCAAACCGAGGGTGCGGTCGTAGAGTTCACGAATCCAGAGACCAACCTTCTCCCATGTAATCTGGTCAACCTCCTTCTTGCCCTCGACGGAGAGGTACTCGAAGAGAGAGTCGTTGGCACAGATAGAGTAGATGGCATCTGCCATGGCGTGGATGTCCCAATAGTCTGTCTTGATACAGTTAGTGAGGATTTCGCCACAACCAGACTGATAAGAGATGATGGTAGGTGTTCCACACTGCATAGCCTCAAGAGGCGAGATACCGAACGGCTCTGATACTGAAGGCATTACGTAAACGTCAGAATCCTTCAGACACTCGTAAACCTGCTTTCCGCGCATGAAGCCTGGGAAGTGGAAACGGTCTGCAAT
This sequence comes from Prevotella sp., assembly GCA_045597565.1. GTDB lineage: Bacteria > Bacteroidota > Bacteroidia > Bacteroidales > Bacteroidaceae > Prevotella. The sequence continues at coordinate 17,240 of JAZLKJ010000148.1, read as the reverse complement.
GCCGCGATCAGCAACCATCTGAATCATTGCCTCCATCATATCGCCTGAACCAGCCATACAGAAGCGGACGTTGTGAGTACGGTCGAGCACCATCTTGGCAGCTTCTACGAAGTACTCAGGACCCTTCTGCATAGTGAGACGACCGAGGAACGTTACGACCTTCTCCTTGCCTGTATGGTCAGGACGAGGGATAGCCTGATACTCTTCGTTGAGAGGATAAACGGCGTTGTGCACAGCGAAGCACTTGGCTGGATCCTGATGGTAATGGTTGATGACTGTCTGGCGTGTAAGCTCTGACACACACATGATGCAGTCGGCATTGTCCATACCGTTCTTCTCAATAGAGTAAACAGTTGGATTTACGTTACCACGAGAGCGGTCGAAGTCTGTAGCGTGAACGTGAATACAGAGTGGCTTTCCGCTGACCTGCTTAGCATGAATACCGGCAGGATATGTGAGCCAGTCGTGAGCGTGGATGATGTCAAACTCCTCAGCACGTGCCACAACACCAGCTACGATTGAGTAGTTGTTGATTTCCTCAGGAAGATTGCCCGTATAGCCTGGAGAGAAGTAGAGACAACCCATGTCGTTTACAGGCATGTAGTTGAAGTCGGCGTAGATATGATCGCGCATCTGGAAATATATCTGTGGATCCATCTTTGTGCCAATGCGCTCTACGACAGTGTCCCAAGCAGGATCGCGCCATGCGATAGGCACATTACCGAGGTCGATAATCTTTGCAGCATTCTTCTCCTCGTCGCCAAAAGGATGTGGCAGACAGAGGGTTATTTCAAGATCACTCTGCGCCTTGAGGCCCTGAGTGATACCATAGTTAGCAGTAGCAAGTCCGCCAAATACGTGAGGTGGGTACTCCCAACCGAACATTAATACTTTCATTTGTGCGTCCTTTCTTTATTTATTATATGTGTATTTTCCGATGATACTCATAGTACGAAGAATCTCAGCAACGTTCATGGCAAACGAAACGGCACCGCGAGCACGGAATGGTGGGTTACCGTCTGAAAGCTCAGGAATTGTTGTTACGCAGTTGAGAGTCATATCTTCTTCGTAACCAGCCATCTGGCGCTGGATGAAGCTCAGGCGCGACTTCTTGTAGAGACGAAGTACGGCCTCAAGATAGAAGCAGCCGAGCCATGGCCAGGCTGTACCCTGATGATAAGCATAATCACGCTGATGCTGAGGACCTACGTACATTGGGTTGTAGCCACCACTCTTTGGAGAGAGAGAACGTAGGCCACGTGGAGTGAGAAGCTCGCGTGTACAATAGTCAACAACGCTCTTCTTCTGCTCCTGAGAAAGTGGAGAATAGTCGAGGGCTGTTGCGAAAATCATGTTAGGACGAACGCTCCAGTCAACGTAGTTGCCGTCAACATAGTCGAAGAGATAGCCATAGTCGTTTACGAAAGTTGAGATGAACGACTGCTTAGTGAGAGAAGCAAGTTCCTCAACCATCTGAGCATTCTTAGCGTCATTATTGAAGACAGCAAGCTTAGCACAATACTTCAGCGCGTTGTACCAGAGGGCATTTATCTCAACGCAATAGCCCGTACGAGGAACTACAGGACGACCGTTAGCCGTAGAGTTCATCCAAGTCATGGCACGCTCCTTACCTTCCACTCTGACGAGTCCGTTTTCGTCGTAATGGAGGAATGGGTGCTTGTTATCGTGAATGTAGTGAGCAATGTCTGTGATTAGCGTACCATACTTCTCGAAAGTCTTGGCATCGCCCACAACCTTGTTGTACTGCTGAAGAGCCCAGATAGCCCAAAGCATAACGTCAGGCTGCTCTATCTCGTAGATTTTCACTGAGAGTGGCTTGCCCTCCATGAATTCACGAATGGCCTTCTCGCCAGTCTTCATGAATCTCTCGAACTTCTCAACCTCGTCAATAGAGAGAGTCAAGCCAGGAAGAGCTATAAATGTATCGCGTGCGCGAGCCTTGAACCAAGGGTAACCGGCAAGGATGTAGCTCTCTTCGCCATCATAGTTTGAGAACTGATGAGCTGCACCTACGAGACAGTCGTAGAAGTTATCGCGAGGAACACGATGCTTGCATTCATCTTCGAAAAGCTTGCTGAGCTGTGAGCTCTTGTACTCGGAAGTAGAAGCAGCAAAGACGATGCTGTCGCCCTTTTTCATGCTAACCTCGAAATAGCCTGGTACGTAGAGGTCCTCGTTTGAAGCATATCCACGCTCCTGCTCCTTAGGATACTCAATGCCGCGATACCAGTCAGGCTGGAACACGAACTCGTTCTTCTTTGAAAGTTGCATGAAGAGCTCTGGATAACCAGCATACATGCAAGTCTTTATTCCGTTAGGCACGTGCTTATACTCGCGAGAAGCTACATTGTTCTCGTGAGTGAACTGGCGTACGCTACGGAAAGCGAGGAAAGGACGAAGGCGAAGCTTTGTAGGAGAGTGAGCGTCCTCCAGAGTATAACGAAGCAGAATACGGTCTTCGAAAGTCTGGAAGATGACTTCCTTCTTCAGGATAACACCACCAACGCGATAGATAGTCGTTGGCATAAGGTCGCAAGAAAATTCGCGAATGTACTTATGTCCCTTAGGAGCATAATTGTTGCCCTGATACTTGTGCAATCCGAGATTGAACTCTACACCGTGCTGCACAACGGTACAGTCGAGTGAAGAAAGCAGGACATGGTTTTCGTCGTCCAGTTCAGGAACCGGCACAACGAGCAGACCATGGTACTTTCGCGTGTTGCAATCAACGATTGTCGAACAAGAGTAAGCTCCGGAACGATTCGTACGCAGCAACTCTCGCTGCAACGACTCTTCCAGATTGGTCATCAGAGCCTTCTCAAATTTAATATAACTCATGAAATTTGCTTAGATTGTTTTTCTAGTATTTTTTGTTTTTCGCACTACAAAATTAATACTTTCCTTGATATTCTGCAAGAAAATCTACTAAAAAATGTCGAAATGAACTAAAATTGATACCTTTTTTGCCGAAATAAGGAAAAATGTTACAGATTTTTGGACAGAATTTATGATTTGTAGTAAAAACATATACTTAATTACCAAGAAGTTTTCCGATGCCTTCGTTTATTTTCTCCCTGGCTTTTTCCTTGGCATTTTCGACCTTCTCGTCAACCTTCTTGCTAACTTCTTCCTTGGCTTTTGACTTTGCTTCTTCTACGGCTTTCTTAGCATTATCCTTAAGCTCGTTAGCAGCAGCTGCTGCTTTTTCTGCAGCGTCTGTGTTCTTGAGGTTTTCGATTGTTTCCTTAGCCTTCTCTTCAATGGCAGCTGCATCTTCGCTTGTTACATTAAGAGACGAAGCTAAAGACTTAGCAGTTTCTTCAAGGTTTGCTACGTCTAGCTTTTCTACGTTAGAAACGATAGAAGCAATAGCGGAGCTACCTGTAGCCGTAAACTTGTCTTTGTGTTCGATAACGAACTTTTTGATAGCCTCGGCATAAGCCTTTGCTTCTTCGTTCTTACCTTCAGCAAGAAGCTCAACAACTTTGTTATTTGCCTCTTCAACGGTTGATGTTATGTCTTCCTCATCTCCAGACTCAAGGGCAGAAGCGAGTTCGTCAATAGACGCTTCTAATTCTTCATTCTCGGAAGAGATGTTAGATCTGTCAGCTGTGTCAGCTACGACTTCTGTCAAACTGTCAGAATCGGTTTGGTTTTCTGATGTCTTGTTGCTGCAAGATGTGAACGATATTGCAGCAAACGTCATGATAGATAGGGCTAATCTTTTCATAATTTATGGTGTTTGTTAGTGTTTACTATATAATGTAATTTAGAGTTTGACAGTAAGCTTAGTGAGAGTTGAACTCTGGGATTTCAGTTTTCCGTCAATAAGAACACGGAATCCTGTTCCTTGGTGGTAGCGTTGTCCGTCTTTGTCATAAATGATAGTGATGTTATGACCATGATAGAGGACATTGTCAAGGCAGAAATAATTCCATGTTCCGTCAGGAATGAGTGGATTTACCTCAAACTCATCGCCAATAGAAGGACGAAGACCGATGAGTCCATTTATTACAAGATCGCAGAAAGTTGAATGGTTGTAATAACGAGAACGTTCACGATCGCCCATAAGCCAATAGCCAGTAGTTTCGTCAAGATACTCGCCGATATATGGACGGCCACGATAGTGCTGGCTCTCTGCATACTTGAGCATTTCGGAGAAGAAGGTAGCTGCTGTTACACCAGAAGTTGGTGCTTCAGGTATAGGAGCTGCGTTGAGGTAATTGGCGAGGGCAGTGAGGGTCTGAGATGTGGCGAAAGGCCAGATGGCACCATCCCATTCACATTTTCCAAATCCGTGAGAACGGAAGAGAGGGTGACGGCGCTCGGCTGTTGTCAAGCCGAATGGAGCAGAGAAGCCTTTCTCGTCAGTAAGCTGCTTCCATGCTACATCGTACTTTGAACCAGCCTGAACGAGTTCACAATACCATGGCATGTATCCAATGGCTTCGCGGACATCAGCAAGGGAATCGCCACGATGAGTGCCGAAGAATTGGAGATTAGGGTTCCATAGCTTCTCCTGTATTAGAGACCAGAGGGCAGAGCCTTCCTGGCGGTAGTTATCTGAAACTGATGCTTCTGACACGGGGACAGCTTGGCTTATCGTTACAGAGGATGTTTTTGCAGCGAGCTCGTCCTTGATATTTGCGAGAGCAAAGGCATTGGCTGCCATATAGGAGTTGATGGTTGGGCGTGCATACTGCTTCTTGCGACCACCCGAGATGCTTTCTTCCATACCATCCTGAACGTCGCCCTGCCAATAGAGTCCGTTATCAAGAACATTTGTTGACTTCCAACGGGCATATTCTTCTTCAAGGGAAGGAAGAAGGCGAGTGAGCAACGCTGTATCTCCGTTCACTTTGTAAGCATTCCAAACTGCATACGGATTCCATGAAGAGAACTTAGTCATCTTGCTGAGAGCAGTACCAGTAACGGCATTAGGATTATCCTTGTTTCCAAAATACCATGTGTTTAGAATCTGGTTGAGGTAAGTCTGATCGCGAAGCCAGCGCGTCTCGTTGACATGATGGCCGATGGCACAGGCAATCAGGTTCCAACGGTCTGCATAAGAACGCTGAACAAGGAATTCTGTCATACCATAGCCCACTGGAGTGCGCTTGATGTGCTTGCGCAATGTCCACCAACGATAGTAGTAGATTTCCTCAAACTGCTTATCAGGACAATCGAAGAGCGGAATGTTTCTTGATAGCCATGCGGAAGATTCTGAGTTAGGGATTGCCTGAACGATGTTCTCGTCCTCCATAGTGTTAAACTTCTCCACGTAATGAGCGTAGTTGTTATATCTGAGAATGGCAGCAGAAGCGTCTGCATCGGTAGAGTAAGTTTTGAAATTGGCAATCTCGAATACAGCCATTGGGTCGAACTCGTCTGCACGAGGCATGTCTTCCGTCTGGTCAGCAGGTGTTTCAATTGTAGGATGAGTAAATTCTTCGCCTGTTCTGAACACGATACGATTGAATGCTTCAACAGGTGTGTCGAACTGTCGTGCGGCCGCTTTCTTTCCATTAATATAATATACACCATTATGAAGATCCTGCGAGAGAACAGCCTTGACGTGGTAAACCTCGTCAGCCTTGTAGCTCTTTACCATGTTTGAGGAGCGTGCTCCACCCTTAACGCGCATTACAGCCGTATTGTCAAGGATAATCTTTGAAGCGACATTTCCTTTCTCATCGGTGAACTCTATGTTCAGCTGTCCATGGTCTGTCTGCTTAGCCTTTACGTCAAATTCCACTACAAGCTCCTTTGTCGCAGGTATAACCTTCTCTACGCGAGCATAGTCGTAAACCTCGGAGTCGGAAAGTTTCAGCCACTCACCGTTGAGCTCAACCTTAGCTTTCAAAGGAGAATAGATGTTCCATGAAGTCATCTCAGCGAGATTCTTGTAATTAGCAAAGTTCTCGTCGGCATGTTTTGTGGTATTAAGCTGAACAGGAACTGGAACGCGAGCCACCCACATGTCTTCCTTGTTCATGGAATATGTTAGCCAAAGGTTTCCGTCAGTTGGCTGCGGATTACATTCTTGAATACCTCGAACATACTGAGGACCGAAGCTCTTGTAGAGACCATAGTGACGTTCCGGTGTGACGTCGCCAGTAACGAGGTTGAGGGTTGTGTAGTTTAAACCATCAGAAGAGAGCGAGATGCCCAAAGGCCAGCGGTATTCTGAAGGATTATAGACTGTAGCGTAAGTACCGTCGGAAAGCCGTTGCCCCCATATCTTTGCGTTTGAATTCACAAAGCCATGAGCACGGTTAAGTGGTGTGCGCCAAGTGTTTCCACCATCAGCAGATACGGAAGTAAGAGCGTGCTTCCAAAGACCAACCTTTCTGCCATCAGGAAGGGTGTAGCCAGAGAATGCCTTGGCAGGCGTCTTCAAAGGAAGGATGTCGTCGTTACGGTCTGATTCCTCAGCCCATTGCATACGCTGCATAGGGTCGGCAAGAATCTCATCGCAAGCTTTTACGAAAGCCTTGTTCTTAGCTTTTTTATAATAAGGATAGATGGTGTTTTTCTCGTTAAAGTCGTGGTTGTAATAAATGAAATAGATAGGACCGAGAGAGCCGTCCTTCTTTATCTCACGAACAACACGCCCAACGCCGTTTCCGTCGTTAGGATCATCTTTCGGATGAAGCACGATGCCATGGTTTCCGATGGCAACGAGTGTCTTTCTGTCTTTTGAAACATACCATCCGACACGCTGGTGCATGACCGACTGAAGATCCTTTGCTACATAATCCAAACCCGCCTTCTTGAAACCGTCAGGAATAGGGTAGGGTGGAAAAAGCTCTGCGGGCGTAGTCCAGTTGTAGCCGTCGGCAGAAGTCTGGAACATGGTCTTGCCTGGCTGCTCGTGTTCAGAACGAGGGTCGGTAAGATAATGTATGAAGTAAGTGTCATTCCAAAAAGCAATCATCGGCTGATGGTTGTAGAGCCAGTTACCGTCAATACCTCCGCGCATTGTCTGTATGTTATGAACTCCAACGACAGGTGAGAGACCTCCGTCATGTCTAGAAGGAGTTGCTATGGTAGAGCCTGTGAAATGAACGGATTCGGAATTGTACTTCTTGAGGTTATCAACGATTTCCTTTGAAGCCTTGAAGATAGTTCCATGCTTATGACCTTCTGGAACAGATACGCCGCCCGTTACGTCCTGGAAGTTCTTGAAGTCCTTTGTGCGGCGAGCACCAAAGATGTAGCGACGGTAGGAATCATAGTATATGTAATACCAGTCGCCAACCTTACACCATGTAGGACCTTCCGTGAAGTCTTCCGAAATAGGATCGGATACGTTATCCCAAGGACCATACATGGACTTTCCGAATGCAACCTTTATGTTACGCATCGGACGAGTGTTGTCTTTGAAAACAAGAACCCAAGAACCATCCTTCAACTGGACAGGAGGAGCTGCGTCTATACAAGAGAAACCAGGTTCGATGAATATCTGAGCCTTTGAGAACTTCTTGAAGTCCTTTGTAGTCGTATAATATAGACGATGGTTGTTTAGATGGTCTTCCTGACCGTCAGGGTAAGCACCTGGAATACAAGAAGCCCATGAGATCATGAACTGCTTCTTCTCCTTGTCGTAGCAAATCTCTGGTGCCCATACGTTTACGGTTGAAGGATCTTCCATAACCTTTATGAATCGAGGTTCAGACCAGTGGATCAAGTCCTTGGAATGAGCGTAGCCAAATCCAGGGTCACCACGCCAAGATGATGTCCATACGAGATGGAAAGTTCCGTCAGGACCAACAGCGATACTCGGGTCGCGCATAACGCCTTGTTTACCCTGTTCAGGACTTTGGACTGAAGTTATTCCTGGCTTCAGGAATGTGCCTTGGATGGAGTCCCATTTTACTCCGTCTTCACTATAGATGAAGCGTAAACCTTCTGTTGCCGGCTCATGGAATGATGTTGATACATAGTACTCCTGAGCCGAAAGCAACAGAGCGTTTGTCATTAACAATAATAATATGGTTATTTTCTTCATAAGGGTTATTGTAAGATGGAAATTCCCACCATTATAGTTTTCGTGTTAGCTTAGGCCTTCTATATTACCTTTGATATAGTCAATACGTTCTGCCTGTGGTGACTTAGGCAAACCAGGCATTCGCATGATGTCTCCGGCAATGGCTACAATCATCTCTGCACCTGCGTTTATCACGAGGTCGCGGATGTGTATGTTAAAGTCAGTAGGAACGCCATAGCGTGTTTGGTCGGCAGAGAAGGAGTACTGCGTCTTTGCTATGCAGACAGGGAAGTGTGTCATGCCAAGTTCCGTTATGCGAGCCATCTGAAGCTGTGCCGGTTTGCCGAATGTAACGGATTTAGCTCCGTAGATTTTTTGGCAAACAGCTTCAATTTTTTCCGTGATGGAATCTTCGTCGGCATAAGTGTGAGCGAGTGTGGCAGAAGGTGTCTCGTCTATCATCTGCACAACCTTGTTGGCAAGTTCCACAGCACCAGATCCACCCTCTATGTAAGCATTGTTCAAGGCAAAGCCAACACCATGTTCTTCGCAATAGCAGCGGACGATTTCGATCTCCTCGTCCGTGTCGGTAGCAAATTTGTTGAAGGCAACGAGAACAGATTGCCCGAACGACTTCATGTTGTCAATATGCTTTTGTAGATTGTCAAGACCGCGTATGAGTCCTTCCTTGTTAGGCTTCTTGATGTCAGCAAGATCAACGTTGCCATGCATTTTGAGAGCCTGTGTAGCTGCTACGAGAATAGTGAGTTTCGGTTGCAAGCCCGCCTTACGGCATTTGATGTTGAAAAACTTCTCTGCACCAAGATCTGCGCCGAAGCCAGCTTCCGTAATGACATAGTCGCCGTGGCTCATAGCCATCTTGGTGGCAAGTATTGAGTTGCAACCATGGGCGATGTTGGCAAAAGGACCGCCATGAACGAAAGCAGGAGTGTTTTCCGTTGTCTGTACGAGGTTTGGATGGATGGCGTCAAGGAGGAGTACCATGATACTGCCGCCAACCCCCATGTCTTTTAGGTAGAATGGTTTGCCTTCAATCGTAATGCCAAGCAGGATGTTATCAAGTCGGCGACGAAGGTCTTCTAGACTTGTGGAAAGGCAAAGGATAGCCATGATCTCACTTGCTGGTGTGATGTCAAAACCACTCTCCATTACACCGCCGTTAGTCTTTGCCCCAATACCAGTAACTACATTTCTTAGGCAACGGTCGTTTACATCGAGCACACGCTTCCAGAGCTTTTCGCGTAAGGCGAAACCATTGGCTTTGTTCTGATAGATGTAGTTGTCGAGCAGGGCGGCAATCATGTTGTGGGCAGACGTGATGGCATGGAAATCACCAGTGAAGTGGAGATTTATCTTCTCCATCGGAAGAATCTGTGCATATCCACCACCAGCGGCTCCTCCTTTCATTCCGAAGCATGGACCGAGCGATGGTTCACGAAGAGCTAAGATAGCCTTCTTTCCGATCTTGCTCATGCCAAGTGCCAAGCCGATGCTTACAGTAGTCTTACCATTGCCAGCCTTGCACGGCGTAATGGCAGTTACAAGGATAAGATTGCTGTTCTTGACTTTTTCTTCGTTGATTAGTTTTTCAGGGACTTTTGCTATGAAATGTCCGTAAGGTTCAAGGTCTTCTGCTGCTATGCCAATGTTGGCAGCAACTTCTTTGATTGGTTTAAGCTTGCATTCTCTTGCAATTTCAATGTCGCTTTTCATAGTTTTTTGTTCTTTTCGTGTGCAAAGTTAATTTTTTTTTTAGTAAATAATAATAAAAGATTAAAAATAATCAAAAACAGAGTTTTTTAAGGCAAAAGTTTGGAATATTGAATATCTTTTCTTAATTTTGCACGCGAAATATGCCTATAATGGCGTTAACAAAACCTATCTAAATAATGTTGAAAGTATTACTTCTTACCCTCGCCATAGTTGCGGTAGCCGTTCTATTACTCTCCGTAAAGATACTTCTGAAGCCAAACGGAAAGTTCACGTCACAGCATGTAAGTGACAATCCAGCCTTGCAGAAAAAGGGTATCCACTGTGTCATGAAGCAAGACAAGGAGGCGCGTGAAGCAGCAGAAAGGAAACTTAGGGTAGAAGGATGTTAGAAAACAAAAAATAAAAAAATATGAAAAAGTTCTTTATTATGGCAGCTTTTGCTGCTCTCACACTTGCTTCTTGCAATAACGAAGCAAAGAAAGTTGATGCTACAGCCGCACCAGAGGCTGCTGGAGATGCTAGTCAGAAAATAGCATATATTGAAATTGATTCTATCATGACTCAATACACTATGTGCAAAAACGCAAAGACTGAACTTGAGAAGAAGGGCAAGAACATAGAAAGCACACTTGCCAACAAGCAGCGTTCTCTTGAGAGCGCTGCAGCTAAGTTCCAGCAGGATGTACAGTCAAACAAGTACACTCAGCAGCAGGCTCAGAATGTTCAGGCCGGTCTTCAGAGGCAGAGCCAGGATCTACAGGCACTTCAGCAGCGCCTTTCAGCAGAGTTTGCTGAGGAAGAGCAGAAGTTCAACGCAGCTCTCGCTGACTCTATTCACCACTTCATCGATCGTTACAACAAGCAGAAGGGTTATGCTTTCATCTTCTCTAAGTCAGGCGACAACATCCTCTACGCTGGTCAAGCTTATAACATTACTGAGGAAGTTATCAAGGGACTTAACAAGGAGTATAAGTCTGCAAAGTAATAAAAACAAAGAAATAGGAGAACTACCATGCAGGATTCATGTCTTGTAGGTAGTTTTCTTTTTTTTGAATTCAAGTATGATTAAAGTTTTTTCAAAGATATTATTCCTGTCATCCTTGTTGTCTGTCGGATTTCTTTTCTTTTCATGCAAGACAAAGACTTCCGTAGTTTCATTGGGCAATGACACGAAGAAACGAGAGTTTCGTGCTGCATGGATTCAATGTGTAAACGGACAGTTTCAGGGATTGTCCACATCAGATATGCAGAAGAATCTGCTTCAGCAGCTTAATGTACTCAAGAGTGAGGGAGCAAACGCCATAATCTTTCAGGTAAGACCCGAATGTGATGCTCTTTATCAGAGCAATATAGAGCCTTGGAGTAAGTTCCTCACAGGCAGACAAGGTCAGGCACCAAGCCCATATTGGGATCCTCTGCAATGGATGATTGACGAATGCCATAAGCGCAACATGGAACTCCATGCCTGGATAAATCCTTATCGCGCCTTGACAAAGTCAACAAAAGAACTTGCCTCAAACCACATCGCAGCCCTTCATCCTGAGTATTGCTTCAAGTATGACGGCTTGACAATCCTAAATCCTGCATACAAGGAATGTCGTGATTATACCTGCCGGGTGGTGGCTGATATTGTGAGTAGATATGATGTTGACGGCATTCACATTGACGATTATTTCTATCCTTATCCTGCAGGTGGTCAGCCTATACCTGACAGCGACAACTACAACTACTATGTTCAGCATAGCCAAGGCAAGACGCTTTCTCTTGGAGACTGGCGCAGAAATAATGTGAACGTCTTCATTCAGCAGCTTTCCGCTACAATCAAGAAGATAAAGCCTTGGGTGAAGTTCGGTGTGTCTCCTTTTGGAATCTATCGCAACAAGCGCAACGATCCTAACGGAAGCGAGACAAACGGCACTCAAAACTATGATGATCTTTATGCTGACTGCCTTCTTTGGGATAAGAATGGATGGATTGATTATACAGTTCCTCAGCTTTATTGGCAGATAGGACATAAGGCGGCTGACTATAAGACCCTCATTCGTTGGTGGAGCAAGAATTTTACCAATCGCCCACTTTACATTGGCGAGGACATTGAGCGTACCGTAGATAACAAGGACATTAACAATCCTTCCCAAGACCAGATGGCAGCCAAGTATCAGCTCCACGAGGAGGTTGGCAATGTAAAGGGAACTGTGCTCTGGTATTCACGTCGTGCTGTTGACAACTACGGCAACTACGGCAGCCGACTCCAGAAGAACTATTGGAACGGTACCGTACTCCAGCCTAAGATGCCTTTCATTGATGGTGATGCTCCTGATGAGATCAAGAACCTCAAGTTTATAAATTCCGGCTCCGACAATGTCTTGTTCTGGACAGCACCTAATGGCAAAAACTGGAAGAATCAAGCCGTGAGATATATTGTGTATCGATTTGAGGCTAATGATAAGATTGACCTGAATAACTCAGCAAAGATCGTTGCCTATACGACAAGCAATTATTATAAGCTTCCTGCTCCTAATAAGAAAAAGACAGTGGCTTACTATTGCGTGACAGCTCTTGACCGTATGCAGAACGAAAGCAAAGGTGTTAAGATAAAGGTCAAGTACTAATAATGTGACCCTAAACAGAGAAACCAATTATGACAAATCTACAACCTACTTGCGTATTTGAGCAATTCGCTATGATAAACAGCATTCCTCGTCCATCCAAGCACGAGGAGAAGATGATAGCTTTCCTGAAGGAGTTCGGAGAAAGTCGCGGTCTTGAAACAAAGATTGATGAGACGGGTAACGTCATCATCCGCAAGCCTGCTGCTCCTGGTTATGAGAACAAGCCTGTTGTTATTCTCCAGAGCCACATGGACATGGTTTGCGAGAAACTGCCTGATTGCAATATCGACTTTGATAACGATCCTATTGAAACCTTCATCGAAGGCGACTGGATGAAGGCTAAGGGAACAACACTCGGTGCTGACGACGGTATCGGAGTAGCCATGGAACTTGCCATACTTGACGGCAACTTCGAGCATGGTCCTCTAGAGTGTGTTTTCACTCGCGACGAAGAAACAGGTCTGACCGGCGCTATGGGCATGAAGGGCGACTTTATGACAGGCTCCATGCTCATCAACCTTGATAGCGAGGACGAAGGTCAAATATTCGTTTCTTGCGCTGGCGGTATTAATACAGAAGCTTTCTTCCGTTATGAGAAAGAAAACGCTCCTGAGAAGTACTTTTTCATGAAAGCTCAGGTTCAAGGTTTGACTGGCGGACATAGTGGTGACGATATCAATAAGAAGCGCGCTAATTCCATCAAGCTTCTTTCACGGTTCCTCTATCAGATTCAGGAGAAGATGGACGTTCGTCTTGCTTCATTCGCAGCAGGTCGTATGCACAATGCCATTCCGCGTGATGGCGTGATAGTCTTCGCCGTACCTTTTGCAGAAAAGGAGAACGTGCGTGTTGACTGGAATATAATGGTATCCGACTTTGAAGAAGAATACCATGTTACAGAGCAGAATATGCAGTTCCACATGGAGAGTTGCGATTCTGAAGCCGTTCTTCCAAAGGCAGTTGGCGAGAATGTTATTCGCGCTCTTCAGGCAGTTGACAACGGCGTTTATGCGATGTGCCAGGATGAGGCTATCTCATGGCTTGTCGAGACATCGAGCAATGTGGCTTCCGTAGAAACAATCTCTCCCCTCGTTGGGGAGACGGAGGGGGTCATCAAGGTTGTAGCTTCACAACGTTCAAATGTGATGAGTAACCTGCGCAACATGGCTGCAACTGTAAAGGCTTGTTTCCAGATGGCAGGAGCTGAGGTTGTCCAAGGCGACGGCTATCCAGCCTGGAAGATGAATCCTAACAGTAAGCTTACAGAGATAACCGTAGAAACCTACAAGCAGCTTTTCGGCAAGGAACCGCTCGTACTTGGCATTCATGCCGGTCTTGAGTGCGGCCTCTTCTCAGAGCGCTATCCTAACATGGACATGGTCAGCTTCGGACCTACACTTCGTGGTGTCCATTCGCCTGACGAGCGTCTCCTCATCCCTACCGTAAATATGGTTTGGCGTCATCTCCTTGCCATCCTCAAAGCTGTATAGAACAATGCTGAAATACAATATTCATCCCAGCGTAGAGGCTTTCTCTACCAATATTAAGGATTCCTTGAGGTTTGTCGTTACCCTTCCACTTCATCAGGCTCATTCTGCCGAAGTTAGAAGAGTTCCACAAGAGATGGACGACATTACCGGCGTTGATGCCCTTATCACGAATGAGGCGGGACTCCGTATCGGAGTAAAGACAGCCGACTGTGTTCCGATTCTTTTGTTTGATGAAAAGCATAGTGCGGTAGCTGCCATACATTCCGGCTGGAAAGGTACTGTAAAGAATATCATAGCAGCCACAATTCAGAGAATGAAAGCTGAGTTTGATACTAGTGCAAGAGACTTGAAGGCAGTAATAGGACCTTGCATACATTTTCATGCGTTTGAGGTTGGTGAAGAGGTTTATGAGCAGTTCAAGGCGCTTGATGCTTTCAAGAACAAAGGACTGCCTGCGGAATACATGACGTCCATTACGGATTCTTCCGTGAAAAAATGGTTTATAGATCTGCCGGAAATCTGTCGTGAGCAACTTCATGATGAAGGTGTAATGTATCAGAACATAGAACTTCGCCCTGAGTGTACCTATACTCACCATGACAAGTTTTATTCTGCCCGTAGGCTTGGGGCTGATTTTGACCGTCAAAGAATTTACAATTGTATAAAGCTTATATAATCAATAAATGAAACTGTTAAAAAATCATTTGTATGACATTATCGTAGTTGTATTTTTTGCTGCGATATCGTTTGCTTATTTCTTTCCTGTTGTCAATGACGGGAAGATTCTCTTCCAGCATGACGCTTCGGCTGGTCGTGGAGCTGGTCAGGAGTTGAGCGAATACTATGAGCAAACCGGTGAACATTCGCGTTGGACGGGTTCTGTCTTCAGCGGTATGCCAACCTACCAGACAGCACCTACCTACGACTCAGTGCAACCCCTCAACGTATTCGTAAAAGCCTACCACTTGTGGATGCCTGATTATGTGTGGTACGTATTTGTCTATCTTCTAGGCTTCTATATTCTCTTGCGAGCTTTCAACTTCAAGGAGTGGATGGCTGCGCTCGGAGCTGTCGTGTGGGCATTCTCTAGCTATTTCTTCATCATTATTGCTGCCGGACATATCTGGAAAGTTTGGGCTCTTGCCTACCTTCCTCCTATGATAGGCGGTATAGTGTTGGCATTTAGGAAGAAATATCTACCAGCCCTACTCGTAACATCACTCTTCGGAGCATTTGAAATTCTGGCAAACCATGTGCAGATGACGTATTATTATATGTTTATCATCGTGTTCATGGTCATAGCCTTTATCGTAGAGGCTGTCAAGAAGAAGGAGTATGTACATTTAGGAAAGGCTCTTGGCGTCTGCTTTGCATCGGCTGTCATTGCCCTTATGCTCAACATTAGTAATATGTACCATACCTGGGAGTATCAGAAGGAAACCATGCGTGGCGGTTCTGAACTTACGCATAAGCAGAACAAAGACAATTCAGAGGCGGCTCAGGCAGGCAACTCAGGTCTAGATCGTGCATATATTACGCAATGGAGCTACGGAATAGACGAGACATGGACCCTTCTTGTTCCTAACGCAAAGGGTGGAGCTTCAATGCCACTTGCTGCCAACAAGACAGCCATGGAGAAGGCTGATCCGCAGTTTGACCAGATTTATCAGCAGATAGGACAGTATTGGGGCGAACAGCCTGGCACTTCCGGTCCTGTCTATGTGGGCGCTTTCGTCTGCCTTCTCTTCATTCTGGGACTGATCGTCGTAAAAGGTCCGATAAAGTGGGCTTTGCTAGCGGCTACAGTTGTTAGTATCCTGCTTTCTTGGGGAAAGAACTTTATGCCGCTTACAGACTTCTTCATAGACTACTTCCCGATGTACTCGAAGTTCCGTACTGTGGCATCTATCCTCGTAATAGCCGAATTCACCATGCCGCTTCTCGGTATGTTAGCCTTGAAGAGAGTCGTTGAGGAGCCAGAGTGTCTAGGAAAGAACAACCGTTGGCTTTGGGTAAGTACAGGTCTTACAGCCGGCATTGCACTTCTCTTTGCCATTGCTCCGGGAATGCTCGGAAGTGTCATTTCCTCTTCAGAGATGGCAAGCATTCAGCAGATTCCTGACGAATATAGAATACCGTTGATAGCCAACCTCACAGATATGCGTGAAGCCATGTTCACGGCTGATGCGTGGCGCTCCGTCATTATCATACTTATAGGTGTGGCAATAGTCTTTGCATATATAAAGAAGTGGCTCAAGGCTGATTATATGACGGCAGCCCTCATCGTGCTCTGTCTCGTGGATATGTGGCAGGTAAATAAGCGTTACCTTAACAACGACATGTTTGTCGAACCAGAGGTTCGTGACAATGCACAGCCTATGACGGCAGAGGATGAGGAGATCTTGAAGGATAAGTCTGACTGCGGAAACTATCGTGTGCTCAACTACGCATCAAATACGTTCAACGAAAACGAGACGTCCTATTACCATAAGTCTATCGGCGGCTATCATGCTGCTAAGCTTCAGCGCTATCAGGATATGATAAACACCTATATTGCTCCTGAAATGAAAACCTCTCTTAATGCCCTCGTTGAGGCTGAAGGCAATATCGAGGTTGTGAATGCGGATAGCGTGATGCCTGTGCTTGACATGCTCAATATGCGCTACATGATTCTGCCACTTCAGGATAACAAGCGTACTGTACAGAAGAATCCGCACGCTATGGGCAATGGATGGTTCGTCAATAAGATTAATTTCGTGGACAATGCCGATCAGGAACTGTCGTCAATAGGAAAGATAAATCTCCATAACGAAGCTGTTGCCGACAAGAAGTTTGCGAGAGAACTGGATTGCGCAGCAGTCGATTCTGTTAATGGCACAGTCAAGATTACCGATTACAAGCCAAACCATCTTACATACGAGGTAGAGACCAACAAGAAGGCACCACTTGTGTTCTCTGAGATTTACTATCCTGGATGGACAGCAACTATCGATGGCAAAGAAGTGCCTTTAGGTCGTGTCAACTATATCCTTCGTGCCATAGTTGTTCCAGAAGGTAAGCATAAAGTTGAACTCATGTTCTTTCCAAAGTCCATAGATACCACAGAGACCATAGCGTATATAGGTTATCTCCTGTTCCTGCTTATATTAGCCTTCGTCATTTATTCTAAATTTACTCAAGCTCGCTTGCGAAACTTGAATAACTAGTTATTAAATTTGAGTGAATGAGTGAGTGATTTTTGCGTTTTTTCACTCACTCACTCACTCACTCATTCACTCAAAAAATACATACTAAAAAAGTCGCTACACATCTATATATATATAATATAATTAAGGAAGATGAATATTATTAGGAATAGGGCTATTTTGTTTACAATATTTGAGTGAGTGAGTG
>JAZLKJ010000147.1:0-13150 GCA_045597565.1 Prevotella sp. | reverse complement strand
AAAGGTACAACTTTTCTGAGAAATTCCTGTGTACTACAATTCGATTCTGAGCAAACCTACTCTTGATAAACAGGAACTTAGCTACATTTATGCCATCAAAATTAGTTAAAAATAATTATGGGGTATCAAACTTGGGTTAATGTTAAACTTAAGGACATTGATACTTGGGCAACCGAGAACATGTCCACAAACAGTGTTACAGAACGAACCAAAATTTTCAGAAAAGCAAACTGAATTTGGAACGATTAACTGGACACTCAAGTAAGTAAGTAAAAAAAGTGTGACACAGTCACCCTCCATTCCATTATAACTAAATTCCTTAATTATATTATACATATATATGTGTAGGTGGGATATGTTTACAAAATTGGTCTGTCTGTCTCAATATAATATAGCATATAAAGAGACTGACAGACGGACAGACGGACAAACAAAGAAAACAAATAGTAAGTGATATTTTTAATTAGTCACCTTATCATACAGCCCTTCTACAGCATCTTCAAGAAGTTCGATAACGAAGTTGAAGTCGCGTTCTGAACCGTAATAAGGATCGGGAATAGCCAGCTGTCCGGGATGATTCTTAAGGAAACTGCTCATGCGCAGAATCTTGTCTGCATAAGTCTTATCGGCAGCAACACGACGTAGATCGCGAACATTCTCCTCGTCCATCGCAACAACATAGTCATAATGCCAGAAATCTTCGGTACAAACCTGTCGTGCACGCATCTGAAGGTCGTAGCCGTGAGAAACTGCTGCCTTTCGCATACGGCGGTCAGGAAGCTGCCCAACATGCCATGAGCCGATGCCAGCGGAATCAATCTCCCACTCGTATTCTTCTCCTTTATTAATAATGTATTGGCGGAAAACCTCCTCTGCCATTGGAGAGCGGCAGATGTTTCCGAGACAAACAAAGAGTATCTTCTTCATTGCATTTATTTTACAACAGTTGCTTTTGTTATAACGACGTCTTCTGTAGGGCGAGCATTATCGTCAGTTGGAATCTCAAGAATCTGACCTACAATTTCCAACCCCTCAACGATTTCGCCAAATACGGTGTAAGTACCATCAAGCCAAGGAGTTCCTGGATTTCTCTGATAGTACATACTCAGTCTCTCCCACTCTTCTTCAGCCATCTTTCCGAAGACCTTTTCGTTGCGGTAGTAGACATCAAACATATCGTCGTCTGACTGGCGCTTGCCCCAAACGAAATAGAATTGACATGGACTTGACTTATACTCAGGATTCTTTGCGTCGCCCTCACGAGCAGCAGCAAGAGCACCACGCTTATGGCGATATTTCGGGAACACAATCTCAGCAGGAATCTCCTCCATCGAATCGTCTGTGCCCTCACCAAGCATCTCACCGGGCTTTGCGTTCTTGCTCTTCGGGTCGCCTCCCTGAATCATGAAGTTCTTTATACAGCGATGGAAAAGAGTGCCATCATAAAAACCGTCATTCAAGTGCTTCAGCATGGCATCACGATGAAGTGGAGTTTCGTTGTAAAGCACGAAGCGGATGTTGCCTTTGTTGGTTTCAAAGAGAACCTCATGGCGAACTGTATCAGCTGCATTTTGCGCAGATGCAAAGGCAGAGACAAGGATAAAAGAGAATAAGAACAGTATTTTTTTCATTGCTATTTGATTTTTTCAGTCAAAGTCAAAGTTAAAGTCAAAGTCAAAGCCTCGCCAGATACTCTGCATAAATTCGAACGGCAGAGATAATTTGCTTGACACATGGACGAGATTTGTAATATTCGGCTGTTCGCTCACTTGCCTGATAGGTCAGCGGAGCATCTTTCTTCAGCTTAAGAAGCTCCCTACAGCAGATGCTTCCATGCTCCTTCTTGAACTCAGCAGCAAGCTGTTGCACCACTTTGTAGCAAGCCGACTTCCCCTCAGTATCTCCCGGCGTTACAGAGCCACACTGCATGCCGGCTAGAGTGGTGAGAGCACAGACAGCGCCACAGGTCAGACGCATCCTTCCGATACCTCCGCCATGCCCTGCACTCAAGCGCAAAGCCTGCTCCGTTGTGAAGCCATAGACATCGGCAAAAGCTGCAACTACGCTCTGAGAGCAGTTGAATCCCTGCATGAAGAATTCCTCTGCCTTACGCATACGATATTCGGGCGACAATCTCATAACCATATTTACGATTTTGCAATTTTCAAGGGGCAAAGTTACAAAGTTTTTGACAAAAGTAGAAAAAAAGAAGAAAAACCTAGTGCGTTTCATTAAAAAAATGTAATTTTGCATCTAAAAAATAAGATAAAGAAACAAAAACAAGACAAAAACTGACGCAGACTAGTCAATAAATGAAACAAGCGAACAATACAACACTTGAACTGGAACAGAAATCGGTAGGCAGACTGCTGTGGCAGTATGCGCTGCCTTCCATCATTGCAATGACCGCCTCTTCGCTGTACAACACAGTGGATAGCATCTTCATCGGCCAATGCGTTGGTCCACTTGCCATTTCTGGTCTTGCCATAACATTTCCGTTCATGAACCTCTCGGCAGCCTTCGGAGCTGCTGTCGGTGTGGGAGCGTCGTCGTTCTTGTCAATGAAACTCGGTCAGCACGACTACTCCACCGCACGCACGATTCTCGGAAACACTACTACGCTCAACATCTTAATCGGCCTTGTATTCGGTATTATAAGTTTGCTATTCCTCGACCCGATATTATACTTCTTCGGAGCTTCGCCTGACACCATCAGCTACGCACGAAAGTATATGATATGGATTCTTCTGGGCAACACCTTTACGCACCTGTATTTCGGCATGAACGCTCTGCTCAGAGCATCAAGCAAACCAAAGATGGCGATGTACGCAACGATGTTCACCGTAATATTGAACACTATACTCGACCCGCTACTCATCTACGTCCTTGACATGGGCATACAGGGAGCTGCCATTGCTACAGTCATCTCTCAGTTTCTTGCCATGTGCTGGCAATTCAAGATATTCACCAACAAGGACGAGCTGCTTCACCTAGAGCGCGGCACCTTCAAGCCGCAACTGGACATAATAAAGAACATCATATCCATAGGCATCTCACCATTCTCTCTGAATGTCTGCGCATGCATCGTGGTAATCTTCATAAACCAGGGCTTGATGACCTATGGCGGCGACCTTGAAGTAGGAGCATACGGAATAGGCAACAAGGTGGTATTCATCTTCATGATGTTTTGCATGGGCATAAACCAAGGTATGCAACCTATAGCCGGCTACAACTACGGAGCCAGAAAGATGGACAGAGTGAAAAGGGTGCTTTATCTATCCATGACAGTGGCTACTGTAATAACAACCGTTGGTTTCCTCTGCGCCATGTTCTACGCAGAACCTATCTGTCGCGCATTCACAAGCGACGAGAATCTGCTAGCACGCTCGGCATACGCTTTAAGAATAAACATGTCGCTATTCTTCTGTGTTGGCTTCCAAATGGTTATTGGCAACTTCTTCCAAAGCATCGGAAAGGCTAAGCTGAGCATCTTCCTCTCGCTCTCACGACAGATGATTTTCCTTCTGCCTATGCTCATTATCCTTCCGAAAATCTGGGGACTTGACGGGGTGTGGTACTCTCTTCCTGCAAGCGATATAACATCGGCTGTTGTGGCACTCATAATATTTGCCATCTATCAGAAGAAGCATCTCGCTGTAAAGGTAAGGTAAAAGGAAGCGAGGCGATAACTCCTTATTATATTTTTACTTTTTGTACAAACTTAGTTCATATATATACAAACAACGTGGACAACAAGACTAAACCAACATACGATTCACCAGACAAAGCTGCTGTCCAGATAAAAATATTACTTGACGACGGGCAGAAAGAACAAGCGCTGAAACTATTATCCAAAGCGTTTGGCGAAACCATTTATTGGCAAGCTAGGCGAATGGTTATTGTCCACGAAGATGCTCAGGATGTACTACAGGAGAGTTTCATCAGAATAGTCAAGAGCATTGACTCATTCAAATGGGAATGCAAGCTTTCATCCTGGATATACAGAATCGTAACTAACGAGAGTTTAAGACTCATTGACTCGCGTAACAGGAAACTACAGACACAAAGTCTGGATGACATAACGAAAGCAATTTCGGCAACAGAGTTTGTTGACCTTGGCGATAAGGCTACCATAAAGCTGCAGGCCGCTATACATAAGCTGCCGAGGAAACAACAGTTGGCATTCAACATGAGGTATTACGACGATCTTCCATATGAGGAAATCGCACAGATTCTTGATTCGAATGTCGCAGCGGTAAAGATGAATTTTCATCACGCCAAGGAGAAAATACTGCAAATACTAAAAGAAAACAATTAGCAACTACAATATAAAACTATGACACAAGATATCTTTGGAGAAGTAGGAAAGAGCATGCCTTACAAAATGCCTTATACAATGAATTTTGAGGCTATGATGGACAAGGCTATCGCGGCGGATAAGGCTGTCGCGAAGAAGAGTAGGTTTGTTCTTCTCCGTTGGATTAGTGCATCAGCAGCTGCTGTGGCTGTAATCGTACTCTCTATTGCCATTACATCTTCACCAGCCATTGCTGATCCTTCAACAGAATACAACGCAGCCATCAAGACTTTCTGCGACAATGCGTCGAACGAGCAGATGGAAATGCAAATGAACATGGCTACTTTTGATGTGGTAAACAATATGGACATCTATCAAGAATATTACAACTAAAAGCTAAATAAAAAAACTGCTATATGAAGAAACTATTTTCAATATTATTATTGATGCTTTCTCTCTTGTTCTGCTCAGAAGCGCAGGCACAAAGGGAGAAACCCGACTTCAACACTATCCTCGAGAAGAGATGCGAGTACATTACTCACGAATTGGACCTTGACGACAGCAAGGAGAAGGCTTTCAAACCTATCTACATGGAATACAGCAAGAAGATGGCAGAACTCTTCAAGCCTGATCCAAACAAAAAAAAGCCAAAGGAACAGAAGACCGAAGTTGAGGTAGAACAAGAAATTAAGGCTGACTTCGCAAGAGCAAAGAAGATTGTCTGCATCAGAGAATGCTACTACGCAAAACTACGCAAATTCCTTACTCCAAAGCAAATCGTAAGAATCTACGAGATAGAACGCCAAGAACAACAGAAAATCAGACAAAATCATAACAGGGGAGGAAAATAAAAGACAAACATGATTCTTGAACTACTTGCTCCGGCAAAGAACAAACAGTGCGGCATCGAGGCTATACGCCACGGTGCTGATGCTGTTTATATAGGTGCTGCTCGTTTTGGAGCACGCGTAGCTGCTGGCAACACGATTGAAGACATCAAAGAACTGTGCGACTACGCCCACATTTTCAGCGCAAAAGTGTATGTTACGGTAAACACTCTTCTACACAATGATGAACTTACAGATGCAGCGGAACTGCTCTGCCAACTGAAGGATATTGGCGTAGATGCCGTTCTTATTCAGGATCTCCGACTCCTAGACTATGCTCCTGAAGGACTCGTTATGCACGCTTCCACACAGACGGACAACCGTTCCGTAGAGCGTGTTGAGGAAATGGCAAAACTCGGCTTTGAGAGGGTTGTAGTGGCTAGGGAAATGACCTTGGAAGAAATCCGAACTATACATAAGAAGTCGCCGAACCTTGAGATAGAATGTTTCGTTCATGGCGCTCTCTGCGTCAGTTATTCTGGCGCATGCTACGCTTCTGAACATTGCTTTAACCGTAGTGCTAATCGCGGAGAATGTGCGCAGTTCTGCCGACTACCCTTTGACCTTGTTGATGCAGAAGGTAAAACTATTATCTACTCTAAGCATCTTCTGTCCCTGAAAGATATGTGCCGAATAGATTCGCTTGAAGAACTTGCCGAAGCGGGCGTATGTTCTTTCAAGATAGAAGGACGACTTAAAGAAGAGGATTATGTAAAGAACGTTGTAGCCGCTTACAGTAAGCGACTTAACCAAATATGCGAGAAGTATGCTGGGAAATACAAGCGTGCCTCAAAGGGAAAGGTTGAATACTTCTTCCGTCCAGATCTTCGACGCACTTTCAATCGCGGTTATACAGATTATTTTCTCTACGGTCGCAAGCCTGGCATAGAGAATCTCATTACGCCAAAGTCTGTAGGAATGCAGGTGGGTAAGGTTAAGGACCGCGCAAAATATTGGTTCTCTGTTGCCACAAGCGAGCCTTTCGCTAATGGTGACGGACTGTGCTTCATCGACGAGAAGAAGAGGATGCAGGGCTTCAGGATAAACAAAGTTGAAGGAAACCGACTTATTCCTCAAAAGATGCCTGAAGATCTGAAGAAGGGAACTCTGCTTTTCCGCAACCACGATGAAGCTTTCACAAAACTTCTTCAAGGCAAGACTGCTGAGAGACATATTGAGATTAGCATGAAGCTTGAGATATATTCAAGCAAACTCGTCCTGTCAATTGATATAGAAGGTAAGACGATAAAGCAGGAAATGGAAAGCGAAACGCCATTCTCACCTGCCCAGAAACCTCAGACAGAAAACATCATCCGCAATCTCAACAGGCTTGGAAATACTCCTTATGTCTGCAGCGATATTGCGATAGAATGGAAAGAAGGTGCAGAACTCTTCGTACCTGTGAGCCTTATCTCCAGAATAAGGCAGTCATGTCTGGCAAAGTCCGTGGAAACGATGCCTCATAGCGTCGTTAAACAGACGCAACACCCCGTCGAAAACCACCTTCAACCTTCCGTATCAAGCAATTCGCAGCCATCTAACGGCATTCTCATGCAATGTAAACATTGTATACGCTATGCCCTCGACTATTGTCCAAAACAGACAAACGAACGTCCACCATGGCAAGAGCCACTTTCAATAAGAATGTCAGACAAAAGGATGTTTCGTCTGCAATTTGACTGTAAACATTGTCAGATGAACGTAGTTGTGAATTGAGAATTGAAAATTGAGAACGAATAATTGAGAATTGAGCAAGTCCCACTCCATACTAGCTATACTCTCTCTCCTCGTCTTGCTTCTTACAGGCTGTAAGCATCAGGAAGGGCCACAGAGCCGCTACTACGGTGAAAGCTATAACTTCATTGTAGATGTTGACTCTATGCAGCTTTTGCGCTTTCTTCCTTCTGAAGCTTCCACCTTTCAAGACACCGTCTATGTACATGAAAATGAAAGAGTTGCCATAGCAGATATACTGACAAGCGACTCACTTGAAATAACAAGCGACACATCATGGGTTCAACTCATGCGCGACGCAACCACATTCGGATGGATAGAAGAAATGAGCATGAGAAAACAGGTAGTTCCAGCCGACCCTATTTCGCAGGGTATAAAGGCATTCTCGGACAACCACTTACTCGTATTTTTGATTTTCATAGCTATTTCCCTTGCTATGTATTGGTTAAGAAAAAAGTTCAATATGAAAGTACAGATTGTACATCTCAACGACATACAATCCGCGTATCCTGCTGCTCTTTGCGTATTTATGGCAATCAACGCAACGATATATGCAACAATACAGATGCTCTATCACGAAACTTGGCAGCAGTTCTACTATCATCCAACTCTCAATCCGCTTGCCACAAGTGGCATAATCTCAACTTTTCTCGTTCTCGTCTGGATAATAATCATTATGGCTGTAGCTTGCATATCTGAAGTTTTCAAACTTCTCAAACCAGTACAAGCAATCCTTTACACATTCGGCCTCATATCGGTTTGTGCACTTGACTACATAGTTTTTAGCCAACTAACGCTATGCTATATAGGTTATCCTCTATTGCTTTTCTATATTTATTTCACATTTATATCCAGAAAAAAACATAGGCTCAACCACAGTTAAATAAGGTTGAGTCTATGTTTTTATATGAATTAACAGAAGTTTTATTCAACTTTTGAAGAATAATTATTGCTTTCTAAGCACAACAGCAGAGCGAGCAGGAATGTAAAGTTTAAGCCATTCCTTGCCGTCTTCTTCATACATTGGGTCGAAGTTTGTAAAGTGCTCAATGGTGTCGTCAGCAGAGCCGAAACCGCCGAAGTCCTTTGAATCGGAGTTGAGCACCACCTTATAAGAACCCTTTGGAACGAGGAAACCGTAATCGGAGAAAGACTGCATTGGAGAGAAGTTGAACACAAAGAGAAGTCCGCCACGTTTGTAGGCTATGACCTGATCGCCATCGTTGTGCCAGATTTCCTGAATAGGAGTCTTTTGAATATTCTTCTGAAGCTTCAGCGTCTCAAGCATCTTCTGATCGAAGTCGCCAAGCCAATGGTAGCAAAGCTCCTTGTTGTCAACGAGATTCCACTGACGGCGAGCGTACTTATGGCTCCAACCGTTGCCTTCACGAGGGAAGTCAATCCACT
Source organism: Prevotella sp. (assembly GCA_045597565.1). Classification (GTDB taxonomy): domain Bacteria; phylum Bacteroidota; class Bacteroidia; order Bacteroidales; family Bacteroidaceae; genus Prevotella. Next base: position 4,825 of record JAZLKJ010000147.1, on the reverse strand, counting down.
CAGGATGGCCGAACTCATTGCCCATGAAATTCAGATAACCGCCATTGATGGTAGAGGCAGTAACGAGGCGAATCATCTTATGGAGAGCGATACCACGATTAGCGACATCATTCTCGTCGCCCTTCTTGAAGTGCCAATACATATCGGAATCAACAAGACGGAAGATGATTGTCTTATCGCCAACGAGAGCCTGGTCGTGCGACTCCGCATAAGAGATTGTCTTCTCATCGGAACGACGGTCGGTCATCTTCCAAAAGATGTCGAACACGCCCCAGTTTTCGTCGCTCTTCTCCTTGATCATCTTAATCCAATAATCAGGAATACCCATTGCCAAGCGATAGTCGAAGCCGAGACCGCCATCAGCAAACTTAGCGGCGAGTCCTGGCATACCAGACATTTCCTCTGCGATTGTAATGGCATTCTTGTTTACTTCGTGGATAAGTTTGTTGGCAAGCATGAGATAATAGATGGCATCTTCGTCCTGACCGCCATGGAAATAGTCTGCATAACCACAGAAATCCACGCCAAGACCATGATTGTAATAAAGCATTGACGTTACGCCATCGAAGCGGAAGCCATCGAAATGGAACTCCTCAAGCCAGTATTTGCAGTTTGAAAGGAGGAAGTGAAGCACTTCGTTCTTACCATAGTCGAAGCAGAGGCTGTCCCACTGATTATGCTCACGGCGATCTCCCTTGCAGAAATACTGGTCAAGATCTCCGGCGAAATTGCCCAAGCCTTCTAGCTCATTCTTCACTGCATGAGAATGAACGAGGTCCATGATAACTGCTATGCCGTTCTGATGAGCTGTGTCGATGAGCGACTTGAGGTCTTCAGGTGTACCGAAGCGGCTTGAAGATGCGAAGAAGTTGCTCACGTGATAGCCGAAGCTTCCGTAGTAAGGATGCTCCTGGATAGCCATTACCTGAATGCAGTTGTAGCCGCCCTTGATAACGCGAGGGAGAACCTTGTCGCGAAATTCAGCGTATGTGCCAACCTTCTCCTCGTCCTGTCCCATACCGATATGGCATTCGTAGATGAGAAGCGGATTGGTGTTTGGCTTGAAAGTCTTTTTCTTCCAGACGTAAGGCTCTGGATTCCACACCTGAGCGGAGAAGAGCTTTGTATTATCGTCCTGCACTACGCGGCGGCACCAAGCTGGAATACGCATGCCTTCGCCACCTTCCCAGCGCACGAGAATCTTATAAAGCTGACCATGCTTAAGAGCACGAACACCGAGTTTAAGTTCCCAGTTGCCTGTGCCTTGAATGCGCTTTACCTTATATTTCTCTGTTGGCTGCCAATCGTTGAAGTCGCCAACGAGATACATCTCTGTGGCATTTGGTGCCCACTCGCGGAACACCCAGCCTTTCTCTGTGCGATGAAGTCCGAAATACTGATGACCATTGGCAAACTCAGAGAGACTGCGCTTGCCGTTCTGCGTGAGGTAATACTCCATCCAGACAGCATGGTCATGACGTCCCTTAATGGTATCCTCAAACGGTTCAAGATATGGATCGTTCTGTACTAACTTAATGTGTTTTTTTGTTTTTTTAGCCACCATTGTAATTTACAATTTACGGATTTACAATTTACGGTTTTAAGCCTTAATCTTAAAAATTGCTTTCTTCACAGGTTCTGCAGAAATGCAAGGAGCATGACCGTCCTGTGGAAAGAAAATTGCCATCTGACCCGGCTTGCAAGTAACGTAAGTCTGTGAAAGTCCCTCATACTTGATGATGTCCTTAGCCTCGTTGTACTCAAGGTCTGGAAGGTCGCAGAGAGGTGTGTAGCCGTATGTCTCTTCTGCTGAGAGAGGAATCTGGATGTCGATCATCTTGCGGTGAGTCTCAAGCACAGCCTCTTCCTTAGTCTTTGCCTTGGCTGTAGTTATGTTTACGAAAAGGTCTGCACCCTTGATTTCATACTTACCTTCCTCCATAGCGTTGAGGTCGTTATTCTTAATGTACTCCACTACGTCTGCGAAAAGTGGATTTACGCTTGCGTAGTAAGCAAGCTGATCGATAGTGTCAATAATCATAGTTATATATCCTTTTATTAATTAAATGTGCAAACTATTTTATTGGCGTACCGTTCACCTCAACAAGTTCGCCGTTATTGTACAATTTATCGGTTCTTACGCCTTGCTCGTCAATTTCAACAAACTTGCCTTGGCGCTTACCTTCCTTATAATGACCACGTGACTTGGCTCCATTTGACTCCTTAACTTCAAATTCGCCATCAGGAATACCATTCAAATAGTTACCTTCAAGAACACTTCCATCTTTTGTAGTAAACTTTCCACGTCCATTCTGCAAGTCTTCCTTCCAATAACCAACGTAAATATCTCCATTACGGAAATGCATTTCACCATAGCCATCCTTATAACCATTGGAGAAATGACCTTTGTAAAGGTCTCCGTTCACATAACGGTAGATTCCGTCGCCTGTACGTCTTCCTTGGTAATACTCTCCTTCGTAAGTATCGCCATTACTGAAACGGTATATGCCTTTTCCATGAGGAACATCATTCAACCATAAGCCGGAATATACATCACCATCTGAATATTGGTTTACACCCTGTCCAGATCTCTGACCATTAGCCCAATTTCCTTTATAGGTCGTGCCATCCGCCCAATAGAAGACTCCCTGACCGTTCTTGATATCATTTTTCCATTGTCCGTCATAGAATGCCCCATTTTGATAAGTGTATTTACCTAAACCATGGCGTTTATCACCCTGCCAGTCGCCGTCATACTTATCGCCGTTGTAGTAGAGCATAGTTCCATGGCCTTGCTGAATATCTTTGTACCAAAGTCCAAGGTAACGATTACCATTGGAAAAATGGAAAGTACCTTGGCCATGCTGATGTCCCTGAACCCATTGGCCTTCATACTTCTCGCCATCGGCAAAAGTATAGACACCATACCCTTCACGTTTACCTCTTTCATAAGCGCCTTCATAAACGTCTCCATTAGGATAGACTGTTGTACCTTTACCTTGAGGTTTACCCTTGAAAAGTTCGCCGGAATACTCACCTCCATCTTCAGTTGAGCAAGTTCCGATAGTTATTTTTTGCGCAGAAACATGCTGCGCAAATATAACTGTGAATATTATAAATAATGTGTACTTCTTCACAATTTTTGTCGTTTTTTCTTTGCCAAAGGTATACTTTTTTTACGAGATGGGCAAATATTTTAAAAAGTTTTTGTTTTTTTTTACAATATTCGTTTAGTTTTTTGTGATTTCCATTGAAAAATGATACTGATTTTGCCAAAATAATTTCATTGATAACTGCTCATTAAGCTCATCACTTTTTATCATTTTGTCAGCAAAACGGCTAATTTTTCATACATTTTGATTGTAAAAAGTCAAGAAAGAATGACATTTTGTAAAGATTGTTTGCGCATACAGTATAAAAAGCCTACCTTTGCACCGTCTTTTCGACAAAAATGCTCTCAAAGATACATAAAACTAGACAAATCTTAAAACCAAAAACTAAATCATAATTAAACAATCATGAAGAAGTACAATTTTAACGCTGGTCCATCAATTCTCCCACGTGAAGTTATTGAACAGACAGCTGCTGCTTGTCTTGATTTTGACAATTCAGGACTTTCACTCATGGAGATTTCACACCGTGCAAAGAACTTCCAGCCAGTAGTTGACGAGGCAGAGGCTCTTATGAAGGAACTCCTCGACATTCCAGAAGGTTACAAGGTTTTGTTCCTCGGTGGTGGTGCATCGCTTGAATTCTGTATGATTCCATTCAACTTCCTCGAGAAGAAGGCTGCTTACCTCAACACTGGTGTTTGGGCTACTAAGGCCATGAAGGAAGCTAAGCTTTTCGGTGAGGTTGTAGAAGTTGCAAGCTCTAAGGACAAAAACTTCACATATATTCCTAAGGATTACGTTATCCCAACAGATGCTGACTACTTCCACGTTACATCTAACAACACTATCTACGGTACAGAGATCCGCACTGACATCGATTCTCCAGTGCCACTGATCTGCGACATGTCTTCAGACATCCTTTCTCGTCCTGTTGACGTTTCTAAGTACGCTATGATCTACGGTGGTGCTCAGAAGAACCTCTCTATGGCAGGTGTTACTTTCGTAATCGTTAAGGAAGATGCTCTCGGTAAGGTTTCTCGCCAGATTCCTACTATGCTCGACTACCGCACTCACGTGAAGAAGGGCTCTATGTTCAACACTCCTCCTGTAGTACCTATCTATTCTGCTCTCATGAACCTCCGCTACATCAAGGCTCACGGTGGTGTTGAGGCTATGGACAAGCTCGCTCAGGAGCGTGCAAAGATCGTTTACGGCGAAATCGACCGCAACAAGTTCTTCGTAGGAACTGCTGAGGAAGAGGCTCGCTCACTCATGAACATCACATTCGTTCTCAAGCCAGAGTATCAGGAGCTTCAGGATGAGTTCATGGCATTTGCTACTTCTAAGGGCATGGTTGGTGTTAAGGGTCACCGCGACGTTGGTGGTTTCCGCGCATCTTGCTACAACGCAATGTCTATCGAAGGTTGCGAGGCTCTCGTAGCTTGCATGAAGGAATTCGAGGCACAGCACTAATAACTGAAGCGAATTACCGTAATACACGTAATTTTATCCGTAATATAAACATTAATATTATGATAATTTCCAGATGTTACGATAATTCGCTTAAATAATTTACTAAAGTTTCCCACCCTTTGAAAGGTAGATTTATTTGATTTAACTTATTGATTAGATGGTTAATACGTTATACATATTGATTACGCGGCTTCCTCGTACTTTTCCAGTGCGCTGAGCATCACCTCGTATTTGGCAAG
>JAZLKJ010000146.1:0-7596 GCA_045597565.1 Prevotella sp. | reverse complement strand
TGGTCTGCAAACCTCTTCTCAACAATCGGCGACATGTTCCCTAAGTCAGCAATCGCTACAATCACAGGTATCGGTGGTATGGCTGGTGGTGTAGGTTCATTCCTCATCAACAAGGGTTCTGGTATGCTCTTCACTTACTCTGAGGCACAGGGTTCTGCATTCCAGTTCCTCGGATTCGACGGCAAGCCAGCAGGTTACATGATTGTGTTCTGCATCTGCGCAGTTGCTTATCTCCTTGCATGGTGTATCATGAAGGCTCTCGTACCAAAGTACAAGCCAATCATCCTCGACTAATAATTAAGCTTAAGCATATTACATTAAAGGACAGTCATTTATTAGGCTGTCTTTTTTTTGATGTTAGTCATGACTTCGGATAATATTTATCTTCATGTCAGCTAATTACTTGCAGAAAACAGACAAGTCGTTCAATTTATTTTGTAAATTTGCAGCGATTATTACCCTATATAATTATAAACTGGAAATTTATCTTGTAAAACATCCACAAAAGAAGTCTTGATTTTGTGGCTTTGAAATATGAACAGACTTAGACGAACAATAGTTGATGCAGCATGGTTTGTTGCATGCTTCCTTTTCATACAAGTAGTTACGATGAGCGTATGTATGCTTATATGGAAAGACTACCTCGTAAATCCTTTGGCGCTCAGCACTAGCATGATGGCAAGCAGCCTTATTACAATTGCACTTTACTGGGCGTTTCATTGGTGGGATGAAAGTCTGGCTGCAATAAAAAGCGTTAAGATAACTGTCTATAGTGCGTTGTTCTTCTTGGCTGTAAGTAGTTTCCTCCCCTCTTTAGGACTGCTGGAATTACTCGGAGTACAAGCAAATGAATCTTTGGAAAGAGTGATGATGGATATGATAAAATCGCCTTTCGGATTCGTTCTTATCGCTCTTGTAGTGCCTGTTGCCGAAGAGGTTGCGCTACGTGGCTCATTCCTCAGGGTGTTACTGAAATACCAGGAAGAAAGCAGAGCAGAAGGCAAGAATGTATTAGGTCGAACAAATTGGCTGCCGATTATCATTTCCGCCCTTGTCTTTGGCATGATTCACGGAAACATAGCACAGTTCGTTCACGCTACCCTACTCGGCATTCTTTTAGGATGGCTTTATGCCAATACCAGAACCATCGTTCCTGGCGTATTTCTCCATTTTCTAAACAATGCAATAGCCTTCATCATAGCAACATGTTCTCCGGAATCAAACGACATGACTATTATCGAGATGTTTGACGGAAATGTAGCGAAACTCGCCATTCAAATGGTGGTTTGGACAGCAGTTCTTGCTATGTCTATCTGGCGACTGAATGGCATTTTCAAAGATAGACATTAGTTTCTCCTACATCAACATCACTGACGAAAATCAACACTACAGACAATAATCCACTTTCATTGTAGTTTTATAATATAGTGTTAAGTCTATAAATATAGGAATATAAACTCAAAACATAATTATTAACATGAGAAAACTTTCATCATTGATTATCATGCTGTTCGTTGCCGTTGTGGCAATGGCTCAGCAGCAGATGCCTCCTATTGAGTTCAATAAGGATGTGCATCGTGGTAAGCTCGACAATGGTCTTACTTACTACATTCTCAAGAACCAGTATCCAGAGAAGCGTGCAAGCTTCTGGATTGCTCAGCGCGTAGGTTCTATCCAGGAAGAAGACGACCAGCGCGGTCTTGCTCACTTCCTTGAGCACATGGCTTTCAACGGTTCTGAGAACTTCAAGAGCTCAGACGCTATCGTAGAGTTCTGCCGTTCTATCGGTTGTTCTTTCGGTGGAGAGCTCAACGCTTACACATCAACAGACGAAACTGTTTACCGCGTGTGCAATGTTCCTACAGATCGCACAGAGGTTACAGACTCAGTAATCCTCATCCTCAAGGACTGGGCAAATGGCTTGACACTTGAAGGTTCTGAGATTGACAACGAGCGTGGCGTTATCCACGAAGAGTGGCGTCTCCGCTCTTCATCTACACAGCGTATCCTCGAGCGCAACCTTCCAACAATTTACCCTGGTTCTAAGTATGCTTACCGTATGCCTATCGGAACAATGGAGGTTGTTGACAACTTCTCTTACGATGCTCTCCGCAAGTACTATCAGAAGTGGTATCGTCCTGACAACCAGGCTATTGTAATCGTTGGTGACATCGACGTAGATCGCACAGAAGGTAAGATCAAGGACATCTTCGGCAAGATTCCAGCTCCTGCTGCTGATGCTGCTCAGGTTGTAACAGAGCCAGTGCCAGACAACGAGGAGATGATCGTTGTTGTTGACAAGGACAAGGAGCAGGCTCAGAACATTATCCTCATGTGCTTCAAGTCTGAACCACTTCCACGTGAGATGCGCGAGACAATGATGGCAGAAATGGTCAACATCATGACTTCTTCTGTTTCTTCTATGGTTAACGAGCGTCTTGCAGAAGCTGCTCAGGAGGCTGACTGTCCTTTCACACAGGCATCACTCAGCTATGGCAATTTCATCATGTCACGTTCAATGGACTGCTTTGAACTTGATGTAATGCCAAAGGAAGGCAAGGATGTAGAGGCTGCTCAGGCTGCTTACCGCATCATGCTCCGCGCATTCAAGACTGGCTTTACAGACAGCGAGTTCCAGCGTGCTAAGGATGACATCATCGCTCAGGTAGAAGCTCAGGCTCAGAACAAGGACAAGATCCACAACGACCGCATCGGTCCAAAGCTCTATCGTCACTATCTTGACGGTGATGCTGTGCCAAGCCCAGAAACAGAACTTCAGCTTGACCAGATGCTTTGCGGTCAGCTTCAGGTAGCAATGATCAACCAGATGATGGGCGAGGTTACTCAGGAGATAAGCACAGGCAAGAATACTGTTATCCTCTCTTTCAATCGCGAGGCTGACGGTGTTGCTATTCCTACTACTGACGCTTTCAAGAATGCAGTTCTCGCTGTAAACGGTGAAACTTTCGAGGCATACGTTGACAACGCAAAGAACGAACCTCTCGTTCCTGTTCTTCCAAAGGCTGGCAAGATCAAGAAGGAAACAAAGAACGCTAAGTACGACGCTACTGAGCTCGTTCTCTCTAACGGCGCAAAGGTTATCATGAAGAAGACTGACTTCAAGGCTGACCAGATTGCGTTCTACGCTACGTCTGTCGGTGGTAAGTCTCTCTATGGCAAGGCTGACGCTACTAACTTCAAGATGATCAACGACGCTGTTGAGGCTTCTGGTCTTGGAAACTTCAGCAACCAGGAACTCACAAAGGCTCTCGCCGGTAAGAAGGTTTCTCTAGGTTTCTCACTCGGCAACCAGCACGAGACTCTTGAGGGTACATCTACTCCAAAGGACATCGAGACTTTCATGCAGCTCGCTTACCTCTATTTCACAAAGATCAACCCAGACGAGAAGTCATACGCTAACGTCATTGCTCAGTACGAGAACATTCTCAAGAACATAGACATCAACCCAGACGTAGCATTCTCTGACTCATTGGCTAACACTCTCCACGACTACAACTACGCTGACCAGCGCATCACTCTTGCTGACCTTCAGAAGGTTGACTACAAGCGCTGCCTTGAGATTGCTAAGGAGCGTCTTGCTAATGCTGGCGACTTCACATTCTACTTCGTTGGTAACTACGACGAGGCTCAGCTCAAGAAGCTTATCTGCCAGTACATCGGTTCGCTCCCAGGAAACCCAAAGAAGGCAGAGACTTCAAAGCCAGTAGCTGTTTACCATCAGGGCGTGAAGGAGAACATCTTCACTCGCAAGATGGAAACTCCTAAGGCTAACGCTCGAATCATATGGTACAGCACAACAACTCCTTACACTATCGAGAACCAGCTCAACGCTCAGGCTGCCGGTGAAGTTCTCGGCATGATCTACCTCCGCGAGATCCGTGAGAAGGAAAGTGCAGCTTACTCAGCAGCTGCTGGAGGTAACATCTCTCCATCACTCGACATTCCTTTCTGCCAGATCGTAGGTGTTTGTCCGTTCACTCCAGAGAAGAAGGACGTCGCTCTCCGCATCATGGAAGAGGAACTCGTAAACCTCTCTAAGACTGTTGACGCAGACATGCTCGCAAAGGTTAAGGAGAATATGCTCAAGAAGACACAGGAGCAGCTTAAGACCAATGGCTATTGGCTCAATATCATAGCTGCCGACTACGAGTATGGCGTTGATGCCCTCACAAATACAGAGGCTGCTATCAAGGCACTCACTCCTCAGTCAGTTTCTAACTTCGTGAAGAACGTCATCCTCCCTGGCAACAAGGTAAAGGTTGTAATGCTTCCAGAAGAATAAGAACTCAAATACACCATAACCAAAGCACCCTGCAAGTTCACTTCGTCTTGCAAGGTGTTTTTCTTTTGTGTGTTCTTAATATCTGTCCGTCCGCATTATCCCGAATGGACTTGCGATTTTACTTTCTTGATTCGTCATGCTGTACGCAGAGCATCGGGTCATAGTGAGAAACGAAGTCATAGGGAAACGACCCAAAAGTCATAGGAAAACGACCCAAAAGTCATAGGAAAACGACCCAAAAGTCATAGGAAAACGACTCAAAAGTCATAGGAAAACGACTCAAAAGTCATAGGAAGGAAAATGAAGGATTAGAAATGAAAAAATAAAGGGAAATGGAATTATCTGAAGAAAAATCCTAACAAAGACAGAACTTACAATTTGAAAGAAGGAGAAGTAAGGAAGTAAAAAAAAACTCCCAACCAGCCTATTCCTTATAATAAACATTTCCTTAATTACATTTTATATATAGATGTGTAGCCCCAAAATTTAATACTATTTTCCCTTCCTTACTTACTTCCTTACTTACTAAAAAAAAGATTAAAAAGGGTAAGTAAGGAAGGAAGGAAGGAAAGAAAGGAAATTATACTTATATGCCAACTTAATGCGTTTACTCAAGATATGTATATCCGTAAAGTCCGCTCTTGTAGTTTGCGAGGAACTCTTTACCCTCTTCAAGTGTAATCTTTCCTTGCTTTACGGACTTTGTTACCCACGTCTCAAGCTGGCGAACGAGTTTCTTCGTGTCAAACTCTACGTAGTCAAGCACGTCGTCAACGGTTTCGCCGTCAATGGTCTTGTCGATAGTGTAGCCATCTTTTCCTACTGATACATGCACGGCATTAGTATCGCCAAACAGATTGTGCATATCGCCAAGAATCTCTTGATAGGCTCCAACGAGGAATACCGCGAGATAGTAAGGCTCATTCGGTTTCAAGGCATGTACAGGAAGTGACGAAGAAATCTGACCTTCTGCAATATACGACGCTATCTTACCATCTGAGTCGCAAGTCATGTCCTGAAGAGTGGCACGGCGTGTTGGTCGCTCGTCAAGACGATGGATTGGCATTATCGGAAAGACCTGATCTATCGCCCAAGAGTCTGGCAGTGACTGGAAGAGTGAGAAATTGCAGAAGTATTTGTCAGCGAGAAGCTTGCGAACGCCATAGAGTTCTTCTGGCAGACGCTTGCTGTGAGAGGCAATGTTACTTATCTCGCGAGTAACACTCCAATAGAGTTTCTCTATCTGCGCACGAGTCTTCAGGTCGATAATGCCGTAAGAGAACATGCGGAGCGACTCATCGCGAATCTCCTGAGCATCGTGCCAACTTTCAAGTGCAGAACGCTGTGAAAGGTTGTCCCAAATAGACGCCAACTCCTTCACAAGCTGATGGTCTTCCTCAGAAACCTCGAAACTTTCCTCCATTTCCGGCAGTTCGGCATGCTCCAGAACCTCCATAACGAGCACTGAATGATGAGCAGAAAGCGCACGACCAGACTCGGTAATGATGTTCGGATGAGGAAGTTCGTTCTTGTCAGCAGCATCCTGGATTTGGTACATGATGTCGTTGACATACTCCTGAATACTATAGTTTACGGAAGAACAGTTGCTTGCAGAGCGCGTTCCATCGTAATCTACTCCAAGACCGCCACCGGCATCAACAAACTCTATTGGGAAATTGAGTTTTCTGAGCTGCACATAGAACTGCGAAGCTTCAAGGATAGCCGACTTTATGTGGCGGATATTAGTAACCTGAGAACCAATGTGGAAATGGATAAGCTTCAGACAATCGGCAAGTCCCTTTTCGCTAAGAATGTCAAGCGCCTTGAGCAACTCACTGGAAGTCAAGCCAAACTTGCTTGCATCGCCTCCGCTATCCTCCCATTTTCCGCTACCGGAAGAAGCCAATTTTATACGGATTCCGATGTTCGGGCGTACCTTCAGGCGCTTTGATATTCGCGCTATGAGGTTCAACTCGTTGAGTTTCTCGGCAACAAGGAAGATGCGCTTTCCCATCTTCTGTGCAAGAAGACCAAGCTCAATGAAGCTTTCGTCCTTATAGCCGTTGCAGATAATGAGCGTGTCGTCGTTGGCATTGGCAGCCAGAACGGCATGCAGCTCCGGCTTGCTACCCGCCTCCAGACCGAGGTTATACTTCTTGCCGTGGGCTACAATCTCCTCAACGACAGGCTGCATCTGGTTTACTTTGATAGGGAAAACGGAGAAGCACTCGCCTTGGAAGCCATACTCCTTAGCTGCTTTCTTGTAGCAGGTGGAGATGGTCTCGATACGATTGTCTATGATGTCGGGAAAACGCAGCAGGACTGGTGCCGAGATATCTCGCAGTGAGAGTTCGTCCATCAGTTCGCGGAGATCTATTTCCACGCCGTCTTTCTTCGGCGTAACCACGACGTGACCTTTGTCGTTTATGTCAAAATAAGATGCTCCCCAGCCTTTGATGTTATACATCTCTGCTGCATCTTCAACATGCCATTTCTTCATTCTACTATTAATTGTTAGCGAGCCATTCAGTAACGTTCTTCTCGATGCGAGCTGCGATGTCTTCGTCAGTTTCCTCCTTAGTGAAGGTCTCACCTGTGATATGCTCGTAAAGCTCAATGTAACGATCTGCAACGCTGTCTGCATATTCGTCTGTGATCTCAGGAAGAACCTGACCAGGTTCGTTCATGAAGTCATGCTCGATAAGCCACTGACGTACGAACTCCTTAGAAAGTTGCTTCTGTGGTTCGCCTGCTGCGAGCTTCTCCTCGTAGCCGTCAGCATAGAAATAGCGTGAAGAGTCTGGAGTGTGAATCTCGTCGATGAGGTAAACCTTACCGTCGCGCTTGCCGAACTCGTACTTTGTATCAACGAGGATAAGTCCCTGCTTAGCAGCGATTTCCTGACCGCGAGCGAAAATCTTGCGAGTGTAGTCTTCCATCACTTCGTAATCTTTCTTGCTTACGATGCCCTGAGCGATAATCTCTTCCTTTGAGATATTCATGTCGTGGCCTTCGTCGGCCTTTGTAGTAGGAGTGATGATAGGCTCTGGGAAACGTTCGTTCTCGCGCATTCCGTCAGGAAGCTTTACGCCACAAAGTTCGCGACAGCCGTTCTTGTACTCGCGCCAAGCAGAGCCAGTGAGGATAGAACGGATAATCATCTCTACGCGGAAACCTCCGCACTTGAGACCAACAGTTACCATTGGATCTGGAGTAGCGAGTTTCCAGTTTGGGCAGATGTCCAGACAAGCGTCGAGGAACTTAGCTGCAATCTGGTTGAGCACTTGTCCCTT
>JAZLKJ010000145.1:0-11941 GCA_045597565.1 Prevotella sp. | reverse complement strand
TCATCACGGACTCGTCGGCCGCGATGATGATGATGGCGTTGTCTGTAACCTTAGTACCGCGTGCACGCATGGCAGTGAACCCCTCGTGACCAGGAGTGTCAAGGAATGTGATGCGGCGACCGTCGTCAAGCTTCACGTTGTATGCACCGATGTGCTGAGTGATACCACCAGCCTCACCTGCGATGACATTTGCACTACGGATATAGTCGAGGAGGGATGTCTTACCATGGTCAACGTGACCCATGACGGTTACGACCGGAGCGCGCTCTACGAGATCTTCCTCCTTGTCTTCCTCTTCTACGATAGCTTCCTGAACTTCTGCAGAAACGTATTCTGTCTGGAAACCGAACTCCTCTGCAACGAGGTTGATGGTCTCTGCCTCAAGACGCTGATTGATGGAAGCCATTACGCCGACAGACATGAGTGTACCAATGACCTGGGTAACGCCTACGTTCATCATTGTCGCGAGGTCGGAAACGGTTACGAACTCGGTAAGCTTCAGAATCTTGCTTTCTGCATTCTCAGCAGCAGCCTGCTTGGCAGCCTGTTCCGCTACGGCATCACGCTTGTCGCGACGATACTTTGCAGCGTTCTTGTTAGTCTTGTTTTTAGAAGTAAGACGAGCAAGAGTTTCTTTTACCTGCTTTGCAACATCCTCTTCGCGAACTTCCTGCTGTACAGGCTTCTTGTTCTTGTTCTTCTTGTTCTTGTTTTTGCCACCACCCTGCTGGTTCTGCTGCTGGTTAGCCTGCTTAGCAGCCTGGGTGATGTCAACCTTGTTCTTGTTGATACGCTCGCGCTTCTTCTTTTCACCGTTGGCGTTCTGGCGCTGCTGCTGAGCAGCTTTTGCCTTCTCCTCACGCTCCTTGCGTTTCTCTTCCTTTGACTTCTTCTTAGGACGAGTGCTTGAGTTGATGGATGAAAGGTCTATCTTTCCAAGAATCTTTGGACCGCCATCAGCCTGAGCCTGAAGTGCAGCAACCTCGCCGGCAGTCTTCACAGGCACGTTGTTGGCAGGCTGCTGAGCGTGCTTCTCGGCAGGCTTATTCTTCTGCTTCTGCTGGTTCTGGTTATTATTCTGTTTAGGCTGATTCTGATTGTTCTGCTTCTCGTTCTTAGGTTGTTCAACCATAGCGATAGCCTCAGCCTTAGCCTTCGCCAAAAGCTTTGCCTCCTGGGCAGCCTTCACAGCCTTAGCTTCTGCCTTAGCCTTGGCAAGGGCATCCTGCTTAGGTTCAGGCTTTTCCTCAACCTTCTTCTCGACAGGTTTTTCATTTTGAGGCTTGCTGCCGTTGAGATTGTCGAGGTCGATCTTGCCGAGTGGTTTGAACTCCTGCTTCTGTTCCGGTTGGACTTCTGGAGCTATATCCTTCGGCTTGTCCTTCTTGTCTTTCGGCTTTATGAACTGGTCAGCTTTCTCTTTTGCTGCCATGTCGCTGCTGAATTCCCTTCTCAGGGCATTCTCCTGCGTCTCGTTGAGCTTCGGATTCTCGCTGATTTCTCCGCTAATGAGATTTCTTTTGGTAAGAAACTCTACAGCGCGATCGCGGCTAATGTTGAGCTGTGTTATAATATTTGCTAATCTTATTGCCATATAAGCCCCCCTCTAATCCCCCCGGATGGGGGGAGGACTGCAATTAGTTTTGCTAATTTGGGGTTACAGTCATATTGTTAATAATCATAGCCCACGAATGTAATTTTATACACCCTCCCTCTTCTCGGGGAGGGCAGGGGTGGGGCTTATTCAAACTCAGCCTTGAGTACGCTCAGGAGATGGTCAACGGTTTCCTCTTCAAGGTCGGCCTTGTTGATGAGAATCTCACGAGGAGCGTTGAGAACCTGGAGAGCAGTGTCAAAACCAATAGCCTTGATGGAGTCGATGATCCACTGGTCAATCTCGTCGTTGAACTCATCGAGTACGATGTCTTCCTCCTGTTCGTCTTCTGGTGTGTCGCGGTAAACGTCGATGGTGTAGCCTGTAAGCATTGAGGCGAGCTTGATGTTCGAACCGTTGCGACCGATGGCAAGTGAAACCTGGTCTGGCTCAAGATATACCTCTGCGCGCTTTGAGTCTTCGTCGATGTTGATCTTTGATATCTCGGCAGGAGCAAGGGCACGCTTGATGAACAACTTTGTGTTTGAAGAGTAGTTGATGACGTCAAGGTTCTCGTTGCAGAGTCCGCGAACGATGCCGTGGATACGAGCACCCTTTACGCCGACACAAGCACCTACTGGGTCGATGCGCTCGTCGTAGCTTTCTACGGCAATCTTAGCGCGGTCGCCAGGGAGACGAGCTATGTTGTGAACAGTGATAAGTCCTTCGGCGATTTCCGGTACTTCGTTTTCAAGAAGACGGCGAAGGAAGTCTGGGTGTGTACGAGAAACGTAAACCTTAGGATTGTTGTTGTCGTTTGACACCTTGTAGATTACGGCACGTACGGCATCACCCTTGCGGAAGTTGTCGCCCTTGCGATTGTCGCCGCCAATCTGTTCTGACTTTGGTAGGAGGAGCTCGTTGTTCTCGTCGTCGATAAGGAGAACTTCTCGCTTCCAAACCTGGTAAACCTCAGCAGAGACGATTTCGCCTACGCGGTCTTTGAACTTGTTGTAAACGCTCTCATGTTCAAGGTCGAGAATCTTTGAAGCGAGAGTCTGACGAAGTGTGAGGATTGCACGACGGCCGAACTTTGCGAAGTCAATCTTCTCTGTTACGTCCTCGCCTACCTCGTAGTCTGGCTCAATCTTCTGTGCTTCAGAAAGCTCGATCTCCTTGTTATCGTCCTCTACCATGCCGTTTTCGACAGCTACGCGAGTGCGGTAGATTTCAAAGTCGCCCTTGTCTGGGTTGACGATGACCTTGAAGTTTTCGTCAGAGCCATAGATGCGCTGGATAACGTTGCGGAAACTGTCCTCGAGCACGCTCATGAGAGTGGTGCGGTCGATGTTCTTTGTCTCTTTGAACTCCTTGAAGGTGTCCACCATAGAGACTACATTGTCGGTTTTCTTTGCCATTATATCTATATTTTAAAATTTCAAATCATACTTGCAGTATTTTACCTCTGCAATGTTGAACTGATGGTCCACTTCTTCCAAGTGTGGGCGCTTGTCGCCTTCGCGTTTTACCTTTTCTTCGCATGTAACGATGAAGCTACCGTCGTTCACTTCCTTGAGAATGCCGCGATACTTCTTTCCGTCGGCAGCAAGCACTTCTACGTCCTTGCCAACATGGCTGTGATACTGTTCAATAACCTTGAAAGGCTGACCGATGCCGGCAGAGCCCACTTCAAGTTCAAAGTCTTCCTTCTCGCGGTCGAAGTGTTCTTCGATGAAGCGTGACAGTTCAACGCAGTCTTCTATCCACACACCTTCGGCATGGTCTATTTCAACGACGATGCGGTTGTCCGCGCTGATTTCAACGTCCACAAGGAAATACTCTGTCTCCTCAAGCCACTGCTTGACGATTTCTGTTACTGTTTGTTTCTGGATCATTAATGCTGTTTTTGGGTTATTATGTATTCAAGTTACCTTGATTGCTAATTGTTAGTTGATTATCATTAAATCAAGAATGAGAACCTCTCTTGCGAGAAGTTCTCATTCCACTGAACGAGTGCAAAGGTATGACTATTTCGCTAAATACGCAAATTTTTCTTCTCTTTTTTTGTTTTTTGTTGTGCTAATGCAAGCAAAAAGCCCATTTTTGCCTTTCTGAACGACTTTTTTATATATAATAATGTATAATTTTGTTAAGCTATAGCCAAATATTTTGCGTTTTCGATTTTTTTATCGTACCTTTGCCACCGTAAAACATATAAAACAAACCTATTATGATAGTTACAACAACTCCTTCACTTGAAGGCCATCAGATTGTGAATTACCTTGGTGTGGTAACTGGTGAAACCATTATCGGTGCCAATTTCGTTAAGGATTTTTTTGCAGGTATCCGCGATGTCATTGGCGGAAGAAGCGGCAGTTACGAGAAGGTTTTGCGTGAGGCAAAGGATAGCGCAATGGCAGAAATGCAGGAACGTGCGCAGAGGATGGGCGCTAATGCCGTAATCGGCATAGACCTTGACTATGAGACTATTGGTGCAAATAACAGTATGCTTATGGTTACAGCCGCTGGTACAGCAGTCGTAATCAATTAAGGTGAATTCTATAAATTATTCTGGCTCAAAAATAAACTCGCAAGCTAACAAAGCTAATTTATAGAACCTACTTTAATTCTTTCTAAATAATTCTTAAATGAAGCGGTTATATTTTTCGTTTATTTTGCTGCTGGGTATGCTTGGTGCAGACGCTCAGCCGCAGCATATTTTGTGGTACGACAAACCGGCTGCCCATTGGAATGAGGCTTTGCCTATAGGCAATGCACATCTTGGCGCAATGCTTTTCTCTGCTCCTGGCTCAGACCGTTTGCAGTTGAATGAAGAGACTATCTGGGCGGGGCGTCCTAACAATAATGCCAATCCCGAGGCAAGGGAGTGGTTACCGAAAGTGCGTGAACTCGTTTGGCAAGGTAAGTATAAGGAGGCAACAGACATGGCTAACGATCATGTCATGCCGAGTCTTGACAAGAACATGAACAAGGGTATGCCTTATCAGCCCTTTGGCGATATGGTCATCTCGTCGCCTACGATTGGTAACTATACCAATTATTACCGTGAACTTTCACTTGATTCAGCGCGTTCAGTCGTTACCTTCACTGCTGACGGCGTGAACTACAAGCGTGAATACGTTGCTTCCTTGTCTGACAATGTTATCCTTGTTCATCTGACAGCGGATAAACCAGGCAAGATAACCTTCTCTGCTACCTTTAATACTCCGCAGCAGGATGCCGTGCTCATGACTGAGAATGATGGCATAAAGCTTATGGGTACAAGCGGTTGGCATGAGGGACAGAAGGGGAAGATTCTGTTTACCGGTCGTGCTTCTGCTAAGACAAAAGGCGGAAAATACTCAGCGTACGATGGTGCTCTGCATGTTACGAATGCAGACGAGGCAACAATCTATATTGCTATCGCAACCAATTTCAAGAAATATAACGATGTCAGCGGTGATGATAAAGCTCTCTCTAAACAGACGCTCGCTGCTGCTATGATGAAAACGTTTGAGCAGATAAAGGCAGAGCATACAAAGAAATACAAATCGCTCTACGACCGTGTAAGCCTCACGTTGGGCAAGACTCGTATGCTCAACAGTCTTCCTACTGACCTCCGAATAGAGAACTTTAAGAATACAGGCGACCTTGAACTCGCTGAGACTTACTTCCAGTTCGGTCGTTACCTGCTCATCTGTACATCGCAGCCTGGTTCTCAGCCGCCTACGCTTCAGGGCATCTGGAATGACAAGATGTTGCCTTCTTGGGACTCCAAATATACCTGCAATATCAATGCGGAGATGAACTACTGGCAGTCGGAGGTGGGCAATCTCAGCGAACTTACAGAACCTCTCTTCTCCATGATATCTGACCTTACCGAGACTGGCCACGAAACAGCCCGTATAATGTATGGCACTGACGGATGGGTGCTGCATCATAACACCGACCTTTGGCGTATAACAGGTGCTGTCGATCGTGCGGCTTCTGGTCTTTGGCCTACAGGTGCCGCTTGGCTTTGTCAGCATCTTTGGGAGCATTATCTTTATACTGGCGACAAGGAGTTCCTTCGTCGTGTATATTCGCAGATAGAGGGGGCTGCACGTTTCTTCAATCAGATAATGGTTCGTGAACCGAAGACAAACGCGTGGGTTATCTGTCCTTCGCTCAGTCCAGAGAACGAACATGCCAACCACAAGGCAACTGTTGCTGGCGGCGTAACTATGGACAACCAGCTACTCTTTGACCTTTTCACCCATTATCTCCAAGCAACCGAAATCCTTGCAAAAACTCCAGCTTCATCCAGCAATGCTACTCCAGTTCTCGCACCAACTGGTGAGAGCCTTAAAGACAGTATCGCTGCCAAGCTTGCCAATCTCCTCCCTCTCCAGACCGGCTCATGGGGACAGCTTCAGGAATGGAAGGACGACTGGGATCGTCCTGATGATGACCACCGCCATGTCAGTCATCTTTATGGCTTGTATCCAAGCAATCAGATTTCGCCTTATCGTACCCCTGAACTAGCTTCCGCTGCCCGCACTTCGCTTGTCCATCGTGGTGACCCTAGTACAGGCTGGTCAATGGGGTGGAAGGTTTGTCTTTGGGCACGACTCTTGGACGGAAATCACGCATGGAAACTTATTGGCGACCAGATGACTCTCATCCGTCCGCAATATACCAACGCTCCTGTCAAGACAGGTGGTGGCACTTATCCAAACTTCCTTGATGCTCATCCACCGTTCCAGATAGATGGCAACTTCGGTTGTGCTGCTGGTATAGCAGAGATGCTTTTGCAGAGTCACGACGGTTTTGTCAATATCCTTCCAGCCATTCCTGACGCTTGGACGGATGGCGAAGTGAAGGGCTTGAAGGCGCGCGGAGGCTTTGAAATTGGCATCCGTTGGGAAGATGGCAAGGCCGATGAGGTTACTGTTTTGTCTGCTCTTGGTGGCAATCTTCGTATTCGTTCAGCCGTTCCATTGACGTTGAATGGCAAGTCGCTGAAGACAGCCAAGGGCGAGAACAAGAATCCGCTCTTCAATGTTACGCAGTATAAACAAAAGCAGCAGATCAACAATCCTGATAAGATTGATGAACTGCCTACTTTAAAGAGAACTTATCTCTACGATATTCCGACTAAGAAAGGACAGAATATCGTGTTGAAACGAGCTAAGTGATTACTTACTGCCGAGGTAAAGGAATACCATACCGATGAGTACAAGTAGAAGGTCGAAAGACTTCGCCTTGATGTTGCGTTCGTGGAACAGCCATACTCCGAAGAGGAAGCTTACGATAACGCTGCTTCGGCGTATCATTGACACTACGCTGATCATTGCTTCTGGCAAGCTAAGTGCGTAGAAGTAAGCGAAGTCGGCTATACTCAGCGTCAGGCTCACGATGAGTATTGACCAGCGCCATTCAAACTTCATGCTAGGCATCTTCTTTCCGTTCGTTGTTGAACGGTTCAGAAGTAGGGCTGCCACACCCATCATACCGCATTGGTAGATGTTGAACCATGACTGTACGAGCATTCTGTTGCAACCCACGCCTCCCGATTCTGATGGGGCAAGGATATACTTGTCCCACATTCCACTGACGGCTCCGAGCATACTTGCAGCAACGGCTGCCCATATCCAGATGTTGTATTTGAAGTCGATGCCTTCCTTCTGTCCGCTTAGTTTCAGGAGGAAGAACGATACAACGGCGAAGGTTACACCTATCCATTGCATCAGGTTGAGCTGCTCGCCGAAGACGAAGAAGGCACCTATGAGTACCATCACCGGTCTTGTCGCATTGATAGGACCGACAATCGTCAGTGGTAAATGCTTCATTGCGAAGTAGCCTAATAGCCATGAGCTCAATACTATACAGCTCTTTATTACTACGTACTTATGCTGCTCCCAACCGTCTGTGGCGACATAGAAGATGGTGTCGTCAAGCACATTGGTGAATGCAGACAGTAGGATGAATGGGAGGAAGATAAGTGAAGAGAATAGGGTGTTGAGAAAAAGCACCATGACAACGGAATTGTCGTTCAGAGCGCGTTTCTTCGCTGTGTCATAGCAACCCAAGAGGGCTGCTGAGAGAAATGCAAGAATAAGCCACATTGCTGTTTAGTTTTTTAGTTGGTTTGAAAACAATCTGGCTGCAAAGGTACGCTTTTATCTCCATATTATATATTAATGTATGGGAAAATCGGGAGAGAAATAAAAATAAATCATCTTTCGTTTTGTCATTTTCTCATTTATTCGTACTTTTGTGCCCCGAAACGAATGTTTTCTTAAGTCTATGATAAACAAGGATTTTTTTAAGAACGACCGCTTTGCAGCCGATGCTGGATGCGAGTTGCAGGAGCTGTCGGAAGGACATGCTGTGGCTACAATGACGGTGGCAAAACAGCACCTTAATGCGGGCGGAGTGTGCCAGGGCGGCGCTATCTTCACGCTTGCCGATCTTGCTTTTGCCGCTGCTGTGAATAGCCATGGCCAGTTGACATTCTCCATAAACAGTACCATCAATATTTTCTCTTCTGCAAAGGAAGGTGATGTGCTTACTGCTGTGGCTGAAGAGAAGGTGAACCACCCGAAGATTCCATTCTGCGAGGTAAATGTAACCAATCAGGATGGCGTGCTTATTGCTACGTTCATCGGACAGGCTTACAGGAAGAAGGTGATGATTGGGTGAATCTTGTTTAATATGTTGAAACTATGAAACTTACACTCTTGCAAACTGACATCGTTTGGGCAAATCCTGTTGCTAACCGTAAGGCGGCTGAGGAGATGATGCTCAAGGCTGATAAGAGCGATGTCTATATACTCCCTGAGATGTTCTCTACAGGTTTTGCTACTCAACCAGAAGGCATAGCAGAGCCAGAGGACAACGATACTCTCCGCTGGATGAAGCTGATGGCAGACCGTCTTGATGCTGCTGTCTGTGGTTCCGTTGCTGTCTGCGAAACGGTTGAAGATGCGGATATTGTAAATTGTAAATCTGTAAATTGTAATTTCTTTAATCGTTTCTACTTCGTAAAGCCTGGTGGCGAAACTTCCGTTTACGACAAGAAGCATCTTTTTACCTATGGCGGAGAGCATCTGCGCTTTACGGCAGGAGAGGAACGTTGTCGTGTGGAATGGCGTGGAGTAAAGTTCAATATCTGCATCTGCTATGACCTGCGCTTCCCGATTTGGTCCAGGAATACATCGGAGAATCCTTATGATGTGCAGATTTATGTGGCAAGTTGGCCGGAATCGCGCCGAGCTGCCTGGGATGCTCTTCTGCGTGCCCGTGCCATAGAAAATCAGTGCTATGTGGCTGCCGTGAATAGAGTAGGGGATGACCCTTCCTGCCACTACAATGGCGGAACCTGTCTGATAGATGCTTACGGCAAGACCGTAACCGCTGCAGAAGACAGTCAGATACAGGCTGTTACTGCTGAGCTGAATATGGAAAAACTGAACGCATTCAGGGAGAAATTTCCTGTGCTAAAGGATGGCGAGAACTGATAAATGCGGCATGTTTGTTGATATAATATAAAACTGAAATCAAAAAAGGTTGTCGGAAAAGCGAAAAGATAAAACTTTTTATTAACTTTGCCGCGATTTATTGGCTAAAAACAAAAATAAAAACACTATGATAAAAATTACATTCCCAGACGGTTCTGTACGCGAGTACGAAAGTGGCGTAACAGGACTTCAGATAGCAGAAAGCATCTCTCCTGCGCTCGCTCGCAACATCATCGCATGTGGCGTCAACGGCGAAACAACTGAAATCAATCGTCCTATCACTGAAGACGCAAAGATTGCTCTTTACAAGTGGGATGACGAAGAAGGCAAGCACGCTTTCTGGCACACTTCTGCTCACCTCCTTGCAGAAGCCCTCAAGGAACTCTATCCTGGCATCCAGTTCGGTTTTGGTCCTGCTGTAGAGAACGGTTTCTTCTACGATGTAATGCCTGCAGAAGGTCAGGCCATCAAGGAAGGCGATTTCGCAAAGATTGAGGCTAAGATGAAGGAACTTGCTTCTGCCGACCACGCTGTCGTCCGCAAGGAAGTCTCTAAGGCTGAGGCTCTTGAGCAGTTCAAGGCTGACGGTCAGGTTTACAAGTGCGAGCACATTGAGGAAGACCTTGAGGATGGCACTATCACTACTTACACTCAGGGCAACTTCACAGACCTCTGTAAGGGTCCACACATCGTTTCTACAGGTGCTATCAAGGCTATCAAGATCATGTCTGTTGCCGGTGCTTTCTGGCGTGGCGATGCTGAGCGTGAGCAGATGACTCGTATCTACGGTATCACTTTCCCTAAGAAGAAGATGCTCGACGAGTATCTCGTAATGCTTGAAGAGGCTAAGAAGCGTGACCACCGTAAGATCGGTAAGGAAATGGAACTCTTCATGTTCTCTGACCGCGTAGGTAAGGGACTTCCAATGTGGTTGCCAAAGGGAACTGACCTCCGCATCCGTCTTCAGGACATGCTCCGTCGCGTTCAGAAGCGCTACGGCTATCAGGAAGTTATCACTCCACATATCGGCTCAAAGAATCTCTACGTTACCTCTGGTCACTATGCTCACTATGGCAAGGACTCTTTCCGTCCTATCACTACTCCAGAAGAGAACGAGGAGTACATGCTCAAGCCAATGAACTGTCCTCACCACTGCGAGGTGTTCGCTTGGAAGCCACGTTCTTACAAGGATCTCCCTATCCGCGTAGCTGAGTTCGGTACAGTTTACCGCTATGAGAAGAGCGGTGAGCTTCACGGCTTCACTCGTGTTCGTTCGTTCACTCAGGACGACGCCCACATCTTCTGCCGCCCAGACCAGATTAAGGACGAGTTCTGCAAGGTAATGGACATCATTCAGAGCGTATTCTCTACATTCAAGTTTGAGAATGTTGAGGTTCAGATTTCTCTCCGCGACCCAGAAGACCACGAGAAGTACATCGGCTCTGACGAGGTTTGGAACCAGGCAGAGCAGGCTATCATCGATGCTTGCAAGGAGAAGGGTGTTGAGGCAAAGGTAGAATATGGCGAGGCAGCATTCTACGGTCCTAAGCTCGACTTCATGGTAAAGGATGCTATCGGTCGCCGTTGGCAGCTTGGTACTATTCAGGTTGACTACAACCTCCCAGTTCGTTTTGAACTTGAATATACAGCAGACGACAACACAAAGAAGCGTCCTGTTATGATTCACCGCGCACCATTCGGTTCTATGGAGCGTTTCTGCGCAGTTCTTATTGAGCATACAGCAGGTCATTTCCCACTCTGGCTCACTCCTGACCAGGTTGCCATCCTCCCTATTTCAGAGAAGTACAACGGCTATGCACAGGAACTCCAGAACTTCCTCGCTATCAACGACATCCGCGCTACTGTAGATGACCGCAACGAGAAGATTGGTCGTAAGATTCGCGACAACGAAATGAAGCGCATTCCTTACATGCTCGTTGTTGGCGAGAAGGAAGCAGAGAACGGTACAGTTGCTGTTCGTAAGCAGGGTCAGAACGGTGGCGGTCAGTCAGTTATGACTAAGGAAGAGTTCGCCAAGGCAATCACTGACGAGGTTGCTGAGATGATGAAGAACGTATAAGAATCACTTATTTTAAGTAGTAGGGCGAGGATTTCTGAACCGCTCCCAATTTGTATTTATGGGAAAATGCGGCCCAGAAATCCTCGTTCTACATCTTGGAGTCATTCTATTATCTGAAACATTTTCATTAAATAATTTGGAGGAAATTAAAAAAAACGTACCTTTGCAGCAGAATACAGATTAGAATGAAGACGCTTTATATCATAGCTGGTTGTAACGGAGCCGGTAAGACGACGGCTTCTCTCACGATGTTGCCAGAAATATGGCAATGCCGTGAGTTTGTCAATGCTGACGAAATTGCTCGCGGCCTGTCTCCGTTTAATCCTGAGAGTATGGCTATAGAGGCGGGGCGCATTATGCTGAAGCGTATAGACGATTTGCTGCAGGGTGACGAGTCTTTTTCCATAGAAACAACTCTAAGCACACGTTCTTATGCCCAGACCATAGAAAAAGCGCACCTGAATGGATTCTCTGTCCAGCTGCTGTTCTTTTGGCTACCAACGCCAGAAACTGCCATTGAGCGTGTAAAGCAAAGAGTAATTGAAGGAGGTCATAATATTCCCGTAGATGTTATCCGAAGGAGATACATCGCCGGCATAAAGAATCTTTTTGGGATTTACATGAATATTGTGGACTCATGGATGCTGGTGGAGAACTACTCAGTTCCTAGAGTCATCGTTGCTAGCGGAGAAAAACAGAATAAAACAAAGGTTAATGATGTTGAACTATTCAATAAAATAAAAAATTATGTCTGAACAGGAATAT
>JAZLKJ010000144.1:0-14880 GCA_045597565.1 Prevotella sp. | reverse complement strand
GGCTTGCTTTCGCCCAAAACATAGACGCGGAGTTTGAGGTCATTGACCTTGGGGACATCACTTTCCAGCAGCCCGTTACCGCCACCTTCAAGATGAAGAACCGCGGTTCGGAGTTCTATCTCAGTCAGGCAAAGCCTTTCTGCGGCTGCACGAAAGTCACCTATCCTAAAAAGAACATCGCCAAGGGCGAGAACTTCACAGTTGCCGTAACCTACGATGCAGAGATACTCGGTCACTTCCAGAAAGACGTTGCGCTTATCAGCGAACAGTTTGAGAAGCCTTATTACCTGACCATAAAAGGCAATGTGGTAGCCTACGGCGCAAACAGTCAAGGCAACAACAAAAGCGGCACCGGCGATCAGGCTTCTGTCATCATGGGCAAGATGAAGCTCTCACGCGACAACGTAGAGTTTGCCGACACTTACCGTGGCGAGTCACTCCAGGAGAAGATTATCATCACCAACATGGGGCAGGAACCTATCAATCCACAGGTCATCTATCTGCCTCATTACATAACAGTACAGACAACGCCTAACGTAATACAACCAGGCAAGCAGGGTGTCATGACATTCACTCTAAATGCAAACATGCTTCCACGCTACGGTTTGAACCAGTTTTCGGTTGGCTTGAACCCAAACCCAGGCGAAACACATTCCAAGGATCGAGAGATTTTGATTTCTGCCATCAAGCTCCCAGCTATACAATACTCAGAGTCTCAGCGCAATCGTCTGCCAGTCCTGAATCTCTCTTCAAACACAATAGAACTCAACAAATCACTGAAGGGCGATGTCATTCTCATGAATACAGGAAAGTCTATGCTCCAGATTTCTACTATCCAGTCATATACACCTGGTCTTAACATCACTCTAAACAAGACATCGCTTTCACCAGGAGAGACTGCTGTCTTGAAGGTTAAGGGCGTGAAGAAGAATCTGAAGGACTTGAAGACCCAAGCGCGCATCCTTCTCCTTACCAATGACCCTAACAACCGCAAGACAGTTATCGAAGTAAAGTTTAAACTATAAATTGCAATTGCCATGATGCATCATCATCCAGAAAACGACGAAGAATACAAGGGACTAGTAGTGAATGCTGGCGTAGAACAGCCTTCCATCATCAATCCTTACTTCAAGAAAATGCGCAAGCGCCAGAAGCAACTATCAGTTGACGAGATGGTTGAAGGTATTCTCAAGGGCAATATTACCGTCCTCTCACAAGCAGTTACCCTTGTGGAAAGTGTACTTCCGGAACATCAGGCAAAGGCGCAAGAAGTTATCGCAAAGTGCTTACCTTACGCAGGAAAGTCCGTGCGCATAGGCATCAGCGGTGTGCCAGGCGCAGGCAAGAGTACATCTATCGACGAGTTCGGCTGTCATGTACTTGACCGCACAGGTGGCAAACTGGCAGTCCTTGCCATTGACCCAAGTTCTGAGCGCTCTAAGGGAAGTATTCTTGGCGACAAGACCAGAATGGAGAAACTCTCCGTAAGAGACAATGCCTTCATTCGCCCTTCACCATCGGCAGGTTCTCTCGGCGGTGTGGCACGCAAGACGCGCGAGACCATCATCCTCTGCGAGGCGGCAGGCTTCGACACAATCTTCGTGGAAACCGTCGGTGTAGGTCAGAGCGAGACTGCCTGTCACTCAATGGTTGATTTCTTCCTTCTCATTCAGGTAGCAAACACTGGCGATGAGCTGCAAGGCATAAAGCGCGGCATCATGGAGATGTGCGATGGTATTGTTGTAAACAAATGCGACGGCGACAATGTAGATGCTTGCGAGATGGCTGCGACGCATTTCCGCAATGCTCTCCACTTCTTCCCGCCTACGGAAAGCGGTTGGATACCTAAGGTGCTCACATACAGCGGCTTCTATGGTTATAAGATAAACGAGGTATGGGACATGATCTACGAATACTTTGACTTCGTTAAGCAGAACGGCTACTTTGAGAACCGCCGCAACGAGCAAAGCAAATACTGGATGTACGAAAGCATCAACGAGCAGCTACGCAACTCGTTCTATAACATGCCTGAGATAAGGAATGTCATTAAGGCGGCAGAGACCGAGGTGCTTACTGGTCAGAAGACAAGCTTCATCGCTGCGAACGACTTGCTTGAGCTTTACTTCAAGAATCTAAAGTAATAAAACGTGCTGATAGAAATTGACGAACATAGCGGTTTCTGCTTCGGTGTAACAACAGCCATCACGAAAGCGGAGGAACAACTGAAAGATTCCGACAAACTGTATTGCCTGGGTGATATAGTTCATAATGGCATGGAATGTGAGCGACTGCTGAACCTCGGACTCCAGACCATCAACCGTGAACAGATGACAGGACTGAAGGACACGAAGGTTCTGCTCCGTGCCCACGGCGAACCGCCTGAGACATACGACCTTGCTAAGCGAAACAACATTGATATCATAGATGCCACCTGCCCCGTTGTACTGCAACTACAGAAGCGCATCAAGCAGCAATACACGCAGAACACCGACGCGCAGATAGTCATCTTCGGAAAACCAGGGCATGCGGAAGTGCTCGGACTTGTTGGTCAGACTGAAGGAAAGGCCATTATCCTCGCCCACTTTGAGGACGTAAGAAAGCTGAACTTCAACCACGACATCTATCTTTACTCTCAGACGACCAAGTCCATAGACGAGTTCCATAAGATTATCGACTACATAAAGGAGCACATCGCTCCCGACCGCACCTTCAAGAGCTTTGACACCATCTGCCGACAAGTAGCAAACCGACTGCCTAACATCCAGGACTTTGCCAAGCGACATGATGTCATTCTCTTCGTCTGCGGTAGAAAATCAAGCAACGGCAAGGTTCTCTACAATGCCTGCAAACAGGTGAACGACCGTTCCTACCTCGTAGAAGGGCCAGAAGAAATAGACTTAAAGTGGCTCAATGGCATAGAGTCCGTAGGCATCTGCGGCGCAACAAGCACCCCAAAATGGCTGATGGAATCATGCGCCCAAGCCATCAAAAACCAAAAACTAAAAACTAAAAACTAAATATGAACACATTACTTTTCTTAGCCGCACAGAAAGCTACAGAAGCTGCTGCGGAAGCCAGTGAGGTTGTTGCCGAAGAAGGAGGCTGGACATTGCAGCAGTTCTTCATCGACGGAGGACCTCTCTTCATGTCAATCGTGGCACTCACACTTGTGCTCGGCTTAGCGTTCTGCATCGAACGCATCGTCTATCTCTCACTATCTGAAATAAACGCCAAGAAACTTCTTTCCGAAATAGAAGACAAAGTAGAGAACGACGATGTAGAAGGCGCAAAGGAACTCTGCCGCAATACCTACGGACCTGTAGCTTCCATCTGCTATCAGGGCTTGCTCCGCAAGGACGAGAGCATTGAGAACATTGAGCGCAGTATTGCGTCTTACGGTTCAGTACAGGCAGCCAACCTTGACAAGGGTTGCTCGTGGATCACGCTTTTTATCGCCATTGCTCCTTCGCTTGGTTTCCTCGGCACGGTTATTGGTATGGTGCTCACTTTCAACGATATTCAGAATGCCGGTGACATCTCTCCTACCGTCGTGGCAAGTGGTATGAAGGTAGCGCTCATCACAACCATCTTCGGTATCGTTTCAGCCGTCATCCTTCAGATATTCTACAACTTCATCCTTTCGAAGATAGAGCATATCACATGCCAGATGGAAGAATCAGCCATCACGCTCATGGACATCCTTTCCAAGTCTAAAGCAAAAATCTAAATTCAGCCCTCATCTCCGATTATCCCCTGCTGTCATCAGCCGGGTTCTTTAAAAATCAGAAAATCACCAAATCATCCAATCATCAAATGAAACGGTTTTCTCCCGAAAAACTCTCCCACTACATACTCTACGTCCTTATCGGCGTAACCGTAGTTATTTTCCTTGCCTACTATCTCGCTGGATATGAGAATGTAGGCGGTGTTGCCGATGACCAGACAGCCCCAGTGCTTATCGGTCTGCTCATCACCTTCCTCTTCATCATGATATTCCTGGCAACAATAGCAGCCATCGTCATGCTGACTCGCACACTGTTTCTTCGCGACAAAAAGAAATAAGTAATTCAACTTGAGCTACTTGTTATTACCACCTGTAAGTTTATTCAGTATATCTTGGTTCAGGCGCTGAATATTCTTGCCCGTTTCCACAATATTACTCTGCAAAGTCTTACCCGTCTCAACGATATTACTTTGCAGAGTATTACTTTTTTCCGCAATGTCATGCTGTATCATCTTGCCAGTCTCCACAATAGAGCGATGTAGAGTGTCCAGATCATAGAAGAACTCGCTCAAGGCAAGCTGGAACATGTTCGGACGACGCTTTTTCTTGTCGGCATGAGCATTCACAACAACATTTATTCCGCGTTCCACAAGATAAACCTCCACTGTAGCAGGCGCCATGACCGGCTCACCGTCGAAGTGGATGTAACCCTCGCTCTGACGCTTTATGGTCATACGTTTGCCATGAAAGGTATGTATCTTGGAGTTCTTGTCAAGCGTCTTGTTTATCATCTCCATGTTCACCGACACCGCATTGAGCAGATTGAACGGCTCCATGACCACGATATCCAGAACACCATCGCGCATTGAAGCCTGCGGCGCAATATATGCATTGTTGCCATACTGCGAAGCATTGGCGCAAGAAATAAGCCACGCATCCTGCGACACTACAGGTTCATCGTCGATTGAAAACTCATAATGCTCAGGAGCGTATGTTAATCCATCCTTCAGAATCTTCTCCACATAAGTCATCATTCCGCGCTTTCCTGCGCTGGCAAACTTCTCAGCGATGAACGCGTCAAAGCCTACTCCGCAAGTGCAGAGGAATGGATGATTGTCCACAACACCATAGTCCAGACGATGCACCACCATCTCATTGATAAGCTCTATCGCCTGCTTGGCATTCATCGGAAGCATAAGATGACGCGCCAATCCGTTGCCACTGCCACAAGGAATAATAGCAAGAGCCGTATCCGTCTGCACAATACCTCTTGCCACCTCATTCACAGTGCCATCACCGCCTACAGCCACAACCACATCAACATGGTTCTGAGCCGCTTCGCGGGCAATTTCCTCAGCATGTCCGGCATATTCCGTATATCGGATTTCAAAAGAAAACAGATCTTTTCTGATATTATGCTCTATCAGCTGTGCGATATTTTCTTTCTTTACCGTACCGCTTATTGGGTTCAATATAAAAAGGATTGACTTCAATACTTATACCATTTCTACGTTTAGTTTTTTGACAAAAAACACGCTTTTAAGCATGCAAAAATACAAAAATTCTATCGCATTAACCATAAATGCGGCACTTTTTTTTACATCTACCGATGATTTTCTTGCATTTTTTTAACAAAGTTTAAAATTATTTGTAACTTTGCAGCCGTTTATACACATATTATATAATATAGACTAAAACCAGAATATGGGACAATTACAAGAAAGATATAAGAACTATCGCGAGCCTCAGAAGTTTATGGAGGCTGGAATCTATCCTTATTTCCGCGCTATCACAAGCCATCAGGACACTGAGGTGGAAATGGGAGGACACAAGGTTCTTATGTTCGGTTCTAACGCCTACACAGGACTTACAGGCGACAAAAGAATCATCGAAGCAGGTAAGGCTGCACTCGACAAATACGGCTCAGGATGTGCCGGAAGCCGTTTCCTTAACGGTACGCTTGACATCCACATCCAACTTGAGAAAGAGCTTGCAGAGTTCGTAGGTAAGGACGAGACACTCTGTTTTTCAACAGGTTTCTCTGTAAATGCAGGTGTCATCGCAATGGTTGTCGGACGTAACGACTACGTCATCTGCGACGATCGCGACCACGCTTCCATCGTTGACGGTCGCCGACTTTCTTTCGCTAAGCAGTTGCGCTACAAGCACAACGATATGGAAGACCTTGAGCGCATTCTTCAGGGACTTCCTCACGAGGCTATCAAGCTCATCGTCGTTGACGGCGTTTTCTCTATGGAAGGTGACCTCTGCAACCTGCCAAAGATTGTAGAACTCAAGCACAAGTACAACTGCTCTATCATGGTTGACGAGGCTCACGGTCTTGGAGTCTTCGGTCGTGACGGTCGCGGTGTTTGTGATCATTTCGGACTTACTGACGAGGTTGACCTTATCATGGGTACATTCTCTAAGTCTATGGCGTCTATCGGTGGATTCATCGCAGCTGATTCCGATACAATCAACTACCTCCGCCACACTTGCCGCACTTACATCTTCTCAGCTTCTAACACTCCTGCTGCGACAGCTGCTGCTCTCGAAGCCCTCCACATCATCAAGAGCGAGCCAGAGCGTATCGC
This sequence comes from Prevotella sp., assembly GCA_045597565.1. Lineage (GTDB taxonomy): Bacteria > Bacteroidota > Bacteroidia > Bacteroidales > Bacteroidaceae > Prevotella. The sequence goes on along the minus strand of JAZLKJ010000144.1, from coordinate 8,562 downwards.
TGCACTTTGGAAGGTTACAGAATACGCTCTCAAGCGTTTCAAGGAAGAAGGCTTCGAGATTGGCGAAACAGAAAGCCCAATCATTCCTCTCTACGTACGCGATGTTGAGAAGACATTCGTTGTAGTTGCAAGAGCTTTCGAGCGCGGCGTATTCATCAACCCAGTTATTCCGCCAGCATGTGCACCTCAGGACACTCTCGTTCGCTATGCACTCATGGCTACTCACACTGAAGAGCAGGTTGAGCGAAGCGTACAGATACTCAAGCAAGTATTTGTTGAGCTGGGCATCATAAAGTAAGAAACAAAAAGCCCGTGCTTGATTCATAAAAGCTAAAAGGCTAAAGGGTAAAGGCAGCTTGCATTACCCCTTAGCCTTTAATTTTTAAGGTATTCAAGGCGCAGCCCTTAAATTTTTAATTTTTATTTTTTAATTTTTCATGAAGTACTACTCTACAAACCATAAGGCAGCAGACGCCACTCTCGAACAGGCTGTAGTCAACGGACTCGCAGAAGATCGCGGTCTCTATATGCCATACGAGATAAAGAAACTCCCACAGTCATTCTTCGACAACATCGACAAGATGTCATTCCAGGAGATAGCATACAACGTAGCAAGTGCCTTCTTCGGAGAAGATGTTGACCTTGACGCCCTTCAGGACATCGTTTACGACACTTTGGCTTTCGACTGCCCTATCAACAAGGTAGAGGAAGACATCTACTCTCTCGAGCTCTTCCACGGCCCAACCCTCGCCTTCAAGGATGTCGGCGCACGCTTCATGGCTCGCCTCCTACAATACTTCATCAAGAAGCAGTCGGGAGTAAACACTCCTTCTATGGGAGAGAAGGAAGGGGTAAACGTCCTTGTTGCAACTTCCGGTGACACAGGTTCTGCCGTTGCCAACGGTTTCCTCGGTGTTGACGGCATTCATGTCTATGTGCTCTATCCAAAGGGAAAGGTCAGCAAGATACAGGAAAGCCAGTTCACTACTCTCGGACAGAACATCACAGCCGTAGAGGTTGATGGCGTGTTCGACGACTGCCAGGCGCTCGTGAAGTCTGCCTTCATGGACAAGGATCTCAACGAGCACATGAAGCTCACATCGGCAAACTCAATCAACGTGGCACGCTTCCTCCCTCAGGCATTCTATTATTTCTACGCTTACGCACAGCTCAAGAAGATTGGCAAGGAGAAAGACTTCGTTATCTGCGTGCCAAGCGGTAACTTCGGAAACATCTGCGCAGCCCTCTTCGGTCATCAGATGGGACTCCCAGTGAAGCGTTTCATCGCTGCAAACAATGCCAATGACATCTTCTTCAACTACCTCCAGACAGGCAAGTACGAGCCAAAGGCATCTGTTCAGACTATCGCAAACGCTATGGACGTTGGCGATCCAAGCAACTTCGCACGTATCTACGAGCTTTACAAGGGCGACCACGCTCATATCACTTCGCTCATCTCCGGTGCAACATACACCAACGAGCAGATAGCAGAGACAATGAAGCAGTGCTACGCAGAGACAGGTTACACACTTGATCCTCACGGTGCTTGCGGTTATCGCGCACTCAAGGAGCAACTCCAGCCAGGCGAACACGCAGTCTTCGCAGAAACAGCCCATCCTGCAAAGTTCAAGGAAACAGTTGAAGACATCATCGGTGCTGAGGTTGCAATCCCAGAACGTCTCGCAGAGTTCATGAAGGGTACTAAGCAGAGCGTTGAATGCAGCAAGGACTTCGCCGACTTCAAAGCATTCCTCATGGCTGAATAAGCATTATTCAACTTGAGCAAACTCAAGTTGAGGCTAAAGACTAAAGGCTAATGGCTAATGGCCACATATCCGCAAGGAAGCCATTACCCATTAGCCATTACCCATTAGTCATTACCCTTCGCAAGCTCGCTTGTGAAACAAACATCAAATAATCTTCGTTCCGTGTTCGCCATCAATGGCGTCTGCCTTGGTAATGATAACCTCCTTGACGCCAGACTTTATTGCGTTGTAGGCATTGTCTATCTTAGGAAGCATACCACCGGAAACAGTGCCATCAGCCTTAAACTGCTCGTAAGACTTGCGCGTAATGAGCGGAATGATGCTGTTGTCATCGTCAGGATTGCTCAGCACACCAGGCTTCTCGAAGGCGTAGATGAGGGTTACGTCGTAGGTGCGCGCGAGAGTCTTTGCAGTCTCTGCCGCAATGGTGTCAGCATTCGTGTTGAGGAGATTACCTTTGCCGTCGTGTGTCAGCGGAGCCATTACCGGAGTTATTCCGGCATGAAGCAGAATAGAGAGAGTGTCGAGATTGCCTTTGTCAATATCGCCAACAAAACCGTAATCCACATCCACCACAGGACGTTTGTGCGCTCTGAGCACATTGCCGTCAGCACCAGTCAGACCAATGGCGTTCACACCGAGTGCCTGAAGACCGGAAACGACATTCTTGTTCACCAAGCCACCATAAACCATGGTCACCACCTCAAGCATATCCTTGTCCGTTATGCGGCGACCATTCACCATCTTCGTCTCAATGCCGAGTCGCTCTGCCACCTTCGTTGCACGGCGGCCTCCACCATGAACTAGCACCTTAGGACCTTCTATAGCTGCGAAATCCTTCAGCAGCTGCTGCAGCTGCTGAGCGTCTTCCACCACAGCACCGCCTACCTTTATTACTGTCAGTTTCATCGATAACTATTGTTTGATTTGACTGCAAAGTTACGCTTTTATTTTGAATTATACAGAACGAATGGTGGAAAATGTGACGGTAGGCAAGAAAATGGCAGAATTATGGCAATATGAAGCAAAATTATGTATGTATGTTAGCCATTTTTACATACATACAAAACTCATTTCATTACTTCGGGTCAAAAACCACCATTTCACTGTCATCTTACACCCTTGGCGATGCAACAATGACACTAAAATCAATGTAGGTAACTTTAGGAGGGTCGCAGCCTCAGCGACCATGACGCAAAGTGGCAAGCATGAGCGATTATGAATATCCGCTTACGCGGATGGTCGCTAAGACTGCGACCTTCCTAAGGCTGCGCGTAAAAAGAATTCATTCTTTGCATATTTGAGGCTAATCAGCGTAAAAAGCACTAAAAATGCACATGTAGAACTAATAAAAATAAGAAATAGTGCTGAAAGTCGACAAAAAGATGTAACTTTGACGCCAAATTGCTATAAACCACTGAAATTTCCCCCCTCATGCAAAACGGGCTGAAAGCCCAGCAATCACTTAGCAACATTGGCCTTTCAGGCCGCCCTATCACAAGGGTGGGAAACTTCAATAATTAAGTGATCATGAAAAGAATCTCTGTAACGATGCAAATTGTGATAGCTCTTGTGTTATCCGTAATCGCAGGAACCCTGATGCAGGACTGCGCCTCAGTGGCAGACAAATATATAATGCCTTTCGGTACGATATTCCTTAACCTCCTGAAGTTTATCGTGGTGCCACTCGTAATGGTATCGATAATCTCTGGTGTGCTCTCTATGGAAGACATCCGTAAGGTAGGAAAGCTCGGCATCAGGGCTATGGTTTATTTCACCTGTACAACTATCGTAGCAGTAACGCTGGGTATTGCAGTTTCTACCTTCATGACCTCATACTTCCCTACCATCAACCTCGAAGGCATGGAACTCATGGAAGCTCCTCAGATAACACTCATGGATCAGTTGGTGAACATTTTCCCTAAGAATATCATAGAGCCGATAGCGTCCACACAGATGATGCAGGTTATCGTCATAGCCCTGTTCTTCGGGTTTGCCATCGTCCACGTAGGCGAGAAAGGAAAGCCGACAAAAGACCTCGTCATAAGTCTAAACGAGGTGATTTCAAAAATTCTCTCATACATCATGGCAGTAGCTCCGATAGGAGTATTCTGTATGCTGACGCCAGTGGTAGCAGAAAATGGGCCTCAGGTACTTGGTTCATACGCAGTGCTTATAGGCGTGGCATACCTATGTTTCGTGCTTCACGCCCTACTGGTTTACGCGCCATGCGTATGGATTATGGGCGGCAAGAAGCCGACTGAATTCTTCCGAAAGATGTTTCCTGCAATGCTCTTTGCCTACTCCAGCGACTCCAGCGTTGCCACTCTGCCATACACCATGCAGTGTACTGAACGAATGGGTGTAAGAAAAGACCTCGGCAATTTCGTATTGTCGCTCGGAGCAACCGTCAACATGGACGGTGTAGCAATCTATCTTGGCGTTACTAGCGTATTTATGGCAACATGCTGTGGCATGGAACTCAGCATGTCGCAATACATCGCCATTGCCACCTCAGCCACTATAGCCTCTATCGGCACACCAGGCATTCCAGGAGGCTCCCTTGCCCTTATGGCGATGGTATTCGCATCAGCAGGCATACCTCTGGAATGTGTCGCAATAGCTGCCGGTATTGACCGCATCATTGACATGGGCAGAACTACAATGTCAATAACAGGCGATGCCAGCTGCGCAGTAATTCTTCAGAATCTTGAGGACAAAGCAGCAGGTGAACAAACTCACGGGAAAGTATCTTAAGGTGATGAGCAAGGTAACGAAAAATTCCAAAAACCACGTTTCATTTGCCCTCAATGTGACATTTTATCCGGATTTATTTGGCAATATGAAACAAAACAATTACTTTTGCAGACGTAAAAAGAATAATCTTCAAATCGTAAAATCAACTAATCAACTAATGACGCTATGATAGTAAAAACGTTTTGCGCCGCGCTCAATGGACTTGAGGTGAATATCGTAAATGTGGAGGCTTTCAGTACAACTGGCATGCGTTACAGTCTTACCGGACTTGGCGATGCTGCCGTAAAGGAAAGTCACGACCGCATTGTGGCGGCACTTACATCCATCGGCAAGGCACCGAAGATGGCGGAATATACTATCAACCTGGCACCGGCAGATTTGAAGAAAGAGGGTAGCGGCTACGACCTTTCCATCGCAATGTCACTGCTTGCACTGAACAAGCATGTGGAGAAAGATTCTATCAGCAATTATCTCTTTCTTGGCGAACTCGGACTTGACGGCACTCTTCAGCCGATAAAGGGAGCACTGCCTATAGCCATTGAGGCACGCAAAAGGAATTTCGCAGGCATGATCGTGCCGAAGGAAAACGAGCGCGAGGCGGCTGTAGTCAACAATCTGTCAATCTATGGCATGAACCATATACTGGAGGTCATCGACTTTATCAATGGAAATCCGAAAGGCTTGCAGCCAACTTTCGTTGATACTCGCAAGGAGTTTTGCGAGGAGGAGATACAGTTTGATGTTGACTTTGCAGATGTAAAAGGACAGGAGTCTGTCAAGCGTGCCATGGAGGTCGCGGCAGCTGGTGGACACAACATGATAATGGTAGGTCCTCCAGGCAGCGGAAAGTCCATGATGGCTAAACGACTACCAACGATTCTACCTCCGCTGAGCCTTGGCGAAAGTCTTGAGACGACACAGATATACTCCATAGCAGGAATGCTGCCTACATCCACCACCGGCGGTTCTCCATTGATGACTCGCCGTCCATTCCGCTCGCCGCATCACACCATTTCTCAAGTTGCCCTCTGTGGAGGCGGTCAGGTTGCACGTCCAGGCGAGATTTCCCTTGCTCATAACGGAATTTTGTTTGCAGACGAGCTGCCGGAATTCAATAAAAAGACACTTGAGGTAATGCGGCAACCACTTGAAGACCATAAGGTTACAATCTCTCGTGCAACATACAACATTGACTATCCTTGCAACTTCATGTTCGTTGCTGCAATGAATCCTTGTCCTTGTGGCTATTATAACGACCCGACGCACGACTGCAACTGCACTCCGGGACAGATAAAGCGCTATCTCGGTAAGATCAGTGGACCGCTTCTCGACCGCATTGACCTTCAGATAGAATGCACAAATGTGAAGTTCAACGACCTTGCAAAACTTCAACCTGGAGAGCCTTCTCGTGACATCCGTGCCCGTGTCGTCGCAGCTCGTGAGATACAAACAAAGCGCTTTGCTGGCGATGCCGGCGTCTATTGCAACGCGCAGATGACCGAGAAACACATCCACAAATACGCCGAGCCGACTCCCGACGCAATGAACGTCCTGAAGACTGCAATGGAGAAGTTCAACCTCTCCGCCCGCGCCTACTCTCGCATCCTCAAGGTTGCCCGCACAATAGCCGACCTCGACAACTCCGAAACCGTAGAGAAGCGCCACATCCAAGAAGCCGTCCTCTACCGAAGTCTTGATAGAAGCTACTGGGGAGAATGGTAAAATAACTTAATTCTATAAATCATGAAACAAACTATATATCACGGCAGCTATATGGCAGTTACAGAGCCAAGAATAATCCAAGGTCGTTTTACGAAGGACTTTGGAGAAGGGTTTTATTGTACCATATTGGCAAAACAGGCCATACGTTGGGCTAACAAGTACGACACTCCGACATTGTCAACGTATGAATATAATCCGGCAGAAGGATTGGACGTCCTTGAGTTCAAGGAAATGACCGACGAGTGGCTTGACTTTATTGCAGATTGTCGTGCAGGAAAGCCGCACAGTCATGACATTGTGATTGGCGCTATGGCAGATGATCAGATATATAATTACGTAGCAGACTTCATTGCAGGAGTCATAAATCGTGAGCAGTTCTGGGCATTGGCAAAGTTCAGATACCCAACTCATCAGATTTGTTTCTGCACGGATAAAGCATTGAAAACATTAACCTTTATATCATCGGAGGATTGCGCTTATGAAGATTGAAAAGACAATGGAACAGCAGCAGAATGATTTGTTCTATACATGTTCGCTAATAGAGTACATCGGTCGTATGACCAAGAATCCGCGTGGTGTTGTTGTGGAAGCATTAGGCGAAAAAGAACTCAAACACATCTATGATTTAGCCGACGTCTATCATTGCGAGAACATAGAGAAAGTTGCCACGGAACTTATAGAGAAGCACAATCTCACAATTGGCAACTATGACAACACGAAGAATCTTGGTGACATCAGTGTTCCGTCATATTGGGACATAGGCAAAGTCTATTCTCGTATGATAGCCACGTTGGCTACGAATACGCGTAATGTCATCCAAACTCTTATCGCCGTTTATACATCATGGATTGCGACAAAGATTGACAACTATCGCAGTTCAATGTATTATGAGAATACTAGTTACCTGACTGCTTCGTATTTGGCAGGAACTGTACAATAGAAAACTGTCCATATCTGTGAATTCAAACCCCCAAATGACTTATGTATTGTAGAAACTGTGGAACTAAACTGAATGACAGTGATTCATTTTGCGACAAATGTGGCACTGCTGTAAGAAGGAATGTCAGTCAACCGGAACCTTTACACACGGTTGCGGCACATTCACACAACTCTGGTGGATATTCCCAGAGAGTAGATTCTGAGGAGATCAAAGCTTATCTGGCTATGCAGAGACGCTGGCTGAACCTCTGTCTTGTTATAATGGTCATCGCGCCGATCGTTGGATTCTGCATCTATGCGCTTTGTTCGAGCGACATAACCATTGCAGAGGCATTTACGTACGGCCCTATAGTTTCCCTGATCATGTTCTGTTGTGGAATATATCCTACCATAAAGCAGAAGATGCAGAAGTCGTATATCGGAACAGTGATAGAAAAGCGTGAAAAGACTGTACACTGGGACGATGATTATGATTCCAACAGAGTAACATATTATATCGTTACCCGTGACACAAATGGCAAGAAGCATACACATAAGAGTTCTGGATATCGTGGAATATATAACTATCTGAGAGTTGGCGATGAGATACGCTTCCTGCCTCAGTTTCCCGCACCATTTGAGAAGAAAAAAGAACCAAACGACACGCACACCTGTTGTGTTTTCTGCCAAAACACAGTGAGTCTTGATGCAGACACCTGCCCATGCTGTAAGGCACCTGTACTAAAGTGACTTTCAACAGAGGACAAAGATTGCCAACTATCGCAGTTCAATGTATTATGAGAATACTAGTTACCGGACTGCTTCGTATTTGGCAAGAACTGTACAATAGAAAACTGTCCATATCTGTGAGTTGATGTACCTCATTGCTTATGTTATCATATGTATATAAAGAAGCAAATTATTAACTTTTATACACTATGAAGAATTTCTTGTTATACATACTGCGGACTTATCTCTTGAGTGTCCTTGCTATAACTATGGCAGTTTTCATTGAGACTGAGGTCATACAGTACTATTAACCACCAGAACAGCGAACTCCTTTTTCATCTCCTGCTTTTGCTGGTATAGTGTGCGGTATTATTTACCCAATATTAAATCTGCCTGTGTTCATGGTGCTGTATAAGTACAGGTTTACTGTGATAGAAACAATAGTAGAAAGTATATTCTTCGTAAATAGTTCACACCATCTTGATGAGATAATTACACTTTTATTCCCCTCTTCCCGAATTTGGGTGCATAAAACAGTTAATGGACTGAAAATCTGGGGATGGGAAGATGCTTGGTGGTATGGTGAAGGTCTGGTGATCGTTTATAGTATTTGTCTTACGATAATGCTGTGCTTCCTTTACATGAAGGTTAAACAAAAATAAAGAGAAGA
>JAZLKJ010000143.1:0-31040 GCA_045597565.1 Prevotella sp. | reverse complement strand
ATCTGTACCTGTTGCTGATGCAGGATCATCAAAGCCGATGTGCATACGCTTGCCGACCTTACCTGCGAATACGGGGCACGACTCGTTGGCACCTCCGCAGACGGTGATGACGAAATCCCACTCCTCGCCAAGGAACAGTTCCACGCTCTTTGGTGTTTCCATGCTCAGGTCAATGCCGACTTCCTGCATCGACTTGATGGCAAAAGGATTGACTTCTGCGGCAGGTTTTGTTCCTGCTGATTGTACTTCAATATTCTGACCGAATGAGCGAAGGAAGCCCATCGCCATCTGACTGCGGCAACTATTGCCGGTACATAGGATAAGTATTCGTTTCATAATTTTATAAGTATAGAAGCCCCCCACTTATCCCCCTTAAAAGACCCTCTCTTATCCCCCTTAAAGGGGGAGGATGCCATGCGGGTTGGGAAGTCTCCCTTTAAGGGAGATTTAGAGGGTCTGTATGTAACAATAGTATGCGCCAACAAGGACGAAAAGTACTGCAACAAGTCGGTTGAACCAACGCTGAAAGACAGTAACGCGCCCCATGAACTTGCTAAGCGACTGCATGCTGAACGCTAAGATCCACGCAACGATAAGCACAGGCAGAGCCGTTGCTATGGCGTACACCACTGGCAGCAGATAGCCACCGCTTGCCGTTGCAGACATTGGGATGAGCATACCGAAATAAAGCAAGCCACTTGACGGACAGAAAGCAAGAGCAAAGAGGATGCCGAGGATAAAAGCGCCAAGAGGACCGCTCAACCGTTCCGCACGACCGCCTCCCTGAAAACCGAACCTGCCACCAAGGTTGATAAACTCACCAACGAGCATCAGCACACCGATAATGATGAGTGCAGGTCCAATAACCACCTCACCCCATTCGCTAATTGCTTGCTGGAGATCGAAGGTGTCGGCACCTTTCCTTATAATATAAATAAGGAGTGCGCCCAGCAGGGAGTAGGCTATCGTACGTCCGATGGTGTAGAGTATGCCGCTCCACAGCACACGCTTACGGTCAGCCATACCCTTGGAGATGAAACCGATAGCTGTAATGTTGGTGGCTAAGGGGCAAGGGCTTAGAGCCGTAAGCAATCCTAACAAGAACGCAGTCAATACAGGAATCTGACTGTTGTCGAGAAGTTGATTGAGGAAGTCCATAACCATTACTTTATACCCTTCATCACCTTGCCCTTCAACTCTTTGCGGAAGCCTTCAGGGTTGTTCCTTGCATTGGCAAAGGCGAAGCGGGTGAGGTCTTCGGCTTTCTCATTTTTACCAGGATTAGCGACAACAAAGAGTGACGAGAATGTCACCTTATATTTCTTTGCAATCGCCTTGCCTTCTTCTGTCGAGAAATCAACAACTCGCATTCTGACCTTGCCTGCCTTCACTTGTTCTGCCAACTCACCTTCCATAAGCGCTTTGGTTTCTTTCTCTATCGCCATGCAAGTCATGCAACGCTGCTTGCCGTGGAAATAGATTACTTCAACCTTGTTGTCAGATTTAGGTGCGGCAACCTCGGTCGTGCTGGTTTCGTTCGACGCATTTGCACCGTTACAAGCACTCATTGTCACAGCCGAAACCACAGCTGCAACAAGCATAATAATGATTCTTTTCATGATGTTCTGATGTTTATTTGTTCAACAATTCCTTTACTTGCTCATACGAGAGCTTGCCTTTCGCCACAACCTCCTCATCAACCACAAGGGCTGGGAGCGTCATCACGTTGTACTGCATGATCTTCATGATGTCCTCCTCCTTCACGAGGTTTGCGTTAATACCGAGGTCACTTACGACCTTCTCAACTGTTGCGAACAGAGCCTTGCATCCTGCGCAGCCTGTACCGAGCACTTTGATTTCCATAATAAGATCCCCCTTTAACTCCCCTACAATGGGGAGAACCGTAACAGGGCTTGGGTTTGGTTTATATAATTGTTTATAATTCGTAGAACAACGAACATCTATCTTTTGATAAAACCCTCGAAGCCGTAACCGCGAGGGTATAATATCAATAGGTGGGCATTATGCGCCTGTCAAATTCAATCGCAGCAGCTCTTGCTACTTTTCTGCAACTCCATATTGAAGAACTCGTCAAACAGTTGCTTGGCGTATTCCCAATTCTCCTTGTTGATGCAATAGCGCACCTTAGGCGTTTCTATCTCACCCTGAATAAGTCCAGCCTCTTTAAGAGCTGCAAGGTGCTGTCTCACCGTAGCCTTTGCTATAGGCAATTCCTCGTGAATGTCACCAAAGTAACATGTTTCCTGCCTGGCAAGAAACTTCATGATGGCTATGCGAGCTGGGTGTCCAAGAGCTTTCGCCATCTGTGCCAGCGTCTCTGTCTTTATGCAATATTTCTTCTCTGCCATAAGTCTTACGTCTTTAATTTGGTCGCAAAATTACGAACAATATTTTGGTTATCCAAATAATCCAATAAAATTTAACACAAATTAACTATAGAGGAACTACACTCTTTTATTTCTGATACTGAATATGCGTCACTAATCAATACAATCATTCTTTTCTAAAATTCTGCTATAACTCGCCACCTCACCGCAGCACTTTCTTACGCTTTGCCCATCGTAGCTAAGAAGAACTACTGCTTTTGGTTGCAAAACTCATAGGAAAACACTTCAAAAAATGCATTTTTTGAGACGTATTCCTATACTTTTTGATGCGTTTTCCTATGCTTTTTGATGCGTATTCCATATATTACAATCCAGTTACGAAACATTATCTTAACATTTTTGCAAACATTCTGTAATACGCTAAGGGTAATTTTGCAGCGCAAATACAAAAAAATGAAGATTATGAATGAAGAAAAAGCAAGGAAGATCACAAGTATCTACAACTGGGCGAGATTGATTATCATTATCGCATTTCTCGGTTTGGTCTATTTCGGTTTGGCAAAGTAACTCACTTGTAACAATACAAAAAAATGGCAAAGGAACTGAAAACCGTAGAGCGCGATGTGTCGTGGATGTATTTCAATCATCGCATCCTTGAGGAAGCACGAAAAGAGAACGTACCTGTTCTTGAACGCATGAGCTTCCTCGGAATCTATTCCAACAATCTGGACGAATTCTTCCGTGTACGCATGGCGTGCATAAACCGCACGATACGACTCTTTGAACCTAAAACTAAGGCGGAAGAGAAGGAAAAGAACACCCTCATCAAGGTGCAGAAGGAGATAAATAAGCTTAATGCACGATACAGCGAGGAGTATAAGCTGGCTGTAGATGAAGTGGTTGAGGCTCTGAGCAAGGAGAATATAAATATCATCAACGAGACGCAACTCACCGATGCGCAGAGAGCTTTTGTGGAGAGCTATTACCGTCAGCACATCATGGGACGTATCTCGCCGATGTGGATTGATGAAATAAAGCATTTTGACAACGAAGGCGACGACACTATCTATTTCATTGTAAGACTGATACGCAAGAGTGGCAAGGCGCATTACGCTCTGATGCCTCTGCCGATAGACAGTTGCGGAAGGTGGGTAGGTTCCCTCCCAACCTCCCCACAGGAGGAGTCTGAAACCAAGGAAAACTATGTGATGTATCTGGACGACGTGGTTCGCACCTGTCTGCATATGACTTTTCCCGGCATAGACTATGAGAAACTGGAGGCATGGAGCTTTAAGTTCACTCGTGATGCTGAGATGGAGATTGACAACGACCTGCGCAACGGACTTATGCAGAAGGTGCAGAAGGGCGTGAAGTCGCGTAAGGCTGGAACTCCGCTGCGTATGGTCTATGACGAGAATATGCCCGAAGGTGCTCTGCGCCACATTAAGAAGATTCTCAATGGCGGCAGAAAGACGGACACTGCCATAAAGGGCGGCAGATACCAGAACCACAAGGACTTCATGAAGTTTCCTGACTGTGGCAGAAAGGACCTGAAATATCCTCGCTGGACACCGATACTGCCCTCAGAGTTCAACACGCAGAAGAGCATCTTTGACGTGATACGCGAGAAGGACAGATTCCTGCATGTGCCGTACCATAGCTTCGACGGTTACATCCGACTTCTTAACGAGGCTGCCATCAACCCTCGAGTGAAGTCCATTAAGACAACGCTCTACCGACTGGCAAAGGATTCGAAGGTGATAAGTGCACTCATCTGTGCTGCTCAGAATGGCAAGCGCGTGACTGTTGTGATAGAACTCTTCGCACGCTTTGACGAGGCAAGCAACATCAGTTGGTCGAAGAAGATGCAGGACGCTGGCATCAACGTGATCTTCGGCATAGAGGGATTGAAGATCCACTCCAAGATTACGCACATTAAGTTCTCCAACGGACAGAGCGTCGCGTGCATCTCTACGGGCAACTTCCATGAGGGAAACGCCAGTGCCTATACCGACATGCTGATGTTTACGGCAAAGAGAAACCTGACGGACGATGTGGAGAAGGTGTTCAAGTTTATAGAGAAACCTTACGCCCAGCCGAAGTTCAAGGAACTTCTCGTTTCGCCAAACGACATGAAGAAGCGTTTCATGCAGCTCATTGATCAGGAGATTAAGAATCACCTTTCGGGCAAACCTGCTTACATCAGGATAAAGATAAACCACGTTACTGATCCGCAGATGGTCAGCAAGGTGTATGATGCGGCAAGGGCTGGCGTGAAGGTTGATATGTTGATACGCGGAAATTGCTCTTTGACTGACAACAAGGATACAAAGCCGAACCTGCGCGTGAAGGGCATCATAGACCGTTATCTGGAGCATGCGCGTATCTTCTGCTTCTGCAACGGCGGCGACGAGAAGGTGTTCCTTGGTTCTGCCGACTGGATGACGCGAAACCTGGACTACCGCATTGAGGTCGTCACTCCTGTCTATGACCCAGACATCAAGGCGGAATGCCGCAGAATAGTTGACTGGGGACTGAAGGACACGATGCAAGGTCGCGTGGTTATAGACCCTCCCCAGCCCTCCCTTGAAGGTAGGGAGAGCGACGACAAGTTCAGAAGTCAGGAGGCGCTTTACAATTATTATTCAAAGTTATGAAAAGAGAAATATCACCAGACAAGTTCAATCTTGCGGCCATAGACATTGGCTCAAACGCAGCACGCATACTCATCAAGCAGGTTACGCGTGTAGAAAGTAAAGACGGACAGCCAGCTTCTGTCCGCATGAAGAAACTGCAGTTCGTGCGCATTCCGCTTCGACTCGGCATTGACGTGTTCAGCATCGGCAGGATAAGCGAGGAGCGCGAGAAGCAACTCGTTCGCGCCATGAAGGTGTTCCGACAGCTGCTTATTATATATAATGTGCAGGACTACCGCGCTTGTGCCACTTCCGCCTTCCGCGATGCAAAGAACGGCAAGAAGATTCTGCGAAACATACGAAAGAAACTCTGCATAGACATCGATATCATCACCGGCGACGAAGAGGCTCGCATACTCCGCGACTGCAACAAAGCCATGATGGGCAATCTGCTTTACATGGATGTTGGCGGCGGCAGTACGGAACTTTCTCTGGTTTGTGAGGGACAGCTCATCGAGAGTCGTTCGTTCAATATCGGTACGCTGCGTATTCTTGCCGACAATGTATCTCAAGCTAAGTGGGAGGCAATGCGCAATGCCGTTGCAAAGTTCTGCCGCGGCATAGACAATATCCAGATCATCGGCTCAGGCGGCAACATCAACAAGCTCTACCGATTAACGCCAAAGAACGAGCGCAAGGCAGACAAGCTGATGGTCAGTTCGCTGGCTAAGATTCACGAATCCCTTGCCTCGCTCAGCGTAGAAGAACGCATGGAGCAATACGACCTCCGCGAAGACCGTGCAGATGTAATAGTGCCTGCCGCAAAGCTATTCCTTATGGTGGCAGAAGTGGCAAAGGCAGAAGATATCATCGTGCCTACAATGGGACTTGCCGATGGAATAATCAATGAGTTGGCGGAAAAGTCAAATGTTTAAAGGGGTAAAGGAAAATTCTGTAGGGCGAACATTTGTGAGCCCTACAAATTAATCGAAAATCAGTAAATTGTAAATCAGTAAATTAGAAAATGAACACGGTTTTTCTCGGAATAGTTATTTTCCTTTGCTTGCTGGCGATATTCGACCTCGTAGTAGGTGTCAGCAACGACGCGGTGAACTTCCTCAACTCTGCCATTGGCGCGAAGGTGGCGAAGTTCAAGACGATAGTTTTGATTGCAGCTGTAGGCGTGTTTGCCGGTGCGGCAATGAGTAACGGCATGATGGATGTGGCTCGCCACGGCATAATGACTCCTGAGCACTTCACTTTCTATGAAGTGATGTGCGTGTTCCTTGCGGTAATGGTGACAGATGTCATATTGCTCGACATCTTCAACACTCTCGGTATGCCTACATCTACAACTGTCAGCATGGTGTTCGAGTTGCTTGGCGGTGCCTTTGCTATTGCCATTCTGAAGCTTATGCACAATGCCACAGCTGCTGACGGCACGCTTCTCAGCCTCGGCGATCTGCTCAATACGGAGAAGGCGATAAGCGTCATCATGGGTATCTTCCTCAGTGTGGCAATAGCCTTCGTGGTCGGTATGGTTGTTATGTGGATAAGTCGTATGGTGTTTACGTTCACCTATCGCGTGAACGGCAAGACAACGGCTTACAACGGTGAGATGGGAGGACTGACAAGCAGTTCACTGAAGATTGGAATCTTCTCGGGTATTGCCGTGACGAGCATCATCTGGTTCCTGCTTATCAACGGACTGAAAGGCAGCTCGTTCATGTCTCCAGAACTGAAGGAACTGATAAACGAAAACACTTGGTACATCCTTGGCGGTGGCGTATTGGTATTCAGCATCATAATGACGGCGTTGAGTGCATTCAAACTGCCTGTGCTGAAGTTCGTTGTTCTTCTTGGCACCTTCGCTCTCGCCATGGCTTTCGCCGGCAATGACCTCGTGAACTTCGTGGGTGTACCGCTTACAGGCTTGGAAGCTTATCAGGATTATGTGGCAAACGGTTCTGGAAATCCTGACGGATTCCTTATGACTTCGCTTATGGAAAGCGCACACACACCAACAATCTTCCTCATCATAGCTGGCTTCGTGATGGTCCTCTCGCTCGTATTCTCAAAGAAGGCGCAGAATGTAGTGAAGACAAGTGTTGACCTTAGCCGTCAGGATGAAGGTGACGAGATGTTCGGATCGTCAGCCGTTGCACGCACTATTGTCCGCACTTCCTCAAAGATGGCTACTCGTATTGTGAAGTTTGTGCCAGCACCTGTAGGCAGATGGGTTGACTCTCGCTTCAACAGCGACGCAATGGTGCTGCCTGAAGGTGCTGCCTTCGACCTTATTCGTGCTGCCGTAAACCTTGTGTTTGCAGGACTTCTCGTGGCTATCGGTACGAGTCTCAAGCTCCCTCTCTCTACTACATACGTCACCTTCATGGTCGCTATGGGTACAAGCCTTGCCGACCGTGCCTGGAGTCGTGAGAGTGCCGTATTCCGCATCACTGGCGTGCTGAGCGTCATCGGCGGTTGGTTCATTACGGCTGGCGCTGCATTCATTGCTTGTTACCTCGTCACTAATGGACTTTACTTCGGCGGTTACATCGCCATGGCTTGTGCCATCGCTCTCGCAATCTTCCTGCTCATTCGCAGCAATATGAAGTTCAAGGATGCCGTGAAGGAAGATGATACGCTGTTCAAGCAGATGATGAGAACGCGCGATGAGTCTGAAATTTGGCAAACCCTCTGCGAACATATCCGCAAGGGCAATGCAGCTCGACTTCAGTTTGTCATAGATTCCTATCGAAAGGCTACGGATAGTTTCCTTACAAGCAAGTATCGTCCTCTGCGTCGTGGAACTTCGCTTATAGACGATGAGCGCAAGGAACTGAAACGCCAGCGTCGCCGCGAGATTATCGCAATGCGTCGATTGGATCCGCTCACCGTCATCCAGCGCAACACTTGGTATTTCCTTGGTATAAACTCGTGCCAGCAGATGCTCTACTGCATGAAGCGTATCAACGATCCGCTCAGGGAGCACATCGGCAACAACTTCTCGCCGCTGCCTTTTGCCTATCATGAGCGTTTCATTGACACAAGAAACAATGTGACAGAACTGTTCAATGCAACTCTCTCGATGCTTCAAACAGGCGATTTCACTGAGGCAGAACGTCTTCGCGAAAGATGTACGCTTGCGCAAAGTGAGATTTCTGAAGATAGAAAGAAGGTGCTCGACACATTGCAGGACGAAAAGCAGAACATCAACACCCTGCTCCTCACCGTACATATCCTTCAGGAATCGCAGGAACTCCTCGGCTGCCTTCGCCACATGATACGAGGTATGAATAAGTTCGCAGGAGCTGACGCTTAGCATAACAATAAAAAGAAAACACCACGCCGCAGAATCACGTCATTCTCCGTCTCAACTACGAGAAGTACTGGTATCCGAATGGTGGCATTGCCAAGGAATCAGACCAGGACAAGCTTGTGGCAGAACTGATGATGAGATTTTGATTCAGCAAAATAAATCAAGAACTAACATTCCTTCATATACAATATAAGTCCGTATCCACCATCTGTTCTAGGTGAATACGGACTTTGTGTCTTTGCCAATTAGTGGAGACTTACACGAGAATGGCGCATTTACCAATATTTTTAATGTCTCGTTTTGTTATTCTTCGTCTTGGAACAGATCTTCCAATACAACTTCACTTTGTATGCTTTGCCATCCTTCGTTGTGTTCAACACCCTCGGACGTAATCATCGTAAGATGAATGGACTTGTCGGTTTCTGAAAGCATCCTAAAACTCTCAGCCCTCGACTGCATGTATGAGGCATAGTCAGAAGATATGGAATATGTTCCACTCACGAACTTCATTTCACATAGGTTGATAGTCTTGTCTCCTCTGTCAAGAATGAGGTCAATCTGTCCTCCACGGTGTTGCTTTTCATTCTTATCGGTAAAAGGAAGCCATGAGTATGTACAAACATTACTGAGTATTCCATTTATACCTAATTTACGTTTTATCTGCTGTATGTGGTGAAGACAGATTTGTTCAAATGCGTAGCCTTGCCATGATGTAATGTCAGTTTGTCTGTGACTCCAGTAATGTTCGTCACCTCCGTTATAGGACTTTACAAAACGCAAATAAAACAAGGTATAGAGGTCTGTGAGTTGGTACATCATATCGCGCTCTGTTTTTCCAAAAGCCGTATATCTGCGCACAAAATCGCAATTGCAGAGATCTGTCAGTACGTCGGAGAAATACCCTGAGTCTTCACATTTTATTTCTGACAATAGTTCCTGGCGTGTCATGCCTTTCATCTTCTTAGAAAGCGTTTCAACGACTCTCCTGTACAATGTTGACTCCTTGAATAAAGACTTGAAAAGGAATGAATATTCAGTCTTCAGAGGAGCCTCCTTACTAAAGAACAGGCGGTCGATATTCTGCGCAATACTATCAGATTTCCTCATCATATCCAAATAGTACGGAGTACCCCCAAGTGACATGTATGCTTCTGCAACCTGACGACGTGAGACGGCAAAACCTCTGGATTTGAGAAACAGTTCCGTTTCATGGAGGTTGAATGGACGAAGATAAATTGGTTGCGTAACACGGTTGTGAAGTCCGCCTTTGTTGCCAAGCAACTTGCTTGTCATCCAGATTGTGGCAGAACCACACACAATCAACTTCATGTTGTCAAGCTTTGATGCCCATTCGTTCCAAAACAGCTCAAAGGCTTTAAGGAAGCGCGAGCGTGGTGTGTCCAGCCATGGAAGCTCATCAATGAATACAAGAATACGTTTCTGCTTTCTTTTCGTTTCAAGAAAGTCCTGAAGACGAAAGAAAGCATCTATCCATGTCTTCGGCTGTTTGATTTTCTTGCCAGAATATCGTTCCAACTGGTATGTGAAGTTGGTAAGTTGCTCAGCCCTTGTTCCTTCGTAGATTCCTGTCATATAGAAATCGTATTTTTCTCCGAACGTCTTGTCTATTAAGAAAGTCTTACCAATACGTCTTCTTCCATAGACAGCAATAAACTCTGCCTTGTTGCTATTATATAGTTCATTGAGTAATTTGGATTCCTTTTTTCTTCCTATGATTGTATTTGCCATAGATTCACCTTGTTAATTTGGATGCAAAAGTACAAAAACATTATCATTCCAGCAAGAAAAACGCGTTAAAACTACTACGGTAAGTAGTATTTTTTTATAGTTACCGTAGTAATATAGCAAAAACTATTAGGTGTAAAAGGTTAAGAGGTTAAGCTATGCGAGCATCATCTCGTCTTCAAGGTCAGAGATGAAGGCGGAGATGAGTTCGCGAGTGACCTTCTGCATAACAACAGCGTGGACGAGTTTGCCACCGAGGGCTTCGTCATAACCGCAGGCGAGGTTATATTTCTCGGTAAGTTTGTCAGACGGCTTCTTCATTATTATGGTATTGGAGAAGTCGTTTTTCCATGCTGGCCAACCTATTCTGCGGAGTTCGCCGAGGAAGAAATCTGTGTTTTCTAGAATGGTCTGAGCCTGTTCCGAGAGTCCTTCTATGCCGAGTCGGTCTATTATCCAGTAGAATTTCAGCGGAATGATAGACGAGCGCGAGCAGTTTATCATCGGCATAGAGCCGTTGAGATAAGCCACCTTAAAAGATTTTTGCGCTTCAAAAACAGAGTGTGTGGTCATGAAAAGTCCGCAAGGGGCATCTACACCGAAAAACTTATGCCCGCTGATGGCTATAGACTGATAGCCGCATTTATTTATATCCACGATGTCGTGATGCTCCGTGAATGGCAGATAACCACCGAAGAGAGCTGCATCAACATGGCGATAGACTGCCACAGGATTCACTTCGTCAAGAACATCGTTGAGCGCCTGCTGGTCGTCAATGGCACCTTTGAACGTGGAACCGACAGAGTAAATCATAAGTGCTGGTCGTCCCGGATAGATGGCAGCACGCAGAGCCTCAGGCTTCATTCTGCCCATATCGTCGCAGTCAATGAGTCGGACTTCAAGGTTCTGTAGGTCGCAGAGTCGCATGTTTGAATAATGCGATTCCTTTGAAACATAGACAATTGGCAGCAGTCCTGTCTCGTTCTTGAGTTTCTGTGCTCCGAAGTATATGCCGTGGTTGTTGCCGTCTGTACCGCTGGCAGTGATGATGCCCCATACATTGTCGCGATTGAAACCAAGAAGTGAAGCCATAAACTGGATTGTCTTGCGCTCAATGCTCATTGTGGTAAGGTTTACGGCACTATCGCCGAAAGGATCGCCGGCATTGTTCATGAAGACGCGAGTCATACCTGTATTGACATACCAGTCGTAGAAACCTTCCATGTTGGCAGTTCCTGCAGTAGGGTAGCCGAGAACCTTGCTATAGTTTTCCTTGGCAACTTCTGCCATGTTCTCCAGAAACTCGTCAAAGGTGTTTACAAGGCGAATTTCCGGGTCGCGTGTTGCATAATATTTTGGATTTATAAATCTTTTCTTCATTGGTTGTTCTATTATGTTGTTTTTATATACTTCAGTGGTAATTTATAGAACTCATCTTTATACAAAACTCTTTATTGAGGTAGCTTCTGCCACAATCCAAATGATGTCGCCCGACTGGAATTTATAGTCAGGACTGATGACAGACAGTTTCTTCTCGCCTCGCTCCATGCCCACGACCATAGCCTTATAGCGTTCGCGAAGGTTCAGTTGGATGAGGTTCTTTTCAAAGAATAGACTGCCTTCCGTTATCACAATCTTCTTGAGTGTCATTTCTTCCTCTTGCTTTGAGTCGTCATTCTCAAAGACAGCACCATTGATGGCTTTGGAGAAGATAGCCATGTCCTCGTCGCCACCGATGACCTGAAGGCGGTCGCCAGGTAGGAGAATCTCGCTAGCAAGTGGGATGTTTATGCGTCGGCTGCCTCGCAGGATGCTGCTGATATGTACATTGAAGATAGTGCCGAGCTGCATTTCCATCAGTGTACGTCCCATCCAACGAGAATCCTCTGGAATGGTAAACTCGGAGATATGGATGTCACGGTTCATCAGTTTCAGGGAATTCTGTGGCAGGTTGCCTGCATTTATCTTTGTCTGCAGGTAGAAACTGTTTACGAAGTTGTTTATGCGATTTTTGATAGCATTGACAAACGCTTCTGCATATTTGTTGTGCTTCAGACGGTTGTCCGAAGAGCGGTTGTTAGCCCAGTTGAGGATACGCTCCGACAGTAGTTTCTCCAATCCTCTATATGCAGGCTCAGCCGCGCGAATCATGTAAGGAGTAAGGAAGGTTGTTATGACGGAAACTGTGACGACAACAGGGTAGATGAAATCGGAAATGACCCCTAGCGAGAGTCCTACAGTGGCAATGATGAAAGAGAATTCGCCTATCTGTGCCATGGAGAAACCGCAGCGCATAGCCGATTTCAGTGATTCGCCACTAATGAAATATCCAAGGGTTCCGAAGACGGCCTGTCCGAAGATGATGGCAAGCACAAGGACAATAATCGGCAGAGCATGGTCAACAAGTATTGCGGGATCAACGAGCATGCCGACTGATACGAAGAATACAGCGCCGAAAAGGTTCTTTACGGGTTCTACTATCTTGTTAATCTTCTCTACCTCAGACGTTTCAGACATCACAGAACCGATAAGGAATGCGCCGAGAGCTGTGCTGAAACCGCATTTTGCGCTTATGATAGCCATCGTGCAGCAGAGACCGAGAGATACAATGAGTAGTGTTTCTGCTGAGGCAAGATGGCGTATTTTCTTGAACAGCACAGGAATAAGTATAAGTCCTGATGCGAACGAAATTACCAAGAATGCCAAAATTCCAAGCAGACTGTTTATGATTGAGCCATCTTCATTAGCGCCGCCAGCGATGGTCTGCAATATAACCATCATTACAATGCCAAAAATATCCTCCAGAATAAGCACGCTCATCACCATGGACGAAAACTTATACTGGTGGAGCTGTAGGTCGTCGAAGGCTTTGTAGATGATTGTCGTGGAACTCATGGCAAGCATACCACCTAAAAAGAGGCAGTTCATATCGCTCCAGCCGAACAATATGCCTACACATATTCCTAGTGTCACCATTGCTGCAATGGTTATCAGTGCTGCCTTTACTGGAGCCAATCCTTGCTTCAGGATTTTCTTTACAGAAAACTCCAGACCTAGGCAGAACATAAGGAACATTACGCCTATCTCTGCCCAGTCTTCAACAGAATAGTTCTGGTCATCCACAGCAGGCATATATGGCATTTTGTCGCTGATTAGGAAACCGGCGACGATATAGCCTAGAACCACCGGTTGCTTCAGTTTCTTGAACAGAAGCGTCACGATGCCGGCGACAATCAATATGATAGCGAGGTCTTGGATCATTATTTCATTTGATGATTTGGCGATTAGACGATTTTGTGATTGGATGATTAAATAAACAAATCATCAAATAGTCTAATTAAAGTACCAATACAGGAAGACCATTACTGCGGCGAGGGCTACCCAGATAATCTTTACCATAGTGGATGTCTTGTATTCTACCTTGCCGTAGTCTATCTGCAAACGTACGGACTTGCTGTCTATCATGCTGATGATTACCATGCAAGCCATGATAATGAGGCAAAGCCAGAACGACAAGAGCATGAAGTGAGGCCAGAAGGTGTAACCTTCAGACGGTGGAAGTACCCAAAGATAGAGTATTCCAGTTCCGATGCTCATGACTGTTCCTAATGTAAGCGCGAAGTTTGCTGCCGAAGAGGATGTCTTCTTCCAGAACACTCCCATAAGGAACACGGCTGCCATAGGCGGTGCAATGAAGCCAAGAACCGACTGGAAGATGTTGAAGAAGTCGATGCCCTTGATGTGATAGATAGCTATTGTAATGGCTATACTGATTATTCCGCCTACAACGGTCACGATACGACCAGTCTTTACTATCTCTTCTCCCTGAGCTTCTGGATGGCTCTTTGCGTAGATATCCATGGTGAATACTGTTGATAGAGCGTTGAGCGCAGAGCCGATAGTGGAGACAAGTGCTGCTGTAAGGATTGCGAATATCAGACCAACCATTCCGATAGGGAAAAGGTTCATTACCAATGTCATGTAAGCCTTGTCGGCAAGTTCGGGGGCACCGTTGCCAGGTATGGCTCCCTGTTTGCTCATGACGTAGCAGATGATACCCGGAAGTATATAGAGGAATACGTCGAGAATCTTCAGCCAGCCTGTGAAGTTCGTTCCTTTCTGACCTTCTTCTATTGAACGAGCGGCAAGCACTGGCTGCACCATGCTCTGGTCTGTACACCAGAACCATACGCCGCTGACAAGATAACCGAGGAACAGCGGCAATGCAGGATAGGTGGCGTCATCGTTTGGTCGCCAAAGATGCCAGAACTCTTCTGGTACTCCGTTGTAGAGAGCGTCCAAGCCTCCCACCTTTATTATGCCGACAATGGTAAGCGACGCACTTACGATGATGAGCAGTACCATCTGATAGACATTCGTGTATGCCAAAGCCTTCAGTCCGCCGAGCATGGATATGAATGCTGACAGGCAGAGCAGGATCAAGGCAGAAAGCCAAATTGGAATGTTGAAGAATTGTTCTAGGAGTTTACCGCCTGCAAAGAGTTGCAGTGCCAGCCATGAGATTACCACGGTGACTATTGTGTACCAAGCTAGGATGTTGCGCGTTCTTTCGCCGAATCGCTTGCCCATGAACTCCGGCAAGGTGGAGATGTTTGAGCCGAGATATTTGGGAATGAAGATGAAGGTCAGTAGGGCTATTAGGATGAATGCGTACCATGCATAGTTGCCAGAACCAACGCCTGATAGGTAGCCTGCACTTGCTGAGGCTATCAGCATTGAAGGACCGACATTCGTTCCCCACATGGAGAATCCGATGTGATGCCAGCGTAGGCTCTTCTCTGCAAGGAAGATGCTGCTGCCTTTCTTGCGTTTGCTACTTGCCCAAATGCCTATGCTGAGCAAAATTACGAAATATCCGATGAGGATGATCCAGTCAAGTTGTTCCAGTGCAATGTTCATGGTTCTATGGTTTTTGTAGTCTGACTTATCTTTTCGGGGGGCAAATTTACCAATTTTATTTTAAATAACAAAAGGAATGTGGGAAAATATAAAAAAGTGCTGCGGAAAGAGAGCTATCGTCTTGGCTAAAGAAACGCTCCTTCCCGCAGCTTATGTATAAACCTTATGAAGAATCTCAGTATATATATAAATATGTGTTATGGCAAGTTTTATTCATTATTTTCCCCTCCTTCGGCTAGCCTCCAGCTGGTACAGAGAGTACCTGCTGAGAGAACTATAAGCCGTAGAGGACTCTTCTCTTTCCTTCCTTGTTCCACTTTCTGCCTGTTCTCCAACAAAGGGAGAGCGGGTAGTTTGTGGCTTGTGCTAACGCTTCACAGCGGTAACAAAGAAAACAATTAAGGATGAATATAACTTTTTCATAACTAACCTTCAATTTTTATTTCTCAACAATCATACCTACGAGAGCTCCTGTGAAGCCGCCTGCGTAGTTTGTTGAAAGCACCTCTGCGCCAAGCGGAGTGCCGATGTTCTGCATTTCAGCACCGTTAACGCTGTATGAGAACTGGTATTGCAAGCCGTCGCTTGATACCTTCAGAGTGATAGGAGCTGTGAGCTTACCAAGACTCTGCTTTGCTACGATTTCGGTCTTAAACTCACGTGCGTTCTGTGGGCGGACAGTCTTCTCAAGAACGAGAACCTGTTCCTTACCCTCAGTCTGCACGGTAAGCACATAGTTGCAAGCTTCGTTCTGATAGCATACGATACCTGCCTTTTGTGCGGCCTTTATATTATAGGTTAATGTTGAGTTAGCTGAGAACTTGATGTGTTGCTGGCGCTGGAAGAGAGCTGAGATTGGTTTCACCTCTGAAACCTTGGCATCGAGAGCGGTCATCTCAAGTCCGCCTTTCTTGCCGATCTTTACGAAGTTCTCCTTCGGACCGCGCATTGCAATCCATCTGTAGTCTATCTTTGCCTCCTTGAAATCTTCGCTGTAAGTGAAGTTTCCGTTTGGCATAAATCCGTTCTTGCCTGTTTTATTCTCCACTCCTGCAGGCATCTTCTGCTTGATCTGCAATGGAACGAGACCATTTTCAAATACAGGCCACTTACCGCTCCAGTCAACAGGAAGGATGAATGTCTCACGACCAGTGTTCACATTGCCCTTTGAGTTTGGACGGATACCGAGGAATACACCATAGTATTTTCCATCCTTGCCCTCTACGAGGTCTGCGTGTCCTGCCCAGTCAACGAGCTTCCCTGGCATGTTGAGGAAATGTCTCTGAGTGAGGATTGGATTGTTGTTCCATGGTTCGTAAGGACCATAAACATTATCTGCTACGAAGATTACCTCTGAGTGCCAGTCGCCTGTACCGCCTTCTGCACACATCAGGTAATACTTTCCGTTCTTCTTATAAATGTGTGGACCTTCAATCCATACAGGCTTCTTCTCAAGATCAGTACCGCCGTTAACGATTACTGAGTCTGTACCTGGAATGATACAGTCCTTTTCAAGGTCATATTCCCAAATCTTGATGCAACGGTGGTTAGGTCCATAGAGGTTTACGCGAGGCTCATCGTTGTGAACCATGTATGCTTTGCCGTTGTCGTCGAAGAACATTGAAGGGTCAATGCCGCCGAACTTCAGGTCTATCGGATCGCTCCATCCCTGACGTGGATCCTTAGTCTTTACTACGAGGTTGCGGCCGATAGGCTTGCAGAATTCTGTAGTGACCATGTAGAATGTGTCATTATACTTATTGTAGTGGATGGCTGGCGCATAGATTCCGGCAGAGATTCCGCAGTCGTCTGGATTGAGCTGTGATGTGCGGTCAAGCACGTGACCAATCTGCTCCCAGTTTACGAGGTCTGTTGAGTGGAAGATAGGCACTCCAGGGAACATGGCGAACGATGAGTTTACCAGATAGTAGTCATCACCTTTACGGCAGATGGCTGGATCTGGATAGCATCCTTGCAGGATAGGAGAATAGAACTCGTTCTGCTTGAGCGGGTTGGCGTTATATATATCGTCCTCACCAGTGTAAGTCCAGTTGGTGAATGTTGCGGCTGGAGCTGTCTTTTGTGCAGAAATGTCTGCGGCAGAAGCTCCGATGAGCGCAAGTGAGAGGGCGAGTGTCTTACCCATTGTATAGATGCATTTCATCATAGTGTAGTTTTTGTTTTTGCTTTGTTTTCGACTGCAAAGGTACTTTCTTTAGATTATAATATGCAAATATTCCTGTTACCAAAAACTTTTCGGATGATACATCTTCTGCGTGATTAGTAGCAATTATTATTTCAAATAAATCAGTTTCCATACGTTAAAATACTGAAAATCAGCGAAACTATGCTATTTTATGCAAAGAAACATTTGATTGTTTAGAAAAAAACATCGTTTTTCTTGCGTGTATCATATAAAAAGTTTAAATTTGCGGCATGAAACATATCATAGCCCTTTTCCTTGCATTACTATTAAGCTTGACAATAAGCGGTCAATCTTATCGTCTTTTTAGCTCCGATAATGACCTTCCGAATACACTCATCAATGATATTTTCCAAGATCATCTTGGAGTGATTTGGGTGGCAACGGAAGACGGTCTTTGTTGTTATAATGGTGTGAAATTCGTTACATACCAGCATAAGGAGGGCGATGAGACGTCGTTGTCTCACAACCTTGTTCGTTGTGTACTTGAAGATAAAGATGGTAATCTTTGGGTTGGAACGCATAATGGACTCCAAAACTTCGACCGCAACAAACAGCAGTTCTCTCCTCTTGCCAAAGACAGCAAGGGAAAACTGCTTATGGGTAATGTGAATAAGATTATCCAGTTGAGCAATGGCGAGGTATGGGTTTCTGGTAACGACTTATATAAAGCTACCAAGGATGGAGACAATGTTGAGGCTAAAATCATTGATTATCCAGGACCTCATCATTACATTCAAGATATGATGGAAGACGCTTCGGGGAATATCTGGTCCATGCATCTTCATGACGGTATATATTTATATAGGAAGAGAGATAAGGCTGTTAAGCATTATTTTGGTGATATTGATGGCGTTACTTACATGCGCATTGCTGCTGACGAGCGTGGCAATGTTTTTGCTGCTGCTCACGGAATGGGAGTGATGCGATTCAATAAGGCACTTGATAAATTCGAGGTTATCGCGGGCACAGAGAATCTGCTGGCTATATCCCTAGACTTCAACGGAAATGGAATGATGTTTATCGGAACTGACGGAATGGGTCTTTACTCATACGATATAGGCAAGCGGGAATTGCATGTTGAACAGATGGAGAACAAGTTCTTCAACGCCCAACGCTCAAAGATTCATGCCATGATTCTAGATAGAGATGGCGATATATGGCTCGGTATTTACCAAAAGGGTATTATGTTCGTGAAGAATAAGTCGAATCTCTTCAATACTATTGGCCACCGCACCTTCGATAAGAACTTCATTGGCAGCGAAGCTGTCACAAGTATTACGGAAGAAAATTCGGGCAGAATGTGGTTGGCTACAGATAACGACGGTGTCTATTCCATAGAAAGCGACGGCAGTCAGGGACAGCACTTCTCGTATGCCCAAAATCCGTCGTTCCCGAAAATCATCCTTGGTATTGCTGCCGACAAGAGGGGGAGAATCTGGACAGCTTCATATACGGACGGTCTGGGTTACTTCACTGCGAGCGGTTTATTCGTTAAATACCCGCTCTATCACAAGGCAAACAATGTGGCTGTGAGCAGTACAATGTCTGTCTATATAGACAATGAGGGTAAGTTGTGGGTTGCTACGCTCGGCAATAATCTCTATTGTATTGATACCAACACAGATCAGTTGGTTGAAGCATATTCGGAGATTGCCGACCTGAACGCATGGCAATGTTCTGTTTATCGTGCGAAGAATGGAATGCTCTATGTCGGTTCGTACGACGGTGTCTATACCGTAGAGCTGAAGAACGGCAAGGCAACAGTCAAGAATCGTTTCCTCAGCGGCACAATCATAAACTCCATCACCGAGGATGCAAGCGGGCACATCTGGTTTGCTACACCAGTCGGTCTTACCAAATTCGACGTAAAGAAAAAGGAACTGACCACACTTACTACGGCTCATGGCTTGCCAACCAATACGGTTTATTCCGTAAGATGCGACCTCTTGGGTTATGTTTGGGCAGCTACCAGCGGAGGACTAGCCGAGTTCAATAAGGCGATGAGCCACATAACCAACTTCTATGTATCTGACGGTCTTCAGGGCAACGAGTTCTCTCGTAACGCAGCCTTTACCGACAGCAAAGGGCGCGTATGGTTTGGCGGTAGCAATGGCGTGACGTATTTCAATACGAAGGAAATGAGCATTCCTGAAAGCAATTGGGATGTACGCGTTACGGACTTCTATATCAATAACAAGCCAGTAAACACTACGACCGAGTCGGGATGGTGGAACGTGATAGATACCAACATCTTTGAGGCGAGGGAGTTCAATCTTTGCAGTGACGACAACAATTTCACGATAGAGTTTGCTACCAAGCAGCTCAATTCTCCAGCCGGACTTATTTTTGAGTACAGCATCAACGGCGGCGAGCCGGAAGTGCTCCCTGCCGGCTCTCATCGCATATCGTTCAGTAACATGGCGGCTGGCACATACAACATAAAAATCAGTGTTCACGATAATCCCGATGCCAATCCGTGTGAAATCAAGGTTAAGGTTCATACAACGCTCTTCAATCATTGGCTGGCATGGATAGTCTATCTCATTGCCTTATCCATACTCGGCTATAAGATAGCGCAGAACCTCAATAAGTGGTTACAGACAAAGAAGGAACTCCAGGAACGTATGCACATGGAGAAAATCAATGAGTCGAAACTACAGATGTTCACCAACATCTCTCATGACATCCGTACGCCTATGACACTTATCATCAGTCCGCTCGAACGATTGATGAAGAATGATACCGATGCCACCAAGCGTCGCAGTAGTTACGAGACAATGTATCGCAATGCCAACCGCATCCTCTCGCTCGTCAATCAGTTGATGGATGTGCGTAAGCTTGAGAACGGAAAGATGGAGATGAGTCTTTCTGCGCAGGACATTATTCCTATTATTAATAATGTGTGCGAGATATTTGTCGAAAAGGCCGTGGAGCGAAACATTACCTTTACATACATTCATGATGGCATAGACCATCTTTATGCCAACCTTGATTTGCAGCACTTCGACAAGATCTTTACCAATCTCATCTCAAATGCCATGAAGTTTGCTCCTGACAATGGTATCGTAACCGTCTGCGTCAACCGCCTGGCAGGCAACAAGGCTCAGATCCGTGTCAGCGACAATGGTGTTGGAATCCCAGACAGCGACAAGAAGCGTATCTTTGAGCGTTTCTATCAGGTGAGGAAGGATTCTGCGACCCTTACTGGCGAGAATGTCTCCGACGCACGTCTCCAAGCTACAGGAGGTACCGGTGTCGGACTGCATCTTGCCCAAGCTATCGTGCAGATGCATGGCGGAACAATCCATGTAGAAGACAATGGAGAAGGACCTGGTTGTTGCTTCGTCGTGGAACTTCCATTCGTTGACCCACCTCAATCGGAAGAACCTGCTGTCGTCGTTGAGGAAAAGCCAGCAGAAGAGCCAAAGACAGATACACCTGCACGTCCTGCAAAACGTCCACAGGTGCAGACAAACTATCGTGTCCTCATCGTTGATGACGATCAGGAAATAGCCAAGTACATTCAGCAGGAACTCTCCGACCGATACCATTGCTCTGTATGCAAGAATGGTAAGGAGGCACTTGAGCAGGTGCTGAGAAATCCTCCACATCTCGTTATCTCGGATGTCCTCATGCCGGAAATGAGCGGTATAGAACTTACCAAACGCATGAAGGCTAACGTCAACATCAACCATATTCCGATAGTTCTCGTTACGGCTCTCAACGATACTCAGTCTAATGTGGAAGGTCTCAATGTGGGTGCAGCGGCCTATCTCACCAAGCCGTTCGATGTGACACTGCTCCGCACCACCGTAGATAACATCATCAAGAGCCGTCAGCGACTGAAGAACGTATATGAGGGCAAGCAGACTGTAGAGAAGAAAATTCCGAGGACAGAACTACAGACTCCTGACGAGCGACTCATGAAGCGCGTCATGAAGATTGTAGAGCAGCACATCTTCGACCATAACCTCTCAGTAGAGCTCCTTGCCTCTGAGGTTGGAATAAGTCGAGTCCACCTAAACCGCAAACTCAAGGAACTGACTAATCAGACCACCACCGATTTCATAAAGAACATCCGACTAAAGCGTGCCGCAGAACTTCTCAGCCAAAAGAAGCACTCTATTGCCGAGGTGGCAGATATGGTAGGCTTCCAGAATGCCAATAATTTCTCAACCGCATTCCGTAAACTTTACGGCATGTCGCCACGAGAATATATGAATAGAAAACAAGAATGAAAATAAAAACTTTATTATCGTTATTCCTGCTTGCTGCAACCATTTGCAACGCACAGTTTCGCAGACCTATGCCCCTGAATAAGGGCGAGTATTACGACTTGAAGGTTGGACAGACTTCCATGCGTATAGATGCAGCTAACGGTGCTCGTATCATTTCCTTGAAGTACGACAGTACGGAAGTCATTTCGCAAAACCCGATGCCGAACATGTATGGCAGTACCTTCTGGACAAGTCCGCAGAAGGAATGGAACTGGCCGCCAGTGCGCGAACACGATATAATGAGATACTGCGTAGAGCGAAGCGGCGACAAACTGCTCATGACTAGTCAGCAGTCAGAGAAGATTCCGCTCCGCATAAAAAAATGTTTCTCTGTTGACGAAAAGGACGGATGCTTCGTGATTACCTACAGCATCATCAATGAATCAGCAGAAGATCGCAAAGTTGCACCATGGGAGATAACCCGCGTGCCAGCAGAGGGAACAATATTCTTCAATGCACCGATGGAGAGTATAACTCCAGCCGGACTGATGAATTTCGTGGAGAAAGACGGCTTGAAATGCTACGAGATAGACCAGTCTGACAAGCAACGCAAGATAAATGCCGACGGAAAGGGATGGCTTGGCTACGAAAACAAAGGTCTTGTGCTCATAAAGCGCTTCGACGATCTCAATGCTTCACAGCCAGCCCCGGACGAAGGCGAGATACAGGTTTACGTTCACAACGGTAAGGTATATGTGGAGCTTGAGGAGCAAGGCGCATACACCAATCTACGTCCAGGAGAGCAACTCGATTGGACCGTTCGCTGGTATCTTACAAAAAAGTGAATTGATAATTGATAATTGAAAATTATTGTCGCGCAACCCAATTATCAATTGTCAATTATCAATTTACTTTCTCCATTTACTTTCTCAAACCATTGAGAAAGCTAACCATCTTGTCGAGGTTTGGCTGGTCGTACATTCCGTTGAAACCGTGGTTGCCACCCTTTACAGGAACGTATTCAAACTTCACACCATTATCGCTTAACACATTCTTGAGGATTTCAGACTGGCAGAAAGGAACGACGCTGTCGTCTGTGCCGTGTAGAATGATTACTGGTGGGTCGTTCTTGTCAACGAAAGTTGTTGCGCTGAGAGCAGCGAAATACTGTAGTTCAGTCTTTAGGCTCTTGCCCATGATAACTTCTTCTGGTGACATCTGCATCTTTGGAGGTCCAGCGCAGTCCATGTGCATAAGGTCGATAGGACCTGACCAGTCGCAAGCAGCATTTACGCTACTGCTTTCGTTTGTGTAGTTGCCTATGCTGCCTTCAAGGTCATAAACGGTTTCTTCTACCTTGAACTCCTTGCAATTGCTGGTTGTTGCAGCGAGAGTGGCAAGATGACCTCCAGAAGAGAAGCCTGATGTTGCGATGAAGTTAGTATCGAAATGATACTTTTTTGCATTGCCTCGTACGAAGCGGATAACAGCCTTGATGTCGTTAATCTGAGCTGGATACTTTGCGTCCTGGCTGGAACGGTGGTTAGGACAAACCACGGCATACCCCGCCTTCAGCAGTGCATTCACGATTGTCCCGAGGTCTGCCATGCCCTTTGAGCTGTTGCTGAACCATGCAGAACCGTAGATGTGAACGACTACAGGGTAGCTATCCTTCTTCTCTTTTGGAAGATAGATGTCAAGGTTGTGGTATGCCTGACCGTCGTCGGCATAATTTACGTCGATGAACTTCTCGCTGATAGATAGGTCAATCTGTTGTTGCTGTCCGCCGAAGCCGAAACCTCCGCCGTTCATTTGGGCTGATGCAGTGAGAGATGTGAACGCGATGAGTGCGCTTAAAAATACTTTTTTCATAATACTATGGAGGTGCGGTGCCCTCACCGCACTATTTAAATAAATGTTTTTGATGTTTATTTTTTAAGATACTTCTTTCCGCTTTGGATGACGATTCCTTTGTAGTCGGTAGATACCCGCTGTCCTTGAATGTTGTATATAGCAGAATTATCATACTGTGCAGAAGGTTGTTGTGGAGTATCAATGCCTGTGTTGAAGTAATCGCGTAGAGTGTTGCGGATAGCCCAGTATGCAGGCTTCTTTGTGACACTACTGTTGAAGAGTAACGGTTCGCCGTCACGCCATGAGAGATCGTCTGTCACACCCCATATAATAAGATGTGGGAAATGGTCGTACTTGAGCATGGTCTTTACAATCTTGTAGTATTCAAGAGCCTGACGGTTGTAGTGGTCAGGATCGTTGAAGTCCTTAATGGACATGTCAAGCTCAGTTACGATGCAGTTGATGCCGAGGTCAGCATAGCGTGCTACGTTGGCATCAAACTTCTTCTCGTTTAGTTCGCCGACAGAGAGGTGACACTGAAGACCGACGCCATCTAAAGGAATGCCGCTCTTGAGCAGTCGCTTTGCGAGGTTGAAATAAGCCTCAGTCTTTGCACTTCCGTACATCTCTACGCCGTATTCGTTGATGTAAAGCTTTGCCTCTGGGTCTGCACGGTGAGCATAGACTAGGGCTGAATCAACATAGTCCTCACCGATAGCCTTGTACCAAACATTAGAGCGGAGGTTGTAGCCATCAGGATTTGTGCGCACGATGCTTTGGTCGTCGTCAAGCATTTCGTTCACAACATCCCATTCGTAAACCTTGCCCTTGAAGTGCTGCATGACGGTTGTGATGTGGTTCTTCATGATTTCGAGAGCCTGCTTACGAGTCCAGTTCTGGTCGTTCTTCTTGCCGTCGGAGCTAATCCAAGTAGGATTCTGCTGATGCCATACGAGCGTATGGCCACGAACGCGCATGTTGTTTGCCTGTGCAAGATCTATAAGCTTGTCAGCATTGAAGAAGTCAAACTGTCCCTGGTTAGGCTGAAGCGCATCTGGCTTCATCTCGTTTTCTGCCACGCATATGTTGAAGTTGGTTGTTATTGCCTTTGTGCGAGAGTTGTTCGGGTCGTTGATGCTCATTTTATATACAGGCACAGCGACACCAACCTTCTTGCCAACGAGGTCGGCATAGTACTTTATCATCTTGCGATCGCCCTTCATCGTAAAGTCGAAGTCTGCAAGATTGTATTCTATGTCATCGTCGTCATCCTCAAATTCGTCGAAGTTGTAGGCGATGTCGTTAGGATTTGTTGAAGGTTCAGCCTTGAGCACGTAATACTCATAGCCATCGTTATCAGACTTCTTGATGACATTCCACTTCTCGGGGTCTGGGTTTGCAATGCAGAAACCACGGTTTATGCCGTCATCCTCACCGTCAGTAGAAGAGTTTGCATTCATTGGGAACTTGACGAGAACATACTCAGTACCAGGAATATATTCAATATCGTCGGAAATAATCGGCTTTATCACAGGCATTCCAGAACTTGCGGTGAAGTCATAGTTTTTTCCTGTCCAGTTCAAACCGCCATTGATGTTGAGCATATCATTGCCATCCACACCGACACGGAAGTAAAGCACTGCTGAAGGAGCAAGGAGAACATTCGCTGTCTTGCTTGCAGTTCCAACGGTTAGTGTGCCGATCTTGTCGTTTCCGGGACGAAGATTGCCATAAAGAGCCACGTCGCCATTGATGGTTCCAACACCACCAAGAAGAGTCTTTGGACATACAGTGGCAACAGCACCAGCAGAAGCCAATCCAGTATTTCCATCCACATAGACAGCACCTTCCATAATGCGGATGCCGCCAGTGATGGCGTTCTGATTGCTGGCAATGGTGTAAGTTCCCTTACCTTCCTTTACCAAGCCGAGAAGGTTACCGTTCTCTGGGGCAAATTTTCCGTAGAGAGTAGAGTTTGTGTCGTCACCGCCAACGATGTAGTAGGATTTTGCCGAACTACTCTTGTAGTAACCTTTGAGCACAGCGCCTTCCTCCATCTCTAGGCGACTGATACGGATGGCGCGGTTTCCGTTTTCGTTGGCAACGGTGGCACCATTGGTAATGCGGAGCGTAGCGTGTTCGAACATGTTGTTGTATCTACCTTCATTCAATCCTCCTTCCACTTCGTCTGGATAGAATGTCTTTGGAGTATTGAGCACAAGACCGTAGAAACCACAGGTGCCAATAACCTCCTTGTAAGGAAGCACGTTTACTGTGCCAGTGAAGCCGCTCCAGTCTGGAATGGCGGCATTCTTGGCATTACCAGTATAAGAACGCTCTCCGCCACCGTAGAGATTTACTGTGCCGTTGCCTGTAAGTTTGGACATCCAGTATGTGTAGCGAGAAGTATAGATACTGAGTTCCGCACCATCGCGGAGGGTTATTGGCACATCAATGCTTGCGTAGTTGCTTGCGGTATTGTTGAAGCAGAAGTGCATTTCGCCCTTCTCTACGGTTACGCTTGAGCCGAAAGGCTTTGTCAGCGAAACGTTCCCAGACCAGATACTGCCGTTCTTCAACAAGATGCTGAGGTTGGCATTGTCTTCATTGAATGTGACTTTTTCGCCGTTATCAACGGTTATTTGCGTTGATCCAGCATTTTTCTTCCCGGTAGGATAATTGCTTGATGCCGAAAGCGAGAGACTCGCTAAGAAAAGGAGAAATAGGGTTGTTACTTTTTTCATTGTTGATTATGCCCCGAAGCGGGTGCTTCAGGAACTGGGCTATTTAGTGTTTGTTGTTTTTTGTATTTAGTGCTTAGCGTTTGGAGTTCAGCGTTATTATGAAGCCGCCGCGAGGTAGGGTAGGGATGCTAACTTTCCTTTCGCAGCTGTATTCGCATTTCTCTATGTTGAACGAGTGGGAATCCTTGCCGTCGCGGAAGATCTGCGCTTCAACGGTAGTCGCTTTTTTGTCAAAGAGACGACTGAGTGAAAATTCAATTGTCTGCGCATCGTCTGTTCCATTGATGCCGGCAATGTACCACTTGTCGCCTTTCTTGCGAGCCATGACAACCGATTTGCCTGGATAGCCAGAGAGAAGTTTGGTGTCGTCCCATACCGTAGGAAGAGTGGAGAGAAGTTCCTTAACATCTTTAGGCATAGAGCGATAGCTTTCTGGACGGTCTGGCATGTGTTGGATGCCAGACTCAAAGAGAATGGTAAGCGCGAGCTCATGTCCGTGAGTGGTAATATGCGGGTTCTGCGAATCGGTGAAGGTGCCTGGAGTGTAGTCCATAGAGCCGACAACATTGCGTGTGAAAGGTAATGTGGCGTTGTGTGCAGCTGCTTTCTTTGTCAGCGTTGCGTTGTTATTGTACCACTCTGCGCCATATACGGCCTCGCACGTCATGAGGTTCGGATAAGTACGCTGCCATCCGCGAGGAATTGTGCAGCCATGGAAGACAATCATCAGACCGTGCTTCTTTGACATTTCGAGCAGGTCAAGGTATTTGTTCATCGACCATGTGTTGTCGTTCTTGAAGAAGTCAACCTTTATGCCGACCACTCCAATCTTCTTCAGCCAAGCAAACTCCTTGTCCATCTTCTCTGGAGTATCTATGCGTCCCTGAGGAGTTGGAGCGGAAGAGCCTGTCCAGTTCGCATCCGAGTTATACCATATCATCGGTTTGATACCTTTGTCCACAGCATATTTCACCGCATCTTCAATGGTGCCATTCTTCATCACATCCCACTCAGCGTCAATAAGAGTATAAGGCCACTTCATCTCAACTGCGAGGTCTGTGTATTTATTGATGAGCTGGCAGTCTTGCGAACCGTGGTTGTAAGCCCAGTAAATCCAAGAAGCTACGCCGCCCTGGATAGCCTTCACTTCATCTTCAGAAGAAGGAGCATCTGACACATCGGTAACGAGAGTGCTTTCAACTACTGTAGATAAAGAGCCAAGAGTGATTACGCGCCATGGAGAATGCCAAACCTCACCCAGCCCCTCCACAGGGATGGGAGACGGAAGTAATGGTGCTTTGTCATCGCCAAGCTGTACCTTGTATGGCACGGGCTGACCGAGCGGTTCCTTGCTATTGTGCAAGCAATTTGTATCTGCGAGCTTTGGAAGGTGCTCGCTTCCGGCATTACTGAGGATGCTTCCGCAATGGTCGCGCTCAATATTTGCTTCCGTAATAAGTGCAAATATTCCGCTTTGTGGTTCAACAAGAGCAGGATAGCCCCATTGATGGTGCTGGTTTCGGAAGAATCCCTTGTTTATATTGCCATCGTTTATTCCAGTAGTGTAGAGCGGATAGAAGTCCTCGTAGCTGTCGGGATGGTAAATCTGTAACCAGCGGTTTACTCCTTCACGAATAGGGTATGTGGTGAGTTCGTCGCTGAGAGTCTCGCCTTGCTGTGGTTGAGGAAGAATGTAGCGGAAGGTTACGCCGTCGTTGTAAGCGCGGATTTCTACGAAAAGCTCATCGTCTTTCTCATTTCTGAGCCACAGCGTGCGCGCATTTGCCTCGTTGGAACAAGTGGTGCGCTTGCCCGTAGCCATAGTGTAATAGTCTGACAAATAGTACTTTTCGCCATTACCCCTTACCGTGAGCGAGCCAGAGAAGTCGCGCTTTGAAGTGACAATACCGAGTGGAATGCTCTCAAAGGCAGCTTTCTTGCCAGAGAAAACATTCATGGTAATCTTGCCGTCGTTTTCGTCAACGATAGCCGTAACGGCTTTGTTTGGCGAAACAATCTTCACCACTTGCTTAGCCTGGGCAGCAAGTGGCAGAAGAAGCGAGATAATGAAAAGATATTTTTTCATTGTGCGAGAGTCCCAACGGCAAATCCGTTGGGAATGGGGTGATTATTTGATTTCAACTTCAACCTTCTTCAAGTCTTGAGCGCGTGAGCTTGTACCGTAGTAGATTTCGTACTTGCCAGGCTTTACGCGCATAGTGTTTGTGTCAGGATCGAAGAGTTCAAAAGCATTGCGGTCAAGCTTGATGCTGGCTGTAACAGTCTTGCCAGCAGCCACTTCCACGCGCTGATATGCGCGGAGAGACTTCAGCGGACCGTCTGTGTCGTCAAGGCGCTTAACATAAATCTGCACAACCTCTGTACCGTTCTTAGTGCCAGTGTTCTTTACGTTAACAGTGAAGGATTCCTTGTTGCCATCAAACTTACCGTTGCTAACCTCAAACTTAGTGTAAGAGAGACCGTAGCCGAATGGGAAGAGAGCATTGTCGAAGTAGCGGTAAGTGCGGCCCTTCATTGAGTAATCCTTGTAGTCAGGAAGCTGATCTGAGCTGCCGTAGAATGTTACAGGAAGCTTTCCGCTTGGGTTGTAGTCGCCGAAGAGAACGTCAGCAACAGCCTTGCCACCTTCCTCGCCAGCATACCAAGCCTGGAGGATAGCCTCACAGGTCTTTGTCTCTGGTTCAAAAGCGATGGCAGAACCTGAGCAGTTTACGAAGATCACCTTCTTGCCAGCGTCCTTGAGAGCCTTGAGCAGATTGCGCTGAACAGCAGGAAGTTCGATGTTCAGACGGTCGCCACCCTTGAAGCCAGGGAGGTCGATAGGCATTTCTTCGCCTTCAAGACGAGGAGAAATGCCGCCTACGAATATCACTGCCTCACAATTCTTAACCTTGTTGATAGTCTCGGTATAGTCAATCTTATGCTCACGACCGAGGTCGAAGAAGAGGTTTGCGTTCCAGTTCTGAACCTCCTGGGCGAAGTTTATCTCAATCTTATATTCCTTGCCAGCCTCAGCATCGATGATAGTCTTTGTGTCTGTTGTACGCCAAATATTATGGTGAGTCTTCACCTCGCCGTCTATGATGAGTTCAAATGTGCTGCAACCATTGAGATGAACAGCCACCTTACCACTCTCCTTTGGCTTGAAGACAGTCTCATAGTGGGCAGAGAAATTGGTGAGGTTTACGCCTGGAGCAAAGGCGTAGTTGCCCATTGTGGAAACATTCAGAGGACGAGTCACCTGAATAGTTGTCACAGGAGTTCCCTCACGCTTAGTGTTATTCCAGAAAGTTCCCTTCAAACCCTGCTTGCCGTCGGCAGAACACTGGTCAAGGAAAGATTCAAGAGTAAGGTCATTTACGAGGTCACAAGCGCGGAGAGAGACAATCTTCTTCTTTCCAATCTTCTGCTGAATACCTTCAAGGATTGTCGTAGTCTTGTTTGGCGTACCATTGTAGTTACCCCACATCATAGATTCATCGTCAGCATTAGGACCAATAACGGCAATCTTCTTCACATTCTTTGAGAGAGGGAGGATGTCGTTGTTGTTCTGGAGGAGAACCATAGTCTGCTGAGCCATCTGAAGAGCGAGCTGCTGATGTTCCTTGCAGTCAACAACACTCATTGGGAGCTTTGTCCACGAAACATCCTCTGGCTTGTCAAACTCACCGAGGCTGAAACGAGCCTCAAGGAGTCGGAGAATGCGCTCGTCAAGGTCACTTTCCTTTATGAGACCATTCTTTACAGCCTCAGGAATGCTCTTGTAAGCATAGTCATAACCGCACTCTACATCTGTTCCGGCAAGTACAGCCTTCGCGGCAGATGTCTTTGCTGAAGATGATGACTTGTGGGTCTGCCAGAAGTCGGAAACGGCACTACAATCGGAAACAACCATGTACTTGAAGCCCCATTCGTCGCGGAGAATCTGCTGAAGCAAACGGTTAGAGCCGCAGCAAGGCTCGTCGTCCCAACGTTGGTAAGCACACATCACCTCGCGGACATCACCTTCCTGAACGGCAGCCTTGAACGCTGGCATGTAAGTTTCCCAAAGGTCACGAGGAGAAACATCTGTCACATTATCCGTGTGGCGGCTCCATTCAGGACCGCTATGAATTGCATAGTGCTTTGCACAAGCGAGAGTTTTCTTGTATTTTGCATCGCGAGGACCTTGCAGACCAGTGATAACTGATACACCCATGCGGGAAGTGAGGTATGGATCCTCGCCGTAAGTCTCCTGACCGCGTCCCCAGCGTGGGTCACGGAAGATGTTTATGTTTGGCGTCCAAACCGAGAGCGAGAAGAAGCGCTGGTCTGGAAGATTGTTTCGCATACGCTCGTTGTACTTCGCACGAATCTCAGTAGAGGTAGCATCAAACACCTTGTAAACGAGATCGTCGTTGAAGGAAGCGGCCATACCGATTGGTTCTGGGAAGTTGCTCACATTGCCTTGGTTAGCATATCCGTGAAGAGCCTCGCTCCACCAAGAGAATCTCTTGATGCCAAGACGTGGAATAGCTTCACTCTCGTCAAGCATGAGGACGGCTTTTTCCTCAAGTGTTAGACGACCGAGAAGATCCTTGGCACGCTCATGAGAGGAGAGTGCAGGATTCTGATAAGGCAATTGTTCCTGTGCCCAGCCACTCATTGCTGTGAAGGCGAACATTAGGGATAGGATAGTTTTTTTCATATTTCGTGTATTGTTTTTAGTCTTCTATA
Source organism: Prevotella sp. (assembly GCA_045597565.1). GTDB lineage: Bacteria > Bacteroidota > Bacteroidia > Bacteroidales > Bacteroidaceae > Prevotella. The sequence goes on along the minus strand of JAZLKJ010000143.1, from coordinate 310 downwards.
TGCACGCAAAGTTAATAAATGCTTGTGAAATATCGCGCACATACATATTAATATATTAAGAAATGTTTCATTTGAATAGATTTTTTGTTTCATGAGTAGGCACTGAGGTCAGCACCTAATCCAATAAAAGAATAAAAATGCCGGATACTTTTTGGTATCCGGCAAATACTTATTTCATTCGAAAATATTTGTTTGCGAGACTATCTAAAAACAGCCTCATTGTTAGTAATTCGTGAGTTATGACAAAAGAAAGAATAGCGGACTTCGGAGTGAGGTTCGCGGCTATGGTCATTAGGTATTCTATGGTTTT
>JAZLKJ010000142.1:0-5035 GCA_045597565.1 Prevotella sp. | reverse complement strand
CTTCTGGGACACCTTCGCTGAGATATTCGGTATGCCTATGCGAATCGCAAAAACCACTCTTCGAGACGATAAGGAATTGAAGAAGATGGAGGATATGCTTTCCAATATGGGCACCGAGTTCTGGGCACTCTTCCAGGAGGGCACAGAGATTGAGGTCGTTGAATCCACAAAGGGCGATGCCTTCAATGTCTATGATAAGCGTGTCGATCGCGCAAACAGCGAACTCTCAAAGCTTATCGTCGGACAGACTATGACCATCGAGGACGGTTCTTCACTCTCACAGTCTGAAACTCACCTGCAGGTATTCGAAAACCTCGTAGAGTCTGACCGAGACATGCTGCGCGACATCATAAATAACCAGCTCATACCTCGTATGGTTAAGCATGGTTTTCCACTGAAAGGACTTCGCTTTGACTGGGACTATTCTGTTGACTACACCCCAGAACAGCAACGCCAGTACGAGGAACTTGTGCTTAACAACTACGAAGTGGATCCATCTTACTTTGAAGAGAAGTATGGTATGCCTGTAGGCGAGCGTCGCAATATGACACCAGCCCTTGTGCCTGGCGGTTCTCCGTCGGGTGAAGAAGAGGATGCCACCGTTCCCGATGCGTCAGCGTCGGGCAAGAAGGGCAAGGAACAGCAGCAGAACGCACGCCCTTTTTTCGACTAAGCCCCTCTGACTACGAGGGGCTGCACCAGAGATATAAAGAACTTCTTGGTGGTCAGCTCGCCGTTTTTGCTTCCGAGCAGGATAAGATAGAAGCAAACATCAGAAAGCAAGTCCGTGAAGCCTTTTCTGTCATGATGGGCAAGCTCCATCAGCAGCAAGGTGCATCGCTCGACGTCAGGATAATGGTTGATCCGAGTGTAACAGGCTTCATTGAAGCGCACACCTCTGCACTTGACTCTGCCATCCAGCAGGTCAAGATGTCGGATGCCATGCGTCGCCGCCTGACACGCTCCAACTATATATTCTCAGGAATAAAGACATTCCACGAACTGAATGAGGCATTCCCTTCGCTTCTGGATGAAAACGGCGAACGAAAGTCATTTGAACGCTTTTTGAATGACGTTCAAAAGATAGATAGCACATACAACCGCAACTATCTCCGTGCGGAATACAACTTCGTACAGGCATCTGCGGAAATGGCGGCAAAATGGGAGTCCTTCATGGAGGATGGCGACCGCTACAATCTCCAGTATCGCACTCAACATGACAGCAAGGTGCGACCGGAACACGCAGAACTGCATGGTGTCACGCTGCCACCGTCAGATTCCTTCTGGGAAGAATACTATCCACCTAACGGATGGAACTGCCGTTGTACCGTTGTCCAGGTAAGAAAATCAAAGTACCCGACAACTCCACACGATGATGCCGTCAGCCGTGGCGAAGCTGCGCTTCAGCGCGACACAAAGGGCATGTTCCGATTCAATCCAGGAATAGAGCAGAAGACTGTTCCTGACTACAACCCTTACACCATCAAACGATGCAAGGACTGTGATATAGCGTCAAAGCTCGCAAGTGGCGTTCTTGACAATGAACTATGTGCTGCGTGCCAACTCGTGCGTCAGTGCTATCGGAACAAGGGCGAGAAGGAAGAGCGTGCAAGAATCGAGGACAATAGGAAATTGTATGACCGTCTGTCCAAGGATTCACGCTATATCAATGTGGAGTTCAACCCCAATAACGGGGCATTAAAGGCTACGCATCGAGGACACAACATGCCAGAAAAGAAAAGTAATAATAAGGGTAAGGAAAATGAACAAATTCTTATAGAAAAACTTTTCAACTGTGGACATAGTGTTATTCTCTTGGATGAAAGTAGAAGAAACCCTTCATATATCAGAGAAGATGGAAAAAGAATACAAGGTAATAAAAAAACTGCTGTAGATATGATCCTTGATGGTGAGGTCATGGATATATATTCTCCTGAAAATGACAAAAAACATTTTGGAGGTGCTATTATCTCAAAGAACAATCAAATGTTTAAATACAATAATCGCACCGATATCGATCAGACAGGCGAGACTATGTGTATATTCTTCAGCGATCCAAAATGGTTCTCACCAGAAAAGATGAGAATGTCAATAGAATATGCCAAAGAAAATTCCAAGTGTGATATTGTTCTTAAAAACATCGTCTGTGCAATAAACACTCAGGGAAGGCTGCAGTTGATAACGTTCCCTATGTAAAAACATGAAGGCTGTACCGTTGCCGGTACAGCCCCACAAAACCGGATGAGCGGCCACGAGGGTCATCCCATTCGATGCTGCAAAATTACACTTTTTTTCTCGTACTGCAAAATTTTATAACATTTTTTTTAATATGAACAAAAGAATTGAAGGCTCTGAAGGTGTCGCACTCATTGAATGTGTCAATCCTGTCAGAGGGAAATGGCGCATCAGATGGGATGTGCAGAAACAAGACAACGGCAACGTGAACTACATGGAAGTGGAATTTAACCACCATCCTTCAGATGAAGAAATCCGTGACACAATCGTATCATGGATAAATCAACAGACTGACCAGGAAATCCTATCAGGCTTTACCTACAACGGAAACATGGTTTGGCTCTCTTCTGAAAACCAGTTCAACTATAAAGCTGCCTATGATCTCGCTATGCAGACTCAGGGAGCAACGCTTCCAGTGACTTTCAAATTCGGCACTGATGACAATCCGGCATACCATCAGTTTGAGACTCTGAAGGAGTTCTCTGACTTCTACACTAAGGCTCTGCAGCACATTCAGAACACGCTTGCAGAAGGATGGAAGAAAAAGGATTCGTTCTCAGCTGAAGCATATCACATTGATAGCTGAACCTCAGGGGGCACAAAGAAGCCCCCAGCCTGTTAAATAGTCGTCTCACTTACTTTTTAACACAAAGATGCCTTACCCGGACACGACTGGGGGCTATATGCCTCTGTCGCCCGAGTAAGGCTATTTTTTTGCTATAATGTAAGTGAGACGGTGCAAAGGTACGACTTTTATTTGGAATATGAGCGGTTTCCTAACATAAAGTTTGAAAATAGAACATTTTTTAATCAAAATTTGAATAGATGAACAAGTATTATCAGGTTTTAGACCATGTGTTGACCTCTGGAAAGATGCAGCACAACAAGAAAGGGAACATCAAGTTCCTTCTGAATCAGCAGCTGTCATTGACACCTGCAGACCTCCTTGACATTTTCGAAGGACACAACATCGCACGTAAGAAACTACGCAATGAGCTGCAGCTCTTCATGAAGGGTGAGCGTCAGGTGGAAAAATACCGTGACGTGGGTATCAACTGGTGGGATTATTGCGGTTCCATCCTGGTTAACAGTTATCCAACCTACTTCGAGAAACTTCCTCCCCTTGTAGCAAAGATAAACCGTGAAAAGCGTAACAGCAAGAACTATGTGCTATTCTTGGGAGCGACCGATGCAGAAAGTAATCAGGCACCATGTCTTTCACTCATCCAGTTCCAGATTGATGAAGGGGAACTGGTATTGTCTGCATATCAGCGAAGCTCAGATGCTAACCTTGGACTGCCTTCAGACATTTACCACCTCTATCTGATAGCGCGTCAGATAGACCTACCTCTAAGGTCTATCACACTGTTCCTTGGCAATGTCCACATCTACGAGAGTAACCTTCAGCGGACAATCCAGTTACTTGAAGGGGATGAAGGAGTCAAGTTTGATCTCAATGTCTAACATAAACAAGAGAGACCGCCGAGTTCGGCGATCTCTCTTGTTTATTTGAGGCTCTTAAAAGCAACACATTGGTAACTCTCTATACTTTCAAGCACGTCCTCGTGATTATGGTTTGTCAGGCTTTCTGCAAGGTCCAGTTCTGCATAAGTTTCTCCGCTGCTGCATGACAGAGATTCATGAATCTCATCCAATAGATCAAACACCTCTAATCCTTCATCCCTGAGCTCACTTTCGGCACTAACGCTACCACTCCAGTCTGTCACCACATGGAGGTTTATCACAGGCTCCGCTCGGTACTCCACTCCAGGATGAATTGCAGTCCAGTGTATTGGGGTGAACTCAACGAATACTGCAGGGCGGTCCCAGGCCTCTTCTTGCTCGATGAACTCTACGTTATGATTCCACAGATCAATGTACTTTATCAGGCGTTCTGCTCCTTCAGGAACATCATCACCCTCCTGTAGCTTTATATAGCTGCCATCAGCCAACTTGTACAGCCGTGAAAGGCTTGCACAAATGTCTTTGTATAATTCCTTTCTCATTTTACTTCAAAGTCTATTGCGTTTTCGATATATCCCTCCAGATTCTCTTCTATTATATCACGGACGGCTTTTTCCACTTCTGGACTTGTACCAAGGAAACGGCGGCGAGGAATGCGTATCTTTGTACCAGCCTTCTTTAACGCCATGAACTTCCAGAACTCTGCTTCCGTACTTAGTTGAACTGTGCGTTTGTCATTTCTGCGGCTGCCGTCTTTCTTCCTGCCAAAAGAACCGGTTGCCTCATAGTATTTGTGCCAGAAGTATTTCTTCATCTTGGCTGTCACAACTATCTCCCCACCGTCATTATGTATTTCCGCGTATGGCTCCGTTGTGAAGAACGTTATACTGTTGTCTGTTGTGCGGCTCTGAATACTACGGCGCAAGTTGCCTGTATCAACCAATATGTGACCATCTGGGCGTGTAGGACTCTTTCGCCTTGCCCAAGCTTCGCTGAAGAATGCCTCTCGCTCAAAGTTCTGATCAAACTCATCTGATAGTTCAACCTGGATGTCCTTCAGTATTCTCTTGATGATTATTTGTACTTCGTTTCCCATCAGTCTTCAAAATTTAAGAATAGCTGAAGGTCTGCAGGAACAGCCGTTCGTGGCTCTTCCGACACCTTCAGCATATTGTAAAATGTCCGTTCTGATATAGCGTACACAGGATATATGTACCTGCGCCATATCTCGCGATTGGGTAAACCGCTCTTAGCGTGCTGGTCATATATCCTGTTTACGTCTGCTACACGTTTCTGATAACTTACTCCGCGTCTTCCCATAGAGGATGTTTGAAGG
>JAZLKJ010000141.1:0-6797 GCA_045597565.1 Prevotella sp. | reverse complement strand
ATTGGAGAGAGAGGCATGCGAGCCTGTTCGCCAGTAACGGCAGAATAGAGCGTGCCAACGGTGTGAACAGTCTCTGTAGAAGCTCTGCGCATCTTCTCAAGAGAGTTGATGCCAGCCCAGTCAAGAATCTTCTTGTTCATCTGCTCAGCACCCTCAAGAGTCATTCCCATTCCTCTGCCAGCAGCAGGAGAAAGACCGCCAGCACTCATGATGATAGCCTTGTGGAAAAGACCGCGTGCAAGAGGCGACTCGCAAAGAGTTCTCACGCTACCGCCACCAGCACTCTGACCGAATATTGTTACGTTGTTCACGTCACCGCCAAACTGCGCGATGTTCTTCTTTATCCATTTAAGCGATTCTATCTGGTCGAGAATACCGTAGTTTCCTGACACCTTCTGAGGACTTTCTGCAGAAAGCTCTGGATGAGAAAGGAAGCCGAACACGCCGAGACGATAGTTTATGCTCACGAGAATAACGCCCTTTGCAGCCCATTCCTGAGCATCAAACTCTGGCTCTGAGCCCCAACCTTCGCGATAGCCGCCACCGTGAATCCAGAGAGCCACAGGAAGTTTTTGACCTGGCTGCGCGTTTGCTGGAGTCCACACATTGAGGTAGAGACAGTCCTCGCTGTAAGGCGATTCGTCGCCATAGCCCCACTCAGTGGTATAGCCGCCAGGATAATGCACCGACTGATAGCCAGGATGACCGAACTTGTCAGCCACCTTCACGCCTTCCCAAGCCACTACTGGCTGTGGAGCCTTCCATCTCAAATCACCGATAGGAGCAGCAGCGTAAGGTATTCCGCGATACACCGTAACACCCTCAATATCAGTACTCACTCCCTGAACCTTACCACCTTCAATGGTAAGAATAGGTTTTGTCTGTGCCATAGCAAATGTAGCGAAAGCACATGCCAGCATAGTAAGAATCGTTTTTTTCATAGGTAACAAAGTTGGTTAATAGTTGATAATATGGGTGCAAAGGTAGAAAAAAAACAAAAAAAAGGAAAAAATAAACATTTTTTTCTATTTCCACTTTACTTTTAATTATAAGAAAGTTCTTTTATAAAACAATTGTTTTAACGTTAACGTATGAAAAAAGCACTTATTCTCTTTGCTTCTGTGCTCTTGAGCATTGGAGCAATGGCTCAAAGTAAGGTATATTTCACAAAGAAAATCTCACCAGAATCGCTTGTAAAGATATACGAGGCTCTTGGCGTAAAGGCTGAAGGTCGCGTAGCCGTAAAGATCAGTACAGGCGAGGGCGGTAATCCTCACTATCTCAAGCCAACTCTTATCCGTAACCTTGTTGAGAAGGTTAACGGAACTATCGTAGAGTGCTGCACTGCTTACGGCGGTACACGCCAAGACCCTAAGAAGCACTGGGAGACAATCCACGAGCATGGTTTCGACTCAATCTTCGCCGTTGACATCATGGACGAATACGACCAGATTCGCATCCCTACCAAGGATCAGAAATGGCTTAAGTATGACATCGTGGGCGGACATCTTGCCAACTACGATTTCATGATAAACCTAGCTCACTTCAAGGGTCACACCATGGGCGGTTTCGGCGGCGTGTTGAAGAACGCATCTATCGGCGTTGCCTCTACTGCTGGTAAGGCTTACATCCACTCTCACGGCGTTTCTGACGTGCCTTCTATTGCTTGGCAGAACACTCAGCCTCAGGACGCTTTCCTTGAATCTATGGCTTCTGCTGCTCAGGCTGTTCACAACTACATGGGCGGCAAGGTTATATATATTAATGTAATGAACAACATGTCTGTTGACTGCGACTGCGATGGCCATCCAAAGAAGCCGGAACTCATGGACATGGGCATTCTTGCAAGTCTTGACCCAGTGGCTCTTGATCAGGCATGTGTAGAGAAAGTGTTCAACTATCAGGGCAAGGCTGGCGACGACAACAAGCCTCTCATCGAACGAATCACTTCACGCCACGGCACTCACACCATTGACCACGCAGAGAAGATTGGTCTTGGCAGCAAGAAATATGTCATCATTGATATTGATAAAACTAAAAAATAAAAGCATATCCCTTAAAATGAAGAATAGATTATTCTTTGCATTGGTTGCTGCGTTTGTGGCAACCAATGCTTTTTCTCAAAGTACCAATGACTCAATCCTCAATGAAGTTCTTGTAACTGGTACACGTTCAGCAACTACAAGTCGTAATCTGCCAGTGACAGTCAGCGTGATAGACCGCAAGACTCTCACTGCCAACGAGCGCGTAAACATACTCCCTACCCTCGCAGAATAGGTTCCGGGCTTCATGCTCACCCAGCGTGGCGTGATGGGATTCGGAGTCAGCGGTGGTGCTGCCGGTGGCATTGGCGTACGTGGACTCTCAGCAGGTGAATTACGTGATTGTTGAACTCTAATTCAAGTTTGCGAAACCATAATTGTAAACCTTTCAAATAGTATTTTATTAAATGAACAATAATAAAATAATACCACCCCCTTTGCCAGAAACACTAACATTGATCTTGACATACAAATGTTCTGCTGCATGTACTAATTGCTGTTTTGAGTGCAATCCCACAAGAACAGAAAGGATGTCAGTGGATTTTGCAAAACAAATAATAAATAAAGCCTCATGTAAATATCCTTCCATAAAAACTTTAGTATTAACAGGGGGTGAAACCTTCTTATTCTATGAAGAAGCTAAAAATTAGCTTTATGAAGAATACCTTTAGATCAAAAGTTGACGTTTGGTTAATAATACTAATTGTATTAATAACTTTCGTGCCGACATTATTTTTATTAATTTCAGATTTCTCAATAGTCGCCCTTATAATAGTTGTTGCTAATCTCCTGTTTTCTTTCTCTGTACTATTCAGTATAAAATATATTATAACAGAAAACAAATTAATTATTAAATATGGATTCTTGTTCTCTGAAGAACATAATTTAAAAGAAATCAAATCAATAAAACCCACACATACATTACTGGCAGCTCCAGCTGCTTCCATAGATCGTTTGGAGATAAGTTTCGGAAACAACTCAGTTATTGTATCTCCAAAGGAGAAGAAAATATTTATTGAATTAGTTTCCTATTACATATACCACAAAAGAAAATGTAACGAAAACACCTCATTGGTACTCTCAGACGTTTCATTGGAACCAGAAAAAACTTCTAGATAACAAAAAATGAAAAAAAAATTATTCTCAGTGTTGGCAATCATGATGGTTGTCAATGCTTTCGCACAAAATGATTCTATCCTAAACGAAGTGCTCGTCACAGGAACACGTTCTGCCACTACAAGTCGTAATCTGCCAGTGACAGTCAGCGTGATAGATCGCCAGACTCTCACTGCAAACGAGCGCGTTAACATACTCCCTACCCTCGCAGAACAGGTTCCGGGCTTCATGCTCACCCAGCGTGGCGTGATGGGATTCGGCGTCAGCGGCGGTGCTGCCGGCGGCATCGGTGTGCGCGGACTCTCAGCAGGTGCTGGTCAGGTGCTTGTTCTCATCGACGGACACCCTCAGTATCAAGGCGTTTTCGGCCATAGCATCAGCGATTCTTATCAGACAATGATGGCAGAGAAGGTGGAAGTAGTTCGCGGACCAGCTTCTGTCCTCTACGGAAGCAATGCCATGGGCGGTGTTATCAACATCGTCACTCGCGGAATGAAGCAGGACGGCATTCAGACTCACCTCAATCTCGGTGCCGGCTCTTACGGTACAGTGCAGACTGAAATCAGCAATCAGATGAAGCAAGGTCGCTTTTCTTCTACCGTGGCAGCACAGTACAGCAGAAGCGACAACCACCGCCCGCGTATGGGATTTGAGCAGTATGGCGGCTATCTGAAACTTGGCTATGAGCTCAGCGACAACTGGAACGCATTTGCAGACGTTGACGTCACTCATTTCAATGCATCTTACCCTGGCACTGAGCAGAAGCCTATGTTTGAAGCTGATCAGTGGATTACTCGCGGCGTGGCTACTCTCGGCATTGAGAACCATTACGCAAACACTAATGGTCGCATAAGCGTTTACGACAACTTCGGCATCCACAAGATAAACGACGGTTATGCTGAAGGCGCAAAGCCTCAGACAGAACTTTTCCGTTCTAAGGATGCTCTCGCGGGCTTGAGCTGGTATCAGACTCTCAACCTCATTGAGGGAAATAGCATCACTCTCGGTGTGGACTATCAGCACATCTACGGTCGCGCTTACTACACAAGCCGTGAGACTGGGGAGATTGTTACTACTGGCAGTCGTGGAATGCAGAGTTGCCATACTCACAACAATGAGATTGCTGGCTATGTGGATGTTCGTCAGGATGTTACCTCATGGCTCACTCTCGATGCAGGTCTCCGCTACGACCATCATTCTACTGCTGGCAACGAATGGGTGCCACAATTCGGAATGGTTGTCAAGCCTCTCTCTAACGGAGTCTTCAAGGCTACTGTCAGCAAGGGCTTCCGCAACCCAACTACAAAGGAGCTTTACCTCTATAAGATTGCAAACGACTCTCTCCGTGCAGAACGCATGTGGAACTACGAGATTGCTTGGCGTCAGAGTCTCCTTCAGGGCGCTGTCACTTACGGCATCAACCTCTTCCTCACTGAAGGCGACAACATGATAATGTCAACAAACATCAACGGCATTACTAAGAACTACAACACTGGCGAGTTCCTCAACCGCGGTGCAGAACTTGAAGCTTCATGGCGCATCAACAGCCACTGGCGCTTGAACACAAACCACACTCTCCTCCACATGAACAAGCCTATCGAGGGCAACCCTAAGTACAAGGGATATCTCGGTGCTGACATGCGTTATGGAAAGTGGACTGCCACAGCAGGTGTCATGCAGATTGACGGCATGCAGAACGTTGCAAAAACAGCCTTCACCCTCGTCAACGCAACTCTCGGCTATCAGCTCTGCGACGGAATCCGTCTCTGGGTAAAGGGCGACAACATCCTCAGCAGAAAGTATGAGTTCATCAGCGGCTACCGTATGCCTGGAGCCACTTTCATGGGCGGCGTAAACCTTCGCTTCTAACAAGCATAGCACCTAACATTATTTCACGCATAATAAAAACTTCGGCATGACAATACCACAACTTGGCGTAGGCACTTGGACACTACGCAATGAAACTGCGATAAACAATGTGCGACTTGCCCTAGAGGCAGGCTTCCGACTAATAGACACAGCTCAGGGCTACGAGAACGAGCAGGAAGTAGGCACGGGCATAAAGCTCAGCGGCGTACCTCGCGAGGAGATTTTCCTCACTACAAAGATTGCTACAAATATCATGCGCGAGGACGAAGATACTATCCGACAGTCCATTGACGAGAGTCTTCGCAAGTTGCAGACAGACTACATTGACCTTCTGCTAATCCACTGGCCGGTGAAAGACTGTGTGAAGAAGACTTGGCAGATAATGGAAGACTACGTAGCACAAGGAAAAGTAAAGCATCTCGGTGTGAGCAACTTCAATCGCCATCACCTTGAGGATCTTCTGGAATATGCAAAGGTTCGTCCATTGATAAACCAGATAGAGGTTCATCCGCTGATGTCACAGGTGGAGAACATTGCCTACAACCACTCACTCGGCATCAAGGTGCAGGCGTGGGGACCATTCGGACAGGGAGATATAGACGTTGTCGGCAACGAGACAATACAGAATCTTGCCAAGAAGCACAGCAAGACTCCATCGCAGATTGTTCTCCGTTGGCTCATTCAGCGTGACCTCATAACCATCCCTCGCGCTAAGCCTAACCATTTCAAGGAGAATCTTGAGATCATGACCTTCGAGCTTTCCAACGAGGACATGGAGGCCATCAACGCCCTCAACATCAACCTCCGATCTAACAAGGATAACGACCCAGAGACTTTCCCATGGTAAGCTAAAAATGAAGACTCATAGCAAAACGAATCAAAACTCATAGCAAAACGAGGCAAAACTCATAGCAAAACAAACCAAAACTCATAGCAAAATTACTGTCACAACTGCGGTGCAGAGATGAACAGTTAAAAAGAGGTCGTGTCAAATTGACACGACCTCTTTTTGTATATGAACAAAACGTTGAATACTTACTTCACTATCAGCTTGTTGCCATTGATGATATATACTCCTGCATTGAAGCCTGAGTAGCGGTTAGTGCCTTCATATACCTTCACGGCACGTACAAGCTGTCCGGCAGCATTGTGGATGAGGACATCGGCATCGTAGTTGGACTCGATGAAGATGTTGCTGTTCTTGCTGTAAACAACCATCTTGTTTGCGTGGAGGTTGCCTTCTGAAGGGTCGCCGAATTCTTCGTCAAGTTCCTTGACAGTGTCCACTGTTCCACCAATGATAATAGTTCCAGGCTTAGCTGCATGTACACTACTCTTAACCATGTATGTGCGGAATGGAAGAACAACATTAGCGTTACTGTTATGCTCTGCATCTGCAAACTGCGTTCCGTTGCTGTTCATCGCATATTGCACATCTTCTGTATAGAGGAAGATACCCTTATGCTGATAGTTGCTTACAGCTGTCTGCATATCGCCGGACGTAGCCTTGATGTGGATAGGCGACTCGCCAACCAGGACTTTATTGCCAAACGTAACGGTCTGCTGATCCTCGCTGCCGCCCTTCTTCTCGTTATAGAATGTGCTGCTGAGGTCAAACTCATAGAATCTGTAGCCAGGGAAGCTTACGATGTAAGGAACCTCTGCTGCGAGCGGCTTATAGTCAGTGTAGGTGTGACCAGTAGTGTACCACACGTTCTGAGGCTCGGCTGTGTTGTAGTTATTATCACCGTAAGTATCAACGAAGAAGTT
>JAZLKJ010000140.1:0-11711 GCA_045597565.1 Prevotella sp. | reverse complement strand
TGGTTACTATGGCGCTCGCAAGAACGTTTGGACAGTAGCAAAGAACACATGGGAGAAAGGTTTAACTTACGCTTATCGTGACCGCAAGAACAAGAAGCGCAACTTCCGCGCTCTCTGGATCCAGCGTATCAACGCTGCTGCTCGTCTCGAGGGTATGAGCTACAGCACTCTTATGGGTGCTCTCCACAAGGCAGGTATCGAGATCAACCGCAAGGTTCTCGCTGACCTCGCTGTCAACAATCCAGCTGCTTTCAAGGCTATCGTTGACAAGGTAAAGTAAGACACTTCGCTTTAGGCAAAACTTATTAAGGGCTGACCATAAGGTCGGTCCTTTATTGTTTCTTGTCAAACTTATGTAAGAAAATTTGTCTATTCTTGCATAATATTCGGTAAAATATTTAATTTTGCACCGCTTTTCTGAATATTTTGTGTATAATTGCAAGAATATTCGGGCTGAATAATGAATATTTTTACCGTCCTGAAATATGCAAGAAACAAAAGAGGAACTCAATCGCCAGGCTCGACTCCATCAGATACGCATCATACTCGACAGCATGCGTGTTGAGAATCAGAGCGAACTGCTCGAACTGCTCAAGCAGCAGGGATTTTCTTGCACACAGGCTACGCTGAGCCGCGATTTCCGACATCTGCATGTGATAAAGCGTCGCACAGCTTCCGGTAAACGCTACTATTCAATACAGCATACCAAGGCAAACATGGAGCGACTCGGGATGACAGCTGATGACGAAGCTGAAGAACCCGAAAAGTCTGATTACGATTCACTGGATGTTACAGGCTTTCAGTCTATCACCTTCTCCGGAAACATGGCAGTTATCAAGACTCTGCCCGGATATGCTTCAAGCGTTGCCTATCATATTGACGATTGCAATCTCCCTGAGATTCTCGGCACGATAGCCGGCGACGACACCATCTTCTGCGTAATGCGCGAAGACACGCTGCCGGTAGAACTGATACATAAGATTAATTTTAAACTTAACCAATAATAATACTCTTGAAAGAAGTAGAAGTAATGGTGGCTGACGAAAGCCACGAGATATATGTAGATACAATCCTCCACACTATTACGGAGGCTGCAAAGGTGCGCGGAACAGGTATTGCTCAGCGTACGCATGAATATGTCGCAACAAAGATGCGCGAAGGAAAGGCTGTTATCGCACTTTCCAAGGATGGTCAGTTTGCCGGCTTCTCCTATATAGAGACGTGGGGTAACAAGCAGTATGTTACGACATCCGGCTTGATTGTTCATCCTGACTTCCGCGGTCTTGGACTGGCAAAGCGTATCAAGGACATGACCTTCACGCTTGCTCGTATGCGCTGGCCTAACGCAAAGATTTTCTCGCTTACCAGCGGTGCGGCGGTGATGAAGATGAACACTCAGCTCGGCTATCTGCCTGTAACCTTCGCCGACCTTACCGACGATGAGGCTTTCTGGCGTGGCTGCGAAGGCTGCTGCAACGTTGATGTGCTTCATCGTACAGGCAGAAAATACTGCATCTGTACGGCAATGCTCTTCGACCCAGCTAAGCAGCACGGTGAGGAACAGACGCTGAAGTTCTCTATGGAATCGCTGAAGGAATCTCGTGTTGAAGGTGATAATTAATATACAATTTGGCCCTTTTTCTTGAGACAAGAATTTTCAACAATTTACAAGAATTAATTCAAAAATTTTTATTTATAATTTCTGTCTATTGTTGGACATTGTTTGTTAAAAGAAAAATAAAAACATAAAATTGTCAAAAAAAATATTTAATGATTATTTGGGGTCAAATAATATATAGTTCCCTTAATTTATCTCGTGTGGAAAGTAAACAATATTAAAACTTCCACATATTCCACACCTTCCACACGAGAATAATAAAAATAACAATTTTCTCCACGAGAATAATAAAATAACAATTTCCACAAGAAAATTTGTAAATCGTCCAATCATCAAATCGTCAAATCGTCAAATCAATAAATAACAATATGTCAAAGAAGAAAGTCGTAGTCGCTTTTTCAGGCGGTCTTGATACAAGTTACAATGTGATGTATCTCACAAAGGAGATGGGATACGAGGTATATGCAGCATGTGCAAACACAGGTGGTTTCTCAGAGGAGCAGTTGAAGGCTAACGAGGAGAACGCTTACAAGCTCGGTGCTGTAAAGTATGTTACACTCGACGTTACTCAGGAGTACTACGAGAAATCACTCAAGTACATGGTTTTCGGAAATGTCCTCCGCAACAACTGCTATCCAATCTCAGTTTCTTCAGAGCGTATCTTCCAGGCACTCGCCATCGCACGCTATGCAAAGGAGATCGGTGCTGATGCCATCGCTCACGGTTCTACAGGTGCCGGCAACGACCAGATTCGTTTCGACATGACATTCCTCGTAATGGCACCAGGCGTGGAAATCATCACACTCACTCGCGACCGCAACCTCTCTCGTCAGGAGGAAGTTGACTATCTTAACGCAAATGGCTACTTCGCAGACTTCACAAAGCTGAAGTATTCATACAACGTAGGTATCTGGGGAACTTCAATCTGCGGTGGCGAAATCCTCGACTCAAAGCAGGGACTTCCAGAGACTGCTTATCTCAAGCACCCAACAAAGGAAGGCACAGAGCAGCTTAAGCTCGGATTTGAGAAGGGTGAACTCGTAAGCGTAAATGGTCAGAAGTACGACGATAAGATTCAGGCTATCAAGGCAGTAGAGGAAATCGGTGCTTCTTACGCTATCGGTCGCGACTGCCATGTAGGCGACACAATCATCGGTATCAAGGGACGTGTAGGCTTCGAGGCAGCAGCTCCAATGCTCATCATCGGCGCACACCGCTTCCTTGAGAAATACACACTCTCCAAGTGGCAGCAGTACTGGAAGGATCAGGTTGCCAACTGGTACGGAATGTTCCTCCACGAGAGCCAGTATCTTGAGCCAGTAATGCCAGATATCGAGGCAATGCTCGCTTCTTCACAGCGCAATGTGACAGGTGAGGTTACTCTCCAGCTCCGTCCTCTCGGCTTCGAGACAGTTGGTGTTGACTCACCAAACGACCTTGTAAAGAACAAACTCGGCGAATATGGCGAGACTGCAAAGGCTTGGTCTTCAGAAGACGCAAAGGGCTTCATCAAGGTCACTTCAACAGCCCTCCGCGCTTACTACCTCGCTCATCCAGACGAGGAGAGATAAGAAGTGAAGAATGAAAAGTGCTTATTAATCTTATCTAGTGCACATATCTCTTAGGATTTCCAATCATAAGGCAAAGGAAAACGATATGTAATTCATAGGGAAACGCTTCAAAAAATGCATTTTTTGAAGCGTTTCCCTATGAGTTTTGTCGCATAAGCAACTGAGTTAATTTATGACATTAGTAGAAGCACGTTGTAGGATGAGTCGTGAGGCTTCTACTGGTGCGTTCTTTTCGCTGAGCAGTTCGGCAACTTCTATATAGCCTGTCAGTTGCGCTACACGTTCTGGGGAGCTAGAGTCGAGGAGTGGGGCGAAGTTTGCGGAGATCTGCTGAACTGTACATGTGTCGGCAACCATTTCTGGAACGACTTCTTTGTTGGCAATAAGGTTGACGAGGGAAACCCAACGGACCTTGAGAAGGAGGCGGCGTAGAGTTTTGAAAAGCCAATGGAATCCTGTCTCATACACAACGACTTGTGGCACTCGGAAAAGGGCAGTCTCTAGGGTTGCAGTGCCACTGACAACGAGTGCTGCGTGGGCGTGAGTGAGTATCTTGTATGTCTCGTTGAATATGATCTTGTGTTCTCGTGCATCAATGGCTTGTTGATAGTACTCTGGTTCTATGCCGGGTGCTCCTGCAATGACGATAGTAGCGTGATGCTCCTTGACGTATGGGATATTGTGTAGAGCGGCAATCATCTTGGAACCGTTTGACTTTATTTCCTGCTTGCGACTGCCTGGCAGAATGGCTATGATAGGTTTGTCGGCGGGAAGATCATGACGGAGGCAGAACTGCTGCTTCGTTTCTGTGTATTTAGCGGTAAATTCCCTCACCTCTTGTGCAGTAGGATTGCCGACATAATCTATCTTATATCCATGCTTTTGCTCGAAGAACGGAATCTCAAAGGGAAGAATGGAGTAGAGGTGGTCTATATCGCGCTTGATGTTCTTTATACGATACTCTTTCCATGCCCAGATCTTTGGCGAAATGTAGTAGGAAATCTGTGGACGCTTGCCCTTTCTCTTTTTGTTTAGATATTCTGCTATGCTGAGATTGAAGCCAGGATAATCTATGAGGATAACGTTGTCTGGCTGCCACTGATCTATGTCGCGCTTGCACATCTTCATGTTGTTGAAGATGGTGCGTAGGTGTAGTAACACTGGGATGAAGCCCATGTAGGCAAGTTCCTTGTAGTGCTTGACGAGTGTTCCGCCGACGGCCTTCATCTTGTCACCGCCGAAGAAACGGAACTCAGCCTCAGCATCTTGCTTTTTTAACTGCTGCATGAGATGTGAGGCATGGAGGTCGCCGGAAGCTTCGCCGGCTATGAGATAGTAGCGCATAGTTGTAATTCAGAATGCAGAACTCAGAATGCAGAATTATAAATGCAGTATTTCTTTTACGCTTGCCATTGCCTCGTAGGCAGTGACATCAACATGGATAGGAGTGACTGACACGTAGCCGTTGTTGATTGCCCAGTTGTCTGTGTCGGTAGCTTGCGGCTCATCGTTGCGATAAGTGCCTACCATCCAATAATATGGAAAACCTCTTGGATGGTCGCGTTTGTCTATTTCGTTTATCCATGAACTGTGTGTCATTCGACAAACCTTGATGCCTTTGTACTCTGAAAATGCCTTGAAATTTGGGTCTGGTGAAATGGTTTTCGGATTTGTTGCTGGACAGTTTACGTTAAGGCATACATATTCTGGCAGTCCGTTTTCCAGAACGGCCTTTACTATCTGCTGTACAAAAGGAGTCATGAGCGAGAAGTCTGCGTTAGGATCATGGTCGCAGAGTGAGAAAGCTATGCTAGGAATACGCTTCATGCAGCCTTCTAGACAAGCCCCCATAGTGCCAGAATAGTGGGTGTTTACGGAACCGTTGTCACCGTGGTTGATGCCAGATATGACGAGGTCTGGCATTTCTTCATAAAGTTGGTTCAAGGCTATCTTCACGCAGTCAACAGGAGTGCCTGAACACGAGAAAACTCTTACGCCGTTCCAGTCTCCTTGCGGTCTGAGCGTGAGGTAGTTTGTTACGGTAAACGCGCAACTCTGACCGGAACGTCCACCGTCTGGTGCACACACGGTTATTTCGCAGCCCAAAGGTCTGAGCATTTCTATCAGGCTTCGAATTCCCTTTGCCTGATAGCCATCGTCGTTTGATATTAGTATTCGTTTCACGCAGCCAAAGTTACGGCTTTTTGTCCGAAGATTCGGGTGTTTATAGGTCAAAAAACATCAAGAATGTATTGTTTTATATAAAAAAACTTAATTGCGGGCTTATATCATGTTTTTTTTTCATAACTTTGCGCCCGAATAATATGCTCATTAAAGAGAAAACAAAAACTTTCCGAATATGGGAAAAATCATAGCTCTGGCTAACCAGAAGGGTGGAGTAGGAAAGACCACCACAACAATAAACCTCGCAGCTTCGCTCGCTTCGCTTAAGAAGAACGTGCTCGTGATAGATGCGGATCCTCAGGCCAATGCTTCAAGCGGTCTGGGTGTTGATATCTCGGCTGTTGACTGCTCGCTCTACGAGTGTCTCATTAGTGACAAGGATGTGCGTGAAGCAGTCTTTACGACCGACATGGAAGGACTTGACATCATTTGTAGCCACATAGACCTTGTTGGTGCCGAGATAGAGATGATAAACTTTGAACGTCGTGAGTTTATCATGCGAGATA
Source organism: Prevotella sp. (assembly GCA_045597565.1). Classification (GTDB taxonomy): domain Bacteria; phylum Bacteroidota; class Bacteroidia; order Bacteroidales; family Bacteroidaceae; genus Prevotella. The sequence continues at coordinate 5,832 of JAZLKJ010000140.1, read as the reverse complement.
TGCTCAAGGCAATTATTGACGACTACGATTATATACTCATAGACTGCTCACCGTCGTTAGGACTGATTACCGTAAACGCTCTTGTTGCCGCCGACCGCGTAATAATCCCTGTGCAGTGTGAGTATTTCGCACTTGAAGGAATCAGTAAGCTGCTCAATACGATACGCATAATAAAGTCGAAACTCAATCCAGGACTCGAGATAGAAGGCTTCTTGCTGACGATGTATGATCAGCGTCTCCGTTTGGCAAATCAGATATACGAGGAGGTAAAGCGCCACTTCCAGGAGCTCGTCTTCAAGACTATCATCCAGCGAAACGTGAAACTCTCCGAAGCTCCTTCACACGGTCTGCCTGCTATTCTCTACGATCCTAACTGCGTAGGAGCAAAGAACTACATGGCTCTTGCACGAGAGATTGTGGCAAGAGAATGATCTCGAGGAAACTTTCTTGAGCATTGTTGATAATTCTTGTCTGAAAAACAACACAAAAATGGGAATAAAGAAAAAATATACAAACTTTACATCTGACAATACGACGCGAACCTTAGGTCGTGGCCTGGATGCCCTTATATCCACTGAGGCACCACAGGCTCAAGGTTCATCGACAATAAATGAGATTCTTGTCTCGCAGATACAGCCAAATCCCGATCAGCCACGTCGCGTCTTTGACGATGAGGCACTTGACGATCTTGCAGCTTCTATCCGCGAGATAGGCATCATTCAGCCTATCACTCTTCGTGAGAAGGAACCTGGCAGCTACATGATTATAGCCGGAGAACGTCGCTGGAGAGCTTCACAGCGTGCAGGATTGAAGACTGTACCTGCATATATTCGCACCGTTACTGACGAGACCATGATGGAGATGGCGCTGGTGGAGAATATACAGCGTCAGGACCTCAACGCTATAGAGATAGCCCTGGCCTATCAGCACCTAATAAATTCTACAGGCATGACACAGGAACGCGTGGCAGAACGTGTGGGAAAAAGTCGTGCCCAGGTGGCAAACTTCATGCGTCTGCTCCGTCTGCCGGCAGAGGTGCAGATGGCACTCCAGAGCAAAGAAATTGAGATGGGAGCTGCACGCGCATTGCTCGGTTTAGAGAGCCCTTCTGAGCAGGTGCGACTCTTCCGTGAAATCCAAAAGAACAAATACTCTACACGTCAGGTGGAGGAATATGTCAATGCCATAAAGAAGGGTATTACGACGGCAAAGAAGACCGCTGCCGACAGAAAACTGTTGTCTGCTCGCGAGAATGAACTGAACGGAATGTTCTCGGGAGTGTTCGGCGGAATAAAAACCAAGGTTTCATGCACAACCTCCGACAGCGGAAAGATAACGCTGGCATTCAAGAATGCAGAGGAACTTGAAACGATACTCAACGTGCTCAAAAAGTAAATGGTGAGCACATCCTTTTAAACCAGAAAACTTGAAAAAACTTACACTCATAATAATCTTCCTATTGTCTGTCTGCACATCGCTGTGGGCAATGGAAACGTGTGGTGATACGATTGTCAATGTGGCACTAGAGGGTGCCGATACGGTACGTGTGGATGACATGCTGACAGCGGAAGATACGATAACGATAGGCGACCTTGTTGACGGAAAATTGAAGGCTTTGGATTCTGAGAAGATTGCAAAGTCACTGAATGAGTTTTGGACACCTTCGCCAAAGAGAGCCATGTGGCTCGGTATCGTGATGCCGGGAGCAGGACAGATTTACAACCACAAGTATTGGAAACTGCCTATCTTTTATGGTGGAATGGTTGGTTGTGTGTATGCTTGGCGATGGAACAACATGATGTACACTGACTATTCTCGCGCTTACCTCGACCTTATGGACGATGATCCCGAGACGCAGAGCTACAACTCATTCATGCACCTTGGAGCGCAGATAAACGCTTCTAACAAGTCACGCTATGAGAATTTGTTCAAACGCCGCAAGGACTTCTACCGCCGCTATCGCGACTTGTCCATATTCTGTCTAATCGGTGTTTATGCGCTCTCGGTAATAGATGCATACGTTGATGCGTCATTATCACAATTTGATATATCAAAAGATCTTTCGCTGCGGGTGGAACCTACTGTGATAAACAGTGGTCGCTCGCGCAATCCTTTGGAGAGCTCGTCTGTGGGAGTTCAGTGTCAACTGAAATTCTGATATTTGAAATATGCATAATAGAGAAAATAAACGTTAAAGAAGAAATATGAAGAAGATAATACTTTCGTTTGCAATGCTCGCTATGTTAGCGAGTGCAGACGCACAGACACAAAAAAAGAACATTGCCGACCTCACGGAGCAAGACTACATCTCTTTCTTCGAGGATGACGGTACGGAACAGGTTATCGGCATACCAGAAGGTATGAAGCAGAGCGAAATAGACGATTTGCTCGGACAGTACTACTCTGAGACTTACCTGCAGGAACAGGAGTGTAATAGCCGTAACATTGCGGCTTCGTTTACAGAGGAAGACTACATAGAGCGTCTTTCACGTCTGCCTTATATCATGGAAATGCCTTACAATGACCTCGTACGCAAACTCATTGACCGTTATATGCGCAACCCACGTTCTGTAGCAGGTCTGATAGGTGCGGCAAATTTTTACACTCCTATATTTGAGGAGGCTCTTGAAGCATACGGCGTACCACTTGAGTTGAAGTACTTGCCTGTCATTGAGTCAGCCTTGAATCCGAAGGCTACTTCTCCTGTCGGTGCCGCTGGTCTGTGGCAGTTTATGCCTGCTACAGGTAAGCAATATGGCTTGGAAATAAACTCCCTCGTTGACGAGCGCCGTGACCCTATCAAGTCTTCTTATGCTGCTGCGAGAATGCTTCGCGATCTCTACAACATCTTTGGCGATTGGAGCACAGTGATTGCTTCGTACAACTGTGGTCCTGGTAATGTGAAGAAAGCCATGAAACGTGCTGGTGGAACAGCTGACTATTGGGCTCTCTACCCATATCTTCCAAGGGAAACACGTGGCTATGTGCCAGCCTTCATCGCAGCCAACTATGCAATGAACTACTATTGCGACCATGGTGTTTGCCCTATGCGCACTAAACTTCCTGCACACTCTGATACCGTTATGGTAAACAAGCAGATTCATTTCTCCCAGATATCCGCTAAGACTGGTGTCAGCATGGACGAGCTTCGTACGCTGAATCCTTCCTACCGCAAGGACATCGTCTGTGGCTCAAAAGCAAATCCGGCAATTCTGCGACTTCCGGACTCTGCAATAGGAGCTTTCATTGATAACTTTGATGATATAGCTGCACATAACCGTTCTGCTCTCTTCACACGACGCTCTCGTGTAGAAATAAGACAGTAAATAAAAGTTATTACTTATGGATAACATGGTTGACAAAGCTTTTCAAGAACTGCTTGATTGCTATTTGGCCTCTAACCATCGCAAGAAAGTTGATATAATAACCAAGGCGTTTCATTTCGCTCGTCAGGCTCATGCCGGAGTGAAGCGTCTTTCGGGTGAACCGTATATCATGCACCCTATCTCCGTGGCAATGATTGCTTGCAAGGAGATGGGACTGGGTTCTACGAGTATCTGCGCAGCACTGCTTCATGATGTGGTGGAAGATACCGACTATACGGTTGAGGATCTTGAGAACCTGTTTGGAAAGAAGATAGCACAGATTGTTGATGGTCTGACAAAGATTTCTGGCGGAATCTTCGGCGACAAGGCTTCTGCTCAGGCAGAGAACTTCAAGAAGCTGCTGCTCACCATGAGCGATGATATCCGCGTTATCCTGCTGAAGATATGCGACCGTCTGCACAACATGCGTACGCTCGCTTCGCAACCTGCCAACAAGCAGTATAAGATAGCTGGCGAGACATTATATATTTATGCACCTCTTGCCAACCGACTCGGACTGAACAAGATAAAGACCGAACTGGAGAATCTTTCGTTCAAGTATGAGCATCCTGAGGAGTATGACCGTATAACAGCGCAGTTGGCTGATACGGAATCTACACGACAGAGCCTCTTTGATGAGTTTACAGCTCCAATTGTTGCTGTACTCAAGGATATGGGCGTGAAGTATCAGCTCAAGGCACGTGTGAAGAGTCCGTATTCCATTTGGCATAAGATGCAGACAAAGCACGTTACCTTTGATCAGATTTACGACATTCTCGCCGTAAGAATAATATTCCAACCGAAGAATCGGGACGAGGAAGTCAATGAGTGCTTTAACATTTATGTTGCTATAAGTAAGTTGTACAAGAGCCACCCTGACCGTCTTCGTGATTGGCTGTCTCATCCTAAGGCTAATGGCTATCAGGCACTCCATGTTACACTTATGTCGCACCTCGGACAATGGGTGGAGGTGCAGATACGTTCCGACCGCATGGACGATCTTGCTGAGCAAGGATTTGCCGCACACTGGCGCTACAAGGACGAGAGTGGCGAGCTTATAAACGAGCAGCAGGCTAAGCCAGCAGAGAATATAGAGGAGGATACCGAACTCAACAAATGGCTGCTTACGATCAAAGAGATTCTTGACGATCCTCAGCCCGACGCTATGGACTTCCTTGATGCCATAAAGCTCAACCTCTTTGCTTCCGAAATATTTGTCTTTACTCCTAAGGGCGAGATCAAGACTATGCCGGCAAACTGTACGGCACTCGACTTCGCCTTCTCTATCCATACGTTCCTTGGTAGCCACTGCATCGGTGCGAAGGTCAATCATAAACTGGTACCGCTGAGTCATAAGCTGCAGAGTGGTGATCAGGTGGAGATTCTTACGTCCAATTCGCAGCATGTCAAGGAATCTTGGATTTCCTTCGTGTCAACAGCCAAGGCGCGAAACAAAATTCAGGGTATTCTGCGACGTGAGAATCGTGAACTCCAAAAACGCGGTGAGCAGATGCTTTCTGAGTTCTTGAAAGGTCAGGGCTTTGAGATTTCTACGGTTGCCGTAGAGAAACTCTGTGCCCTTCATCAGAAAAAAGATCATGAGGCGTTACTTATAGAGATAGGTCGTGGCGACATTGTTCTTGACGAGCAGGATGCAAAGGCTGTCGTACAGGATAATGTCCGTCCGCAAGAGAGTGGAAAGTCTTGGAAGAGTCTTATACCATTCCTCGGTAAAAAGAAAAAGGTGCTCTCCAAAAAGGCAGATTACATTATTGTAGATAAAGACTTCAACCGCAAGCAGCCGGTTTACGTTACCGACCAGAATATCTCGCAGTTCATCTTCCCTAAGTGCTGCCACGTGATTCCTGGTGATGATGCTCTCGGTTTTATCGATCGTAATAACCACATCGTCATTCATAAGCGCAACTGTTCTATTGCCAATAAACTGAAAGTAAGCTATGGCAACCGCATACTTGACATTAAGTGGGATATGCATCAGCAGCATACGTTTACTGCTACTATCCTGCTTCGAGGAATCGACCGCGTCGGCATGGTACATGATGTGGTGGAAATACTTTCTGGTAAGATGAATATCAATATCTCGAAGGTTCTTTTTACGGTTAGCGATGACAATCTCTTCGAAGGCGTAATCGACCTTCGCGTCCATGACCGCAACGACCTTAAGGTTATTATCAAGGAACTGAATCGCATTGAGGGACTTCAGGAAGTTAGGCAGAAAGTTTAATGTATATAATCAGATTGTATGGAAAAATATAATTTCAATGCAGAGCAGGTCGCTAATGACCTCATCCAATGGACAAAGGACTGGTTTGCACAGAATGGTGCAAATGCAAATGTCGTAGTCGGAATGTCTGGCGGAAAAGACTCTACCGTAGCTGCCGCCATTCTTTGCAAGGCTCTTGGCGCCGATCGTGTCATTGGTGTCGGTATGCCAGATGTTGATAGC
>JAZLKJ010000139.1:0-16331 GCA_045597565.1 Prevotella sp. | reverse complement strand
GGAATAGACAGCCCAAGTGCCTGATACCCAAGATCCTCCATGAATGCCTGACCGCGTTCTGGAATTGTTCCCAACTAGTGGTCGTCCATCTGCTGGTTCTTTGCAGAGTCGTGGCCCATGAGTGTGCGACCTGTAAGCATGAGGTCTGGGCGAGCTGCATAGAGAGCTTCGTCAACGAGGAAGTATTCCTGCTCCCAACCGAGGTTAGAAATAACCTTTGTTACGCTTGGGTCGAAGTACTGGCAAACGGCTGTTGCTGCTACGTTTACAGCGTGGAGAGCCTTCTTAAGTGGTGCCTTGTAGTCGAGTGCCTCACCTGTATAAGAGATGAAGACTGTAGGGATACAGAGTGTGTCGTCAATAATGAAGACTGGAGATGTAGGGTCCCAAGCTGAGTAACCGCGAGCCTCAAAAGTGTTACGGATACCGCCTGATGGGAAAGAAGATGCGTCAGGTTCCTGCTGAGCGAGGAGCTTACCAGAGAATTTTTCAAGCATACCGCCCTTGCCGTCGTGTTCTACGAAGGCATCGTGCTTCTCGGCAGTACCTTCAGTAAGAGGCTGGAACCAGTGTGTATAGTGAGTGACACCCATGTCCATAGCCCAGCGCTTCATGCCAGCCGCTACCTCGTCTGCGATAGAGCGATCAAGAGCTGCGCCGTTGTCCATTACGTCAACGAGCTTTGCATATACTTCGGCTGGAAGATACTTGAACATCTTCGCACGGTCGAATACATACTTTGCGTAAAACTCTGAAGGGCGAGCTGTAGCCTTAGCTACTTCAACAGCCTTCTTCTTAGAAGCTTCTTCTACTGCTTTGAATCTTAAGTTTGCCATATTTGTATTTAGTTTTTGGATTTTAGTTTTTGGTGAGGGGCCACGAGGTAACGCTCGTGACACGGGGGCTTATTGGGGGAGAAGCAAGTTTCTCTTTAGGGAGCTGGTCTTCTCTGGGGAGCGTGACTTTAAGGCTTGAGTGTAACGCCTACTACGAAGGCGAGTTTCTCTGTGCTAGGGTTAGCGTGAAGACCGGCGAAGACTGGAAGCGAGAAACTGTCAGTGATCTTGATGTCCTTTGTAGCCTGAAGTGATATGTCTGTTACGGCAAAGTCGGTTGCTTTTTCGTAGAATGATGTTGCGAAAGGTACTACTCCGACGGCAGCTTCCCATTCGAGGTTTGCGAGGGTGAATGGTGCCTTAGCCTCAATGTAAGTGGAGTAAGCTCGGTCGCCATCCTTGTTCACGCCGTCAAGACCTGCGATGTTTGTGTAAGCCTGAAGGTTCACTGCGCCGAAGTCGTAACCGATGTTAGCCTCGAAAGTGTGAGCGGTCTTGTGTGATTCGTAGCAGAAATACTTCGGTTTGCCTGTAACGCAGAAGTAGTCAGTGATTCCGATGTTGAATCCACCGATGGAATAGGCGAGGGTGAGGTCCAATTCATTGCGGTCGTCATTTCCCTTGAGAGAAGTACTTCCCCAAGCTGTGAGTGAGAGACCTTTGTATGAAACTCCAAGAGTAGGCTGGATGGCAGCCTCGCCGAGTTCCTGACCGCGCCAGTGATATGCGCTTACGATGTCTGCAGATACTTCTGCTTCTACTGTGTCCTGTGCCTTTGCACCAGCCATGAGGGCAAGTGCTGCAAGTGTCATAACAATCTTTTTCATATTCTTTCTTTGTATTATATGTGATGTGTTTTAGTGTTGATGACCGAAGCGAATGCTTTGGGGTACGGCAAGTTGTTTGCCTTTGTCCTTGTTTCCGGGTGCAAAGGTACGACTTTTTGCGATACAAACAAAAGTTTTTTGTAGTTATTTAGAGTAAAAAATCTTACGATTTCGCAGATTGTAAGCGTTTAAATGTGCTTTTGCTTACAATGAGCGTAAAAAATGGGGGTAAAAAAATGAAATCGTAAGTTGAGAAGTTGTTGGCTTATATGCTCTTTTTTCTGCGTTTGTAACATTTTGTGAAATCGCAAAGTCCGCAGGTGTATTCAAGTTTTTTCACGCTATCACCAATACCAATAACTCCACTAACAGATTTTATTGGCAGCATGAGTGACGATTCCGTGAGTTGTACACCACATGGATTTAAAACAGGAAAAGTAGAAAACAAAAATTGTTGCTCCCTGACGTGCCATCCACAATATCCAGGGGAGAATCGGTTTGTGTGAGAAAGTGAATGTTGGGAAAGGAAACTTTCAAGTTCACGCTCCATGCAGTCTGCTGTTTTCTCGGCAAGAACGCTACCAATGGCATTTGCAGTAAACTCTTTCATCATGTCGCCCTCTTCCTTTAATTTATTAAGATAGTTCTGGAAAGATTGCCCGGCTGTGCAGACAAAGAAAGCGAAAAGCGAAGAGCCGCGAAGCTGGTGATGGATAATCTTGCCGATGTTTAGGGTACAGCCGTTGGTGGTGAGATAGAAGCTGCCTGAAGTGGACTCTTCTGGAACTTTGGCTACTTTACCAGCGGCAAAACTGCTTGGAATAGTGGTTACTTCCTTGGCAGAAAGCTCGCCCTTGGTTATGTAGAAGCAGAGCTCGGGCTTTAGGAATGACTCAATCTCTTTCAGAATCTCGGCAACTTCAGCCTTTACGTCTTCACTAACATAGTTGACTATCTCTGCATCAGTAGAAGAACCGTACCCCATCTGTTCGTAGATGTCGGGAAGGGTGACACCGAGGTCTTTGTATGTCAGCGTTTTGTGGATCATAGAGATTATGAGTTACCTCCTTGTTTGGAGGGTTGGGAGGGCTTCTTTAGCGCGCTATCATTTGCTCGAGTTGCTCTGAAGTGAGTCTAAGGTGGAAACGTCCACCTTCTGCTACAGAAATTCTGCCAGTCTCTTCAGATACAACAATGGCAAGTGCATCGCTTTCCTGAGAGATGCCCAAAGCTGCACGATGGCGAAGCCCCAATTCTTTTGGAATGTTGTAGTCGTGGCTTACAGGCAAGATACAGCTTGTGGCTTTTATTCTTCCATTTGAAATGATGACAGCTCCGTCATGAAGCGGAGAGTTCTTGAAGAAGATGTTCTCAATCAATCTCTGGTTGATGTTAGCGTCTATGACATCGCTTGACTGTATGTATTCGTCAAGCTTCTGCTCTTTTTCCAGGACTATTAGTGCGCCAACCTTATGGCGTGCCAAACTGATACAAGCCATAACAACAGGCACCATCTTCTGCTTATTCTTCTCGTCGTTCTCCTTTTGTTCGGTATGTAGAGAGGAAATGAAGTTCTTTACCTTTTCGTTTGAGCCGAGATTATAAAAAAACTTTCTGATTTCGTCTTGGAATATAACGACGAGTGAAACGGCTCCAGCACTGACAAACTCCTGCATGATGACACCAAACATCTTGAAGTTGAGAGATTGGCTTGCAAGCCATAGGAGTAGGAATATAACGATGCCCACGAATACGTAAAGTGTTCGTGAGCGTCGGAGTATTCTGTAAAGATAGAACAACAGGAGTGTTACAGTAAGGATGTCCAGCAGATCTATCCAACCTATGTTCAAGTATTTCAGCATATATTATAGAATATGGGCTGTCAGTTGTAAGCATTCTTTTGCTGCTTTAACATCGTGAACGCGCAGAATGTCAGCAGCTCCTTGCATAATAGCAATAGTGTTTATGACGGTTGTTCCATTAAGCGACTCTGTTGGTGTGCAACCAAGTGTCTTGAAAATAATTGATTTACGAGACACTCCAACGAGTATTGGAAGCTCAAAATCGCGAAGTAAACTGATGTCCTTCAAAACCTCGAAGTTTTGCTCCAGTGTTTTGCCGAAGCCGAAACCGGGATCAAGTATGATATCTTTTGCTCCAAGATCGCGGAGTTTCTGTACTTTCTCAGCGAAACTTATAACCATTTCCCTGATTGTAGGCTTTGTTGACATCAGGATATAAGGCAATCCGAGTTCTGCGACAGTTGTAAACATTTCTGGATTCTCGCCTTCTGAAATGTCGTTTACAATGAACGACTTACCGCCAAGCAAATTGAAATGAGTGCTTTCGGCAAGGATTTTTTCGCATTCTCTTACCACGTTCGGACGGAATGTGTCAATTGAAAGAGGTGTTGTAGGGGCTGCTTCCCTGATTACAGGAAGAGCAAAGCGAAGGCGTTCCAATTCCTCTTCTTCCGTTGCTAGTGTGCAGCCAGGTCGTGTGGAGCAGGCACCAACATCAATGATATCACCGCCTTCAGCGACTATCTCAATAGCACGCTGACGTATTTCCTCTTCTGTTTGCTTTCTTGAGCCGGAGAAAAAGGAATCTGGAGTGCAGTTCAGAATGCCCATTATCATACCGCTATACACCCCAGGCTTGGAGATATTTTCGTTTAGTACCTGATCCATGTTGATGTTTATTTTATGAATTTCTTCTTGTTTCGGATAACTATACCGCGATAGCCGCCATCTACTTTCTGTCCCTGAAGATTGAATGATGGTGTCTTAGCGGTTGCTTTCGCATTTGTTATCTCTTGGATACCAGTAGAAGATCCATCCTTTACAATGCTTATTTCATCAAGGAACCAACGCTTTCTTGCAGGACCTCTGAAACGGAGAGAAAGGTTTCCGTCTGTTTTCATGTATGTTTCGCATTCGTTCCACTTGTCGGATTCTACATTGAATGTGGTGTGTTCAAAGAAGGTGTTGTCATTGCTAGGATCACCTAATGTGATACTTCCAGTTTCTGTGTTATAGCTTCCAACTTTGAACTTCACTATATATTCTCCTGGCTCAATGATTATGTTTTCGGTAGTTGCAATACCTACCTGAGTGTTAGTGCCGAACATGGCACATTTGTTTGCACCTTTTCCCGCAGTTGTTGTCCAGACATTATCCGTAATCAAATCATCAGTTTCGTTGCTTCTCCAAATGTTATCATTACCGCCTGTACCGATACACTTGTTGAACGACTCGTAGAATACTGCTCCTTCAGGACGTTCGTTTGGTGTACCTTCGTTTAAGACTGTTTTGAATGAGACGGTGTTATCTTCATTCAGTGTGATGTCTGTAAGTTTGATACTACATTTCTTGTCGCCATTTTGGTCACCTGCGGACCATTCTCCAGCAAATTCTCTAACGCCTTTATAAGGATATAGGTCACCCTTTATCTGCGATGTCTTTTCGCAGACATAACTACCATCTGCAGGAATGTAAGTATAGCGAGATCTCTTGTTGTAGTTAGGATATTGTGCGCAGTTTACGAGATTATAACTCCAAATATTTGCATTGTAGTCAATATGAAGAATACGCAAACCTTTTGCGCCATAGAAACCTGTCGCCCAACTTCTGTTCTGGATAGGCTCAAAAGCATAAAACTCATTCTTGTTGTTAGGATTTGTCATTACAAGCACATCGCCGCCATCCTTGTCTGTGATAGGACGAAGATTGTTGTACTCCTTGTCTACCTCCAGTTCGGCAGGAGTAATCCAACCTGCAGTCATCTTCTCATAGATAGAGAAAGGGGCAGAACAGAAGCCGCCGCCGTTGTAGCTTCCTGAATCGAGGAGATCCCAATAGTTCATAGAAGTAAGATTGCATCCAGGACCACTATTGCTACAAATGTCATAAAGGTCAGGATAACCAAGACAGTGGGCAAACTCATGGCAGAACGTACCAATACCGCTATCAAGATCACCCTCCCCGAAGTTCCAGTTTATCTCGTTGGCACAAGCGTAAGTGTTGAAAACCTTCCCGCCAGCATTTGGCTTGCTGTAGCCAATAGTTGATTCGTGAGGCCAGATAAGTGTCAGGTCGTCAGTCTTTGTGGCCTGCCCATAGCCAGCATAAAGCACGAATACCATATCTATCTCGCCGTCATTATCCCAATCATACTGAGCCCAATCATAACTAGGATCTTGCTTAAGCTCATTTATGGCATAACGAATAATACCACGCATATCATTCGTATATGAGTCGTGATTTTTAGGCATACGAATGATAGGAGCAACATCAAAATCAACAGAAAACTTATCGTTCGACTGGTCATAGAAATATTGCTTCACACTTTCGCCATACCCTCTTTCTGCAAGGTCAGCATGCATCACACCACCATCGTTAAGCACCCTCCTATAGAAATCAGATGTATGCTCTGGAAGGAAATGGAAATCGTTGAACTCCACTAGGAGCACAAGTCCCTTATGAACTCCTGTAAGTTGCTTGAATCCGCCAATAGCCTTACGCTTGCCGTTAGAGATTGTCCCATACTGATTACCGAAATACTTTTCAAAGCGAGCAGCACGATGAGCGTTCACCTCTGTACGTTTTACTTCTGCAGCTTCTTGGAGCTTGTGGACATCAGTTTTTACATAAACGTTGTTCTTTTCGATATAGGCATTGCCTGTAGCACTACGCCAAAAATGACACCATTCGTCACCAACAGCTTCTACTTTTACCTGCGTACCATCACCAAGCGTGATTGTTCTCCATTGACCACGTAAAACAGGCACTGCCATCATCGTGATAACTGAGAATATTAAAATAATTGATATAATAAATCTTTTCATGGGTGCAAAGTTACTAATATTTTTCCTTAGAAACAAATTTAACTCAGTTTTTATTTCCATCTTTGCTTTGTAAAGGCAAACTTAAAAGAGTTTTATGCTCATTAAGCCTACAACAACATCGTTGGAATGAGTGGTGAGTGTCAAAGATTTCAATTTTTTGCTATTGTCAATAGGTACGTATAGCAGAACTGAAGCTCCGCCATCAATCCTACGATTATTGAAACGTGCAATCTCTTCGTTTTTACTGTTGGCGGTAAAACGTTCGTCCATAAGAGTGCCTATAGGTCCTGTTCCGCCTCCAAGTTCTTCAAGGTTGTGAAAAAGCTTACCTGTAGTAAATTGTCTGCGCAATGGGCGAGGAGTGTCAATCTTGAACGCACGACCATCCGTGTAGAAGTCTTGCTCTATCGGTGCCCAGTTGTTTGGATTGCGAAGAGGTACAACCTGAGTCGTCTTATCTTTGTAAGTGATGGTAATTGTAGCGTTGTCAATATGACATTGCATGTGGTTTGTAGAGCCGGCAAGTTCTAGTAGCATACCTACATGATGGTCAATCTTCGTAGTTTTCTTCTTTTTGTCCTTACTCTTCTGAATCTTGTCAAGAGGTATTTCGACAGATGTTGGATAATTATCCCATAGCGAAGTGTAAACGATAGGTTCTGTGCACTTTATGTCAGCCGTTTCCTTTGTGCTGCACCAGTCACCGATTCCTTGCTTGGGAATCTCAAGAGTAGTATAAGGAGAACGTGGCGAAAGATATTCGTTCTTGAAGATGTCCTCCACCTTAGCGTTGTAGAATGACTGTAAATCAACCTCTGTGAATTGCGTCTTGTCGTTCAAAGCGAATTTTGGAATATTTGTACAATACGTCTTAGCCAATTCTTCCGCAGTATTATTAGCTTTAGCGATTGGCTGATAAGTGGTTATTTCCCCAACAATATCCTCAATGTAAATTCTTGGTCTCTTTTCGTAATTAGTTGAAATAGATATTCTTGGTTTTCCGTCTTTCACTTCGTAAATGTAATCCATGTACGGAGTGTGTAGTTCTGCATGTTCCCAATCTGCAGGAAAGCCAGGACGTATCACGATAGTGCTGTCAAGCATGTTTGGGTAGATGCCGAAAAGACCTTGTACGATTGCTCTTGAAGCAATTCCTACGCAATCGGAAAAATCACGATAACACTCGCCTCGAGCGCGGTCGTAGAAGCTGATCTGACCAAAGTTTCCTGGACATCCACCAAGATACATGCCGTCTATCACGTTTGCCTTGAAAAGTTTGAAGGCTTCTTCTGGACGTCCTGCCTGCCAATATGCGAGGGCAGTATGGTAAACCTCTGCTGAGGCTACGTTGTTGATGCTCCAAGAATAAGGCAACCAGTTAGTGGTGGCTACGGTAGAAAGATCAGAAGGGGACGTTTTGGAAATTGTGGCTTTTTGATCAGCGGCGAAACCATTGGGAACTGTGGCGATTTCTATAGGTATGTGCGGAATGTTCTTGTCTATCCAGCGAGTTGCTTTGTAGTACTGGTTGATGTCGCTGACATCGGAGTCGATGGCATGATAGATTGTCCAAAGGGCTGGGGAGGTATGAAGGCGCTTTTCTCCCATAAAGTCCTGAAATTCTGCCCATACGCCCTCGTCGCTCAGCCAAAGCCGCTTGTTGATTGCAGTCTTTATCTTTTGAGCCTCCTCGCGGTAAGGAGTTGGATCAATTCCGAGTTTCTCTGCAATGTCAGCAGCAACCTTGTTTGCGCGGTAATTGTAAGCAGATGAGTGAGTTACGGCTCCTGAGTTGTAGTAGAGAGCATCGCTTGCCCAAATGCAGCAATAAGCGTCGTAAAGACCGTCGTTATCAGGATCAAAGTTTCGCTTCTCCCATTCTAGATGGCACTGGATAACAGGAAACATCTTGCGTGCGTAATCCAAATCTCCCGTCCAAAGAATGTGCCAGAGAAGCTCGTCAATATAGACAAGATTCATGTCGTAATGATGCATCTTGTCGTTCTGCTGAGGATTGCGGCAGATGTAGCCGTTTGAGTACATTTGAGTGCCCCATTTTTTTTCTGCACGAGCAAGGTTTACCGAAATGTCCTGTGTAGGATGCGGAATTGTTGCAGGCACATCAGTTACTTGTGAAGCGGCATAGTTGTCAAAGTGAGTGCGAGCGCGTTCTGTCCAACCAAGGCAGTCGCCCATGTAAGCAGCTCGCCATCCATTCAATGGCATTCTCCATCCGTTTGCGCCATGTTGCCAAACGCCTGTTTTGTCATCCCAACATCCATCGGCAGCTGTTGCCAATGCTCCGCCAATGGTGTTTATGTATGGATCAGGAGTTATAATGACCATTGATTCGGCAACTTTCTGACGCCTTTCCTCTGCATGTTTTATTGCAACCATGGCATCTGTACGCTGGTAAGTGGTAATTTCGTTGTCTTCAAATACCACATACGGATTTGTCAAGACAATCTCCTTAACAAGTTCGTTCGGTTCAAAGGCATCTTTCTTGTCGGCACCCATGTCACCGTTTCTACTCAGTTTCTTTGCACGGATGGTATATTGCTTGCAGACGATGTCCAGCTTGTCACGCGAATAGATGTTGAAAATTGCCCCTTCCTTGTCAGCGAGAGCCAAGGCACTGAGTCGTACGGTATCGTTTCCTATTCGTTCGTCAAAGACCTTGTATGTACGTTTGCCTGGAGCGTAACGTGCTTCGCAATAAGCAACTGAGTCAAGCGGTATTCCGTTGACAGTGAAGGTTATAGTGTATGATTTTGGCTTGTTGTAAGAAGCGAATATCGGAAAGTCGGAGGTTTCAAGTCGCCATGCCGTGTTTGTTCCGTAGAGTGGGCGAGTGAAACGGTTCTTTCCGTTTATGCAGACAAAGTCCTTACCATCAGGAAAGTAGTTCAAAGGGCGAGCTGTGCTTTCTTTGCCAGATGACAAAGTCGTCGGTAACTGTGGCTGTGCAGAAACTTTGTTTTGAAAGCAGAAAACGGTAATGAGTGCTATTAATATAAGATGTGTTTTGGACATGAAGCAACAACTTTATAATTGGAAAACCTTATTTGAAAACTATTTGCTCGCCTCGTGAAGTTTCGTTGAAGACGCCGTTATCAAGAATATGGGTTCCGTTGCAGAAGGTGTGAACAACAGACCAATGGAATTCATCGCCTTCAAGAGGGCTCCAGTTGCATTTGCTTTGGATGTTTTCTTTTGTTAATGTCCATGTCTCGTTGCTCTTCTTTACGATGGTGATGTCTGCCTTGAAATCTTCCTTGATAAAACCGCGCTCAGAAATATGGAATAGCTTTGCAGGATTCTGCGACATCATGCGTGATGTGAGCAGAACATCGTCGAATTTCTCTAGCATTGAAACGAGAGAGAACTGAAGCAT
The DNA here is from genome assembly GCA_045597565.1 of Prevotella sp. Taxonomy (GTDB): domain Bacteria; phylum Bacteroidota; class Bacteroidia; order Bacteroidales; family Bacteroidaceae; genus Prevotella. Next base: position 6,428 of record JAZLKJ010000139.1, on the reverse strand, counting down.
AGGCATTCCAGAAGTGGCTTTTAGGCACCCACCTTGCTTTTCTTCCCATGTGTGAGGGGCGTGGTCGGTTGCGATGGTAGCAATCTTTCCTTCACGAATGGCGTTTACGATTGCTTCCTGATCGTCGATTGTCTTGACGGCTGGATTGCATTTTATGATTGCCCCTCGTGTCTTGTAGTCGTTGTCGTTAAATATAATGTGTGGCAAACAAGCTTCGAATGTGATAGGAAGATTTAGTTGCTTTGCGGAGTCGGTGAAGATTTCCGCTTCTTCCTTGGTGGAGATGTGTGCGATGTGCAGCTTCGTGTTGTTCTGCTTGGCAAGAACCATTGCCTGAAGAGAAGATTTCTTGCAAGCTTCGCGATTGCGGATTAGCGGATGAAGCGATACGTCTGCGTCTTCGCCGTAGAGGAGTTTCACTTCCTTTGTCTGTTCCTTTATGATATCGTTGTCCTCGCAATGAGCCATCACGATTAGATCGTTCTCAGCAGCCGTCCTGAAAACTTTCATCAAAGCCTCTTCGCCATCAACGAGCATGTTACCTGTAGAACTTCCCATGAAGAGCTTTATGCCTGGCGTTGTCCTCTTGTCAATGTCCTTGAACATATGAGTGTTCTCTGTTGTTGCACCGAAGAAGAATGCGTAGTTTACGTGACTATTCTCTGCGGCAAGCTTCTGTTTCTGCTTAATAGCATCAAAATCAGTGGTTTGTGGAATGCAGTTCGGCATATCGAAATAAGATGTTACGCCACCGTATGCAGCAGCGCGACTTTCGCTTTCAATGTCGGCTTTGTGCGTAAGACCTGGCTCACGGAAGTGTACATGAGTGTCTATTACGCCTGGCATAACGTAGCAATCCGTGGCATCAATGACTTTTGTGTCCTCTGGAATATCTGTTATTTTCTCTTCACTAATGGTTTGAATCCTATCGTTAGAAATCAAAATATCGCCAACAAAGACCTTGTCTTCGCTGACGATGTTTCCGTTTTGTATGAGGTAATTCATATAATGAATATCTGAATACTGTATAAGTGAATGTGTTTACTGAGTGCTGTCAGCAGGTGTTGCAAGTTCTTGTGGAGTAGGAACATCTACGCTTGGTGCTGGCGCGCTTTCTGGTGTAGCTTTTGCTGGTGCCTGCTGCTGATTAGGTAATTCAATGGTTCCGTTCATGACACCTTCCATATAGTCGGCTTTTTCCATATAGAATTTTACGTAAGGATCGTTCTTGAAATCCTCGTTTGCCTTGATCATGATTGACTCCACCCAATCGTTCTTTTCTGGTGCACCGCCTTGAATGAGAATAGGAAGTGTTATGTATTGGAAAGCAGCTGCAGCAAGAGGAGAGTCGAAATTCTCGCTTATGAACTTTGTTACCAAGGCCTCCTTTTTTTGCGTAAGCTTCATGAATTCATTATTGAGCTGCATGTTGAGCGAATCTTCGTTCTCTCCATTCATTATTCCTTGGCTCTGTTTGCGTGGAAGATCTGCTATTTCCCCGTCAATCTTGTCAAGTTCCTTGCGGAATTTCGTGAATTTGTCGTTGAGTGCCGTACCAGTAACGTTTTGGTTTGCGGAATTCAGTGAAATCAGAATCTCTCCATCCTCAAGTATAAGTGGCATAAGTGGAGAGTTTTCTACTGTTATGAAGGCCAAGGCAACGGAATCCGTTTTGCCAGCAAACTTGAACTGTCCGTGCAGCACGTCGCAAGAATCAAGGTTTGCCATGTCTTCGTTCTTGAATGTTGTCAAATAGAATTTCTGACCGTCAAGATTTGAAACATCAGAGGAGCCTTTGATGCTATAAGAAGCGCCACAAGATGAAAGTACGAATGCTAAGGCGCTATACATTATTATATATAATGAATATCTGTTCATATATTTTTGCAGAATTACGGACAGTTTTGTTGTTAGCTGTCTATCAAAACGCGTGCAAATTTACTAACTTTCGGAATAATATCCATAAAAATGCCCCCATAATTTGCATTAAGGGGGTGATTTTTAAGTTTTTTTAATAAGATTGGCTATTCTATGAGTAGTATAAACTTCCAAAACGGCTGCAATAAGGAGGAAAACTATCCAGTTGTTATTGATATACTGGGTATAGAAATTCAGCTGTTCAATGCTGCCTGAGAAGAATGGAAACGCAAAGCGGAAACTCTTCTCCATAAGGAAAAGTCCAGCAAGGATGAATGCAATGTCTCCAATAATCTGAATTTTGCGCAGTCTATTCAGCGTGATGTCTTCTCCATTGTATGTCTGCATCATCTGCATAGAGGCAAAACATACTGCCCCCAAGAGGAATATGCAAGCACCTATTTCATGTAATATTTCCGCTAAAAGTGTAGGTACAAAGACTGGGATGTCAGCCACAAGGTTTGTGAGTGCGCCAATGATCATCATGATTCCTCCAGAGAGGAATGTATATGCTTGAGTCTTAGTTAGTTCCTTCATTTCTTGTGTCGTTTGAAAATACAAAGATATCCTCGTCGTCAGCCTTCATGAGATACTTCTCTCGCGCAATTTTCGTAATGGCGTGAGGGTCGGTTTGGATCATCTTTATGGTGTGCTGACTTTCCTCGTATATTTTGTTGTAATTGTTTATTTCACTCTCAATATTATCAATTTCGTTTTGATACTCAAGATGCTGTAGAATACTGTTGTCGCCTGTAAAGCCGACAATCAGTATGCCCAAAAACATAACAATCCAGTATTTGTTGTGCAATATAAAACTTCCTATTTTATTTATTAATGTCATTTCGTGTGCAAAATTACGAACTTTTTTTGATTAATTGTTCAAAATATAAAAAAAAAATCATAAATTTGCCACACTTTTTTACATATAGCACGTAAAAGACATGGAATATATAGTATCGGCGAGAAAATACCGTCCTTTGACATTCGACTCAGTCGTCGGTCAGAGTTCGCTTACTTCTACGCTTAAAAACTCGGTTAAGACAGGCAAACTTGCACACGCTTACCTTTTCTGCGGTCCTCGTGGAGTGGGCAAAACAACTTGTGCCCGAATCTTTGCAAAGGTCATTAACTGCACGAATTCAACAGCCGATGGCGATGCTTGCGGTAAATGCGAGAGCTGTCAGGCATTCAACGAGCAGCGTTCTTTCAATATATTCGAGCTTGATGCCGCTTCAAACAATGGTGTTGAGCACATCAAGACGCTGATGGAGCAGACTCGCATTCCGCCTCAAGTTGGCAAATACAAGGTGTTCATCATTGACGAGGTTCATATGCTCTCAACTCAAGCCTTCAATGCTTTCCTCAAAACCCTTGAGGAACCACCGTCATACGTCATCTTCATCCTCGCTACGACCGAGAAGCACAAGCTTCTGCCTACAATCATTTCTCGCTGTCAAATCTATGATTTCGAGCGAATGACTGTGCCTAATATTGTCAATCACCTGAAGATGGTGGCTGACAAGGAAGGCATAACCTACGAAGAGGAGGCGCTCAACGTGATTGCGGAAAAGGCGGATGGCGGTATGCGTGATGCGCTTTCCGTGTTCGACCAGGTGGCAAGCTTCTGTCAGGGCAACATTACGTACGAGAAGGCTATTGAAGACCTTAATGTACTTGATGCCGATACATACTTCCAAATCATTGACCTTTCGCTTCTGAACAATGTCTATGACATCATGCTCCTCGTCAACCAAACGCTTGCAAAAGGCTTTGATGGCGGCCAGCTTGTAAATGGTCTTTCGTCGCATTTGCGCAATATAATGATGTCCAAGGATCAGCGCACAATCGGTATGCTTCAGGCCAGTGCTACGCAGAAGGAGAAGTATGCGGCACAGGCGCAAAAATGTTCACCCGCGTTCATTTACAAGGCTTTGAAGATACTAAACAATTGCGACGTAAACTATCGCCAGAGCAGCAACAAGCGTTTGCTTGTAGAACTGACTCTTATAGAGGTGGCGCAGATAACGCAACCAGAAGAACCTGGCTCGGGGCGTCGCCCTAATATACTGAAAGCCCTGTTCAATAAAATCGTCAATCGTAAGCAGTCGGGGATAGTAACCCCAACGGAAAAGAAACAGGATTCCGCGACTGCCATAACTAAAGAAGTTAAACCAATAAACCTTGAACCAAAACCGCAGTCACCTCAGGCGTTGAATGTCACCAAGATAAATTCTGGTGCCGGTTTCTCGCTGAAAGGTATGAAGAATGCTTCCAATGAACAGAAAACTGTTGTTGAAGAAGAGCATATCGTTGAGGAGAACAAGACTTTTACGGAAGATCAACTTGTTACCGAATGGTATGCCATGTGTAACAGAATGCCGGAGAAGTTCACGGCGTTGGCTGCAAGATTGAGAAACGTTTTGCCTGGCATAACAGATTACCCGAACATTGAACTGGTATTCACAAACCAGATGTTCTACGAGGAAGTGACGGTCATCCGTTCGCGCATCCAGGCAACGCTTCGTCACTGTCTGCATAACAACAGTATAGAGTTGCATTTTAGGGTTGCAAAACCTACGGAGATAGCACCGATACTTTCTCCAAGAGAACGGTTTGAAAAGATCAAGGAAGAGAATTCCTCACTAAAAGAACTCTTTGATTCTCTCGGAATGACGATAGTGTCATAGTCGCGAAGATTCATATAAAATGCAGCATCAACAAAGAAAACCACATAAAACTAAACAAATATGTCAAAATTACTAAAACCAGCCAACTATCAAGCATTGCTTGATGCTCGTAAGACAGAGCAAGGTATTAAGCTCGTTAAGGATTTCTTTCAGCAGAATCTTTCTACAGAGCTTCGTCTGCATCGTGTAACAGCACCACTCTTCGTAATGCAAGGTCTCGGTATTAACGACAATCTTAACGGTACAGAACGTCCTGTAACTTTCCCAATCAAGGACCTTGGTGACAAGAAAGCTGAAGTTGTTCATTCGCTCGCAAAGTGGAAACGTCTTTCGCTTGCTGAGCAGAATATTCCAGAGGGCTACGGCATCTATACTGATATGAATGCTATTCGTGCTGACGAAGAGCTCGACAATCTTCATTCTCTCTATGTTGACCAGTGGGACTGGGAGGCTGTTATCACTCGTGAGCAGCGTACTATTGAGTTCCTTCAGGACGTAGTTCGTCGTATCTATGGAGCTATTCGTCGTACAGAGTTCCTTGTTTCTGAGCACTATGAAAACATTAAGCCATTCCTTCCACGCGATATCCATTTTATCCACGCTGAGGAACTTCTCGCTATGTATCCAGATCTTTCTCCTAAGGAGCGCGAAGACAAGGTGGCAAAGGAATATGGTGCAGTATTTATCATAGGTATCGGTGGCAATCTTGCTAACGGCGAGAAGCACGATGGTCGTTCTCCTGACTATGACGACTGGTCAACTCCAACAGTTGATGGCAAGAAGGGATTGAATGGTGACATCCTTATCTGGTATCCAGTCCTTAATCGTGCTGTTGAACTTTCTTCAATGGGTATTCGCGTTGACAAGGCTGCACTTCTTCGTCAGCTTGACATCTGTGGTGATAACGACCGTAAGGAACTTTACTTCCACCAGCAGCTTCTCAACGACAAACTTCCACTTTCTATCGGTGGCGGTATTGGTCAGAGTCGTCTTTGTATGGTAATGCTCCACAAAGCTCACGTAGGCGAGATCCAGGCTTCTATCTGGCCGGATGATATGCGCGAGGAATGTAAGGAAGCAGGAATGCCACTTATCTAAGTTTATTATGAAGAATATAGCAATCTTCGCCTCTGGACATGGAACAAATGCCAGAGCGATAATGAAGTATTTCTCTGAGAACAAGGATGTTAAGGTTGTTCTTGTAGTAGCTACGAAGCCTGGCATCGGTGTCTTTGAGTTTGCCGAGGAAGCTGGCGTTCCTTGTGAGGTTTGTCTGCCAAAGACCGACTTCAGTCAAAGCGGAAAGCTTGATGCTTTATTGAAGGAGTACGATGTTTCCAACATTGTCCTTGCTGGTTGTCTTGCCTTCATACCTTCTTGGCTTACAACTGCTTATGAGAACAAGATTGTAAATATCCATCCTTCTTTGTTACCAAAGTATGGTGGAAAAGGAATGTATGGCGATCGCGTTCACGAGGCTGTTCTTGCTGCGAAGGAAAAAGAGTCGGGAATTACGATTCACATTGTCAATGAAGAGTTCGACTCCGGTCTGATAATCTTCCAGGCAAAGTGTGAGGTGAAGTCTGACGATACTCCTGATTCGCTTGCAACACGCATCCACGCTCTTGAACATAAGCATTTTCCTGAAGTTATTGAGAAGTGGGTGAAGGCTTAAGAGCCACCTTAACCCAAGTTTGATACCCCATAATTATTTTTAACTAATTTTGATGGCATAAATGTAGCTAAGTTCCTGTTTATCAAGAGTAGGTTTGCTCAGAATCGAATTGTAGTACACAGGAATTTCTCAGAAAAGTTGTACCTTTG
>JAZLKJ010000138.1:0-5365 GCA_045597565.1 Prevotella sp. | reverse complement strand
AGTATTTCATTACTTCACCAATACTTTTTTACCATTAATAACATACACTCCCGCCCTGGAAATCTTGCCTACACGCTGTCCGCTAAGTGTGTATATTGCGTTTGAATGAGTTGTACCGGAAGCGACATTGCTTATGGTAGTTGCAGGCGATACGCCCTTGAAAAGTTGCACTGGCTGCTGCGCACTCTTGTAGCATGCGAAGCGAGGAGAGCTTGCATTGTACTGGATAGTGCGGTCGGTATAGTTCAGGTTCTTGATGACGGCATTTCCCTTGTTGAAAGTAATGTCCCACTCGCTGTTCTTATCGATAAGTTTCTCAACGCTATTGAGTTTGTTGTCGCTGGCGGTGAGGGCAAGATAAGTATTGTCCGTATCATCCTGAAGAGTGTATGCCCCTTGATTGCCGCCAAGGATGAAGGCGTGAGCCTTACCCTCGCCAGTAGTAGTTTCAATAATATCGTTGACAACATTTACAGCCACATACGTACGGACATTGCCGCTATTCTCTGCCATAGCACAGTTTTTGCCTTCACATACGATGAGATACTTTCCACCAACGAGGAGGTTGGAAGTACTGGTAATCTTCTCATACGTGGTATATGTTACGGAAGAATCATCGCCACCACCAGGGTTGTCGCCGCCGGGATTGTCACCACCGGGATTGTCGCCGCCAGGGTTGTCACCGCCAGGGGTGTCACCGCCGGGATTGTCAGGAGTTATATCATCTGGCTGCTTGTAGTTATTGAAATCCACCGGAACATCCTTATGAGTGCCCCATACATACTGCTCAAGACCTGGGTAGTCAACATACGGATTACGGTTCCTCTGAAGCTTATACACACCATTGTTACGGTCTATTTCCTTCTGGCTAACAGGGTCTTCTGCTGCCCAACGGAGAAGCATCTTGAGAGCCCAATCCTTATAGGCAGGATATTTGTTGCCGGCAAGCATGTCGCTGCTCCAGTTGGAAATCTGGTTTTCGTAGCGAGTAGCCATATAGAAATAAATTCGCGCGAAATCGCCTTTGTACTCATCATTAGGCTCAAAGACCGTACCACTGTAGCCGATGGCACTGTTACACGTTCCAACTTTGGAGTAGCCGCCATTGCTCTCGTATTTAGCAGAAGCCACCTCGCCAAAAGGATAGTTGGAGCGGCGATTGTTCACATAACCGTCGGTAGGCACCACATGGACAAGATCGGAGTACATCGGCTTGCCTTCATTAAACCAGCTTTTAGGGAAAGAGTGCTCGCGATTGAACACATCACCTTCACCATGATAATTGCCAGAATGCCCCTTGTCAGGATCAAAGTTTGTCTTGTTGGAATACATGTCCCATATCTTTCCATCAGAACGAAGGTCGGTTGTCTTATATGCCTCCCAAAGTCCGTCATAGGAAATGGTATTGAAGCCGGCTGAGATAATATCGCCTAGAGCAGTCTTCAGAGCTGCGCCTTTCTTTCCGTCAGCATTATCATAATAACCTGAAGGTGCTTGGGCAAACGCATTGCCTGCCACAAGAAGAAACGAAAATGCGAATAAAGTGAATATGTTGCTTGTCTTCTTCATATTGAAATAGTCGTAAAAATCTTTTACAAAGGTACACTGTTCATTGATTATACGCAACAAAACACACCACTATAATAAGCCCAAAATCAAATAAAACTTAAAAAAAGCGTTTTTTTGTTGGCTATTCGTTCTTTTAATCGTAACTTTGCACCCAAATGAACCTAAAGAGACTCCAAGACATAAAGCAGAAGTACGGCGTGATAGGCAATTGCGACGGACTGAACCGTGCTCTTGACATCGCCTTGCAGGTGGCACCGACAGATCTGTCGGTACTCATCATTGGGGAAAGTGGAACGGGTAAGGAGGTTCTTCCGAAGATAATCCACGACAATTCACCACGAAAGCGCAAGAAACTTCTCGCCATAAACTGCGGAGCCATTCCGGAAGGTACCATTGACGGCGAACTCTTTGGCCACGAAAAGGGATCATTCACTGGTGCCGTGGGCGAAAGCGAAGGCTACTTCGGAGCAGCCGATGGCGGCACACTCTTCCTTGACGAGGTTGGCGAACTACCTCTGCCGACACAGACACGATTGCTGAGAGTTCTGGAGACTGGCGAATACATCCGTGTAGGTGGTCAGAAGGTCATGAAAACTGATGTGCGCATCGTGGCTGCAACGAATGTCAATCTGCAAAAGGCCATCAGCGAAGGTAAGTTCCGTGAGGACTTATACTATCGTCTGAATGCTATACAGATGAAACTCCCACCACTACGCGAACGCGGCAATGACATACTGCTCCTGTTCCGTCTGTTTGCCATGCAGACAGCCGAGAAATACAAGCTCCCGCTCATCAGCCTTGATGCCGCAGCACAGCAGCATATACTCAACTATAAGTGGCCAGGTAACATCCGTCAGTTGAAGAACATCACCGAGCAACTCTCTGTTCTCGCCCAAAAGAAGGAACTGTCGGTAGAAGACATCATTGACTTCGTGCCAAGAAACGAGGACACAACGGCACTAACGAAGACACGCCCTGACAGCAACGACCATAGCTACCGCAGCGAACGCGAGGCACTCTTCGCAATGATATTCGAGCTCAGAAACCAAATCTTTCATCTCTCAAACGAGATAGAAAAGATAAAACGAGAACTTAACATACAAGACATCGACCTTGACGATGTCAAACTGATTGAACAATGAGAAAACAGATTGCATACTATCTTTCAATAGCCATTTGCCTTCTGGCAGTCATATCATGCTCCATAAGCTACAAGTTCAATGGTGCAAGCATCGACTACAGCAAGACAAAAACTATCACCATCCTGGACTTCCCTAACCGTGCCAGCTATGTTTGGGGACCTATGGCACCAACGTTCAACAACGAACTGAAGGACATTTTTGCCGCAAACACAAAACTGCAACAAGTTCGACGCAACGGTGACCTGAAGATAGAAGGCGAAATTACCCAATACACCCAAAGAAACAAGGCCGTAAACGCTGAAGGACAATCGGCTATGGCAGAACTCTCCATGACGGTAAACGTACGCTTCACAAACACGAAGAACCATGCCGAAGACTTTGAGCGACAATTTACCGCAACCGCCTCATACGAAACAACGCAACAACTCTCTGCTGTACAGGAAGAGCTCGTTCAGCAAATGGTAAAGGAAATAACCGAACAAATCTTCAACGCAACGGTTGCTAATTGGTAAGAATCCCACACACTCCCCCAAAAAAACTAAACCCCACACCCACCTTGCTCACAGAACTCATAGATAATCCGCATCTGCTTGACAGGCAAACTCTTTACGAACTGCGCGAACTCGTGGCACAATATCCGTACTACCAACCAGCTCGTCTGCTCCTCTTAAAGAACCTGTACATACTGCATGACACCTCGTTCGACGACGAACTGAGGCGCGCCGCCTTGTATGTACCCGACCGAAGGAAATTGTTCGAACTAGTCGAAGCCAAGCATTACGAACTGCAAACAGTCAAGGAAACAGAGCAAGAACGCAACAATACTTCAAGGACAACATCGCTGATAGACAAGTTCTTAGACAACATTCCTGAGGAAAACAAGGGCGAACAGAAGCAGAAACCATTGCCATGGTACGTATCAAACGACTACATGCAGCTTCTTGAGGACGAAGAACCGATTGTCACACTCAGTCGAAAAAACGACCAGACTACATCACAACAAAGCAGACACGACTCCATCATTGAGGGATTCCTAAAAGGCGGCGGAAAAGTCATACTGCCTGAAATAACTGCCGAAGAGGAAAAAGCCATCGTCGATGCCATCCATCTTAGCTGTCAGGAAGACGAATTCATTGAAGAGCAAAAAAGCGTTTCTTTAAAGAAAAAGATGTACGAAAATCCGCAAATTACGGAGGATTTGGCACAAAAATACATTAAGCAGGGCAATTATTTACAAGCAAAAGAGATAATTATGCAATTAAATTTGCAAAATTCCGAAAAAAACATTTACTTTGCAGACCAAATTCGCTTCTTGGACAAGCTTATAAGGCTCACAAGCTGACCCTCAACATCACCCACAAGGGTAGGGAAAAGCCAAAAACCGAAAACTAAAAACAAAATCCAAATATGTACACACTATTTGTAATCCTCATTATCATCGCTGCACTCCTCATGATTGGCATCGTGCTCATCCAGGAGTCTAAAGGCGGCGGTCTCTCATCAGGTTTCAGCAGCGGCAACCAGATCATGGGTGTGCGCAAGACTACAGATTTCATTGAGAAGGCCACATGGGCACTCGCTGCTTTCATGGTTCTCGTTAGCGTAGCATGCGCTTACACTGCTCCTAAGGCTGCATCTGACAGCAGTGTTGTAGAGCAGATGGCTACTCCTACACAGCAGCAGACTTCTCCAAACAACCTCCCTGGCTTCGGCGCTTCTGAGCAGAAGGAAGACGCAGCAAAGCCTGCTGAGGCAGAAGCCCCAAAGGCTGATGCAGCACCAGCAGAGACTGAGGCAGCAGCTCCAGCTGCAACTGAGGAAGCAGCTCCAGCAGCTGACGCTGAGAAGAAGTAAAGAAACCACTCTAAACGAGTGTTCAAAATACCATTCCGAATATAAATCGGAATGGTATTTTTATTTATATCAATGCAAAAAAAATACGCCACCTTGTAATGTCTAGTAAGCAATCCGCACCAAAGTAGATAGGAAAATCAAGTTTTTTAACATTTTTCTTATACTTATTACACATTATTTATAAATAATTTGTAAATTTGCACCGCCTTAGGATAAGAAATGAATACTCTATTTCAGGTTTCTTCTCAATAGGCATTTTAAGGTAAAAATTCTAAAACTTCAATAAAACTATGGCATTAGATTTAACACAGTACGGCATCACTGGTTCTACAGTGATCGCACACAATCCTTCTTACGAAGTTCTCTTCGAAGAGGAGACAAAGGCAGGTCTTGAAGGTTACGAGGTAGGTCAGAACACTGAACTCGACGCAGTAAACGTTATGACTGGTATCTACACTGGTCGTTCTCCTAAGGACAAGTACATCGTTATGGACGAGAACTCAAAGGACACAGTATGGTGGACTTCAGAGGACTACAAGAACGATAACCACCCAATGTCTGAGGAAGTTTGGGCTACAGTTAAGGATTTGGCTGTAAAGGAACTTTGCAACAAGAACCTGTAGGTAGTTGCCGCATTCTGCGGTGCTAACGCTGACACCCGTATGGCTGTTCGTTTCATCGTTGAGGTAGCATGGCAGGCACACTTCGTTACCAACATGTTCATCCAGGCTACCGCTGAGGAGTTGGAGTCTTTCGAGCCTAACTTCGTAAGCTACAACGCTTCTAAGGCTAAGGTAACA
>JAZLKJ010000137.1:0-18739 GCA_045597565.1 Prevotella sp. | reverse complement strand
TTCTCGATAGAACAGATGCTCACACCAGCCTTACCAACATCACCAACTACGCGCTGGTTGTCTGGGTCGTAACCACGGTGAGTTGGGAGGTCAAAGGCAACAGAAAGACCCTTCTGACCAGAAGCGAGGTTACGGCGATAGAATGCGTTTGACTCTTCCGCAGTAGAGAATCCGGCATACTGACGGATAGTCCAAGGGCGGAATGGATACATCATTGAATAAGGACCACGGAGGAATGGAGGAATACCTGCTGCAAACTCAAGGTGCTCCATGCCGTCAAGGTCTTCCTGTGTGTAAACAGGCTGGATATCAATCTGCTCTGGAGTTCTCCAATTGGCAGAAATGTTATTATCCTTTTGCCACTGCTGACCATTCTTAGCTGCAATGCCAGCATATATGTCTATTGAATTAAAATCTTTTCTTGCCATAATTAGAGTCCAAGTTTTGCGCTATAAGCCTTGAGGGTCTCAAGCTGGTTAGACTTAACATTGATAAAGTTCTCAATACCTGCTGCCTTGAGGTCTTCTGAACATGCAGGAGCACCGGCTACGACGTACATTGCACGACCGTTGAGGTACTGGAATGCTGGGATAGCGTATTCTGCGTACTCATCGTCAGAAGAGCAGATGACAACGATGTCAGCGCCTGCCTCGAGAGCAGCGTCAACACCCTTCTCTACAGTTTCGAAGCCGAGGTTGTCTATAACCTTATAGCCTGCAGCTGCGAGGAAGTTGCAAGAGAACTGTGCACGAGCCTGACGCATAGCGAGGTTACCGATAGTGAGCATGAATGCTACTGGCTGCTTCTCAGCGTTCTCTGTAGCAAGACGGAGGTTCTCGAAATCAGAAGCGAGACGATCTGTCTTAAGAGCAGGAATATCGCCATCGCCACCACAACAGCAGCACTTTGGCAATGGCTTCTTGCCTTCAGAAACTTCTCTGAAGTTAGGGAACTGGTTAGTACCGAGGATGAACTCTCTACGCTTTGCAGCATCTGCATGACGCTTGTCGTTAGAAGCATTTACTGCGTTCTGAATGTTACCGTTGAGAGACTCAGCGAGGAAACCGCCAGCATTCTCTACAGCGAGGAAGAGCTTCCAAGCCTCCTGAGCAATTGCGTCTGTGAGGTGCTCGATAGTGTAAGAACCACCGGCAACGTCAACGAGCTTGTCGAAGTGAGCCTCCTCCTTGAGAAGGAGCTGCTGGTTGCGAGCAATACGCTCTGCAAATTCTGTTGGAACCTCGTAAGGAGTATCGAAAGGAACGACTACGATAGAGTCAACGTTTGCGATAGCAGCAGACATAGCCTCTGTCTGTGAACGGAGAAGGTTCACGTAAGAGTCGAATACAGTCTGGTTGAATTCAGAAGTGTAAGCACAAACGTGCATCTTGCAAGCGCAGTCGCAAGAAGACTCGAACTGCTTAACAATCTGTGCCCAAAGCATACGAGCAGCGCGGAACTTAGCGATCTCCATGAAGTAGTTGTCAGAAACACCCATGTTGAACTTGATGCGCTTGCCAGCCTCTGTAGCGTCGATGCCCATCTCTGTGAGCTGCTGCATGTATTCAGCACCCCAAGCGAGAGCATAACCGAGCTCCTGGAAGATGTAAGCACCAGAGTTGTTGAGAGCAACAGAGTTTACATTTACGCACTTGTATTCTGGAAGTTCCGCGAGAGCTTCGATGAGAGGCTTAGCCTGAGCGATAACGTCAGAGCGATCCTTGCCCTTCTGAAGAATCTTTGCGATTGGGTCAAAGTCGATAGAACCCTTGAGTTCTACGAGAGGATAGTTGTTCTCCTTGTAATACTCAACGAGAATCTGAGCAAGTTCAACCGACTTGCACTGGCAAGTCATGAAGTTGAGTTCTACATACTGTGGGAGAATTCCATTGAGAAGAGTAGCAACGAACTCCTTGCTTACATCATCAGCCTTGATGACGAAACCGATAGAGTCAACACCCTTGTTAAGAACGTCGAGAGCTTTCTCATTAGCTGCTTTCGGACACTCTACTGTAATGTTTTGACGAACGAACCAGAGGTTGTTGTCAACTTTGTTACCACGAACGAATGGGAATTCGCCTGGCATAGACTTCACAGCCTTGAGGTCTTTGATGTCCTGGCTGCGATAGAAAGGCATTACGTTGAAGCCTTCATTAGTTCTCCATACCATGCGCTTGTTGAAGTCAGCTCCCTTCAGGTCAACCTGGATTTTGTCCATCCATTCCTGAGTGGTAGGCGCAACAAACTCGGTAAAGAGTTTTTCATTAACATTAGACATAGTTTTCTTTTTATGTAAAAAGCTGTTGTTATTATAAATTACGTGGGCAAAATTATAAAGAATTTATAAAATCACAAAATTTTTCTTGATATTATACTCCAATTTCCATAAAAATTACTAATTTTGTCGCGATAAACTACAAAATTGAAAAGTTGTGCTTACACATTTATATATCAAGAACTTCACACTCATCGATACTCTGGACATTGATTTCCACAAAGGTTTCTCTGTCATAACCGGCGAAACCGGGGCAGGAAAGAGCATCATTCTTGGTGCAATAAACATGCTTCTCGGTCAAAGAGCTGACACAAAGATGGTGAAACTCGGGCAGCAGAAATGCATTATTGAAGCAAGTTTCAGATCGAACCTCAGGCTCGACCTTGACCTTGACCTTAACGGTGATGAAGTGATACTGCGCCGTGAGCTTACGGCAACGGGCAAATCGCGCGCTTTCATAAACGACACTCCGATTCCACTAACAACAATGAAAGCTGTAGGAAAGGAACTCATTGACATTCATTCTCAGCACAAGAACCTCCTGATAAACGATGATGATTTCCAACTTAACGTTGTTGACATCATTGCCGACGATGCAAAGCTTCTTGCAGATTACCAACAGAAGTTTTCTGAATATCAGGACGTAAAACAACGTCTCAAGCACATTACGAAAACCATGGAAGAGAGTCGTAAGGACGAAGACTATCTTCGCTTTCAACAGGAGAAGCTAAATGAAATTAAGCTAAAGCCCGGAATGCAGGAGGAATTAGAGAAAGAACAGGAAACCCTAGCTCATGCAGAGGACATAAAAAACACACTCTTCGAAACAGACAACATTCTTTCAGGCGACTCTCGTGGCTACAACACCGTTGATGGACTTCGGGAAGTTGTACGTTCGCTTGAAAGTCTGCTTGACGTTTATCCAGAAATAGAACCCATATACAATAGGATGAACGATACATACGAGGAGATAAAAGACCTATCTGACGAAGTATCTGATGCTGCCAATAGCATTGACGATGACCCTTGTAAGCTTGAAACCATAAACGACAAACTTGACACGATATATTCTCTTCAGAAGAAATATAACAAGCAGACTGTCGAGGAACTTATCGCCTACAAGGATGAGATTGACGAAAAACTATCCCACATAGACAATTTTGACGAAGAATTGTCAGAAATAAAAGAAGCTTTGGACAAGACTTACCACGCTGCCAAGGACAAAGCTGAAATACTTACTAATGTCAGAAGAACAGCTGCAACAAAGATTCAGGAACAAATGATGGAACTACTTGTGCCTCTTGGAATTCCGAAAGTTCGTTTTGAAGTTGACATCAAGGCAAACGAGGAACTCACCAAAAGCGGCAACGACAGCGTACAGTTCCTATTCTCCGCCAATACATCAACAGCTCTTGCACCAGTTTCGCAAGTTGCTTCAGGCGGCGAGATAGCTCGTGTAATGCTCTCGCTAAAGGCTATGATCAGCAACGCTGTCTGTCTTCCGACCATCATATTTGACGAAATTGACACCGGTGTAAGCGGTAAGGTTGCGGAAAAAATGGCACTTATCATGGCCGACATGGGCAAGCAAGAACGACAGGTAATAAGCATCACGCATCTGCCACAAATTGCGTCCAAGGGCACTAATCACTATAAAGTGCAGAAGGAAGAAAGCGACCAAGGCACAATCTCCAGAATGAAACTTCTCACACAAGAAGAAAGAATAACAGAAATTGCGCAGATGCTTTCTGGTAGCTGCATAACGAATGCTGCCATACAGAATGCAAAGAAGTTGCTTGAAGGCTGATCAATCTTCTTTTATGCTCATAGCATTGATCTTTTTTACTAAAAATAACCCTATTATGAAGATATTTCTAACTACTCTACTATTCTCATCAGTAACACTTTTAGCTTCTGCGCAGATAGACAGAAAAGCTCTCGTAGAACGCAACAATCCCCACGTTACTAAGGTTGACACGATGGCATCGCTTAACGTGGGCAATGGAAATTTCTCCTTTACAGCAGACATTACTGGCCTTCAGTCATTTCCGGAACTCTATAAGAACGGTGTACCTCTTGGTACTATGAGCAACTGGGGGTGGCACAGTTTTCCAAACACACAGAATCTAAAGCCAGAGGAAACCCTTCAGGAATACGATTTCGGTCATGGACATAAGGAACTCTACGCTACACAATTCAAGGTGGACAAAAGCGCTCCGCATGAAGAACAGCAACGTATTCAGAGAAAAAATGATGCGGCAAACTATTTCCGTTCAAATCCTCATCGCCTGCACCTTGGCGTAATAGGCTTTGATTTCCCGAACAATCCTTGGCGTCAACGTGGCATGAAAACCGTGAAAACAAACGTTGAGGAAATGGTAGGACCAGGCGAAGCTGTTGCCACAAACGGCAAAGGTATTATAACAAAAGCTGGAGACATTGATCTTACAGCAGGTGGAATGCTCAAAGCTATCAACCAAAAACTCAACATGATGGACGGCGTCATCAACAGCCGTTTTATTTATGACGGCAAACAATATGAAGTAAGTACCGTTTGTAATCCGAAAGCCGACCAGATATCTGCACATATAATAACCAAAGCGCGCACTCCACTCTGCATCCGCTTCCCTTATCCTACAGGTGGCCATAGCGATGATGCTTGCAATTGGAACGCTAACGACAAACACTCTACCAAGATTATCTTTCAAACAAACAGCAAGGAGGGCGCATCGACTGTTCTTGCTCGCGAGATTGACGGCACGAAATATTTTGTAATAGTACGCTGGAAAGGAAAGGCTGAATTCAAGGAAAAGGAAGCCAACTATTTTACACTTACCCCGAAATGCAATGATTGGGAAGTTAGTGTGGAATACTTGGAAAAACTTCCAAACAATATTGATGCCATCAACCCAAACTACACTTCCGTTGCCTCAAAAAGCAGAGACGTGTGGAATAAGTTCTGGAACAACACTGGAGTGGTTGATTTCTCAGAATGTACAGACCCTCGTGCTCCAGAATTGGAACGCCGAGTGGCTCTTTCTGAGTGGCTTTTGGCTACTCAATGTGCAGGAAACACACCTCCACAAGAAACAGGACTTACGTATAACTCATGGTTCGGAAAGTTCCATCTTGAGATGATTTGGTGGCATCAGGCATGGCTTGCACTCTACAATCACCCAAAGAAAGCTGCAAATACTTTAAAGTGGTACGAACAGGCAGAACCGATAGCAAAGGAAATTGCTGAGCGCCAAGGCTTCAAGGGCATTCGTTGGATGAAGATGACAGATCCTTCTGCTATAGAGGCTCCTTCCAAGGTAGGAAGCTTCCTTATCTGGCAACAGCCACATTATATATATATAGCTGAACTGATACGTCGAACAGCAAAGGCTAAAGGCATGACGGTTGATGACTTTAAAAATTATTCTTCACCGAAAAAAGTCTCTGATCTCATTCAAAAAACGGCTGAGTTTATGGGTGACTTTGCCACAAAAGAAGAATTGCCTAATGGTGATTACCGCTACGTCTTGAAGGGTGTAATAGCTGCTCAGGAAACGCTACGTGCTTCAGAAACAGTAAATCCTCCGTTTGAAGTTTCTTACTGGAAATTCGCTCTTGAACTGGCACAGAAAGATCGCGAAGAACAAGGCTTACCACGAAACGAGAAATGGGATGACATCATTAATCATTTATCTCCACTTAAAGCTATTACCGACGATAACGCAGGAGACGGAAGCATGCTTTATCTTGCTTCGGAAAATGCTCTTGACACATATACTGACGAGCGCTTCACATCTGACCACATGGCAGTTCTCGGAGCGATTGGTATTCTTCCAAACAGTCGCTTGATAGACGAGGAAACGATGAAGAATACATTCAACTGGATTTGGGACAATTGGCACTGGGAGAAAACATGGGGATGGGATCATCCTATGACAGCCATGTGTGCAGCACGACTCGGAATGCCACAGAAAGCTGTTGACGCACTTCTTATGCAAAAGCGTACAAACACTTTTCTGCCTAACGGTCATAACTATCAGGATCAGCGACTCCGCTGCTATCTTCCTGGAAACGGTGGTCTGCTTACTGCCGTAGCTCTGATGTGTGCTGGTTGGGATGGTTGCACGAAGAAGAACCCAGGCTTTCCGAAAGACGGTAAATGGAACGTCAAGTGGGAAAACCTTTATCCTATGCCATAAGAATTAAAGGACATGAAACTGACACTAGAAAAGAAGCTCGAACGCAAGCTTTACTCTCATCTAAACAAAGCGATGCGAGAATACCACCTGATAGAAGATGGAGACAAGATCCTCATTGGACTTTCTGGTGGAAAAGATTCTCTCGCTCTCGTGAAATTGCTTGGGCAAAGGGCAAAAATCTCTCGTCCGAGTTTCAATGTCATAGCTCTTCATGTCCGAATGAAAGAAATTTCATACGAAAGTAATACAGAATATTTGGAGAGTTTTTGCAAGCAAAATGGTGTAGAGTTTGTTTGTAAAGAAGCTTCCATAGGATACGACTTTTCCTCTGAAAATGAAAACAGAAAGACCAAGACACCTTGCTTTCTCTGCTCATGGAATCGTAGAAAAACTCTCTTTGAAACAGCACAAAGTCTCGGCTGCAACAAAATAGCTCTCGGCCATCATCGTGATGACATTGTGCATACGACAATGCTGAATCTCTTTTTTCAAGGACAGTTTTCCACCATGCCAGCCATGTTGAAAATGAATAAGATGCCGATAACAATTATCCGACCATTATGTCTTATGGACGAAGTTGACTTGAAAGAATTCGCATTGAACAACGACTTCAAGAAGCAAGAAAAACTTTGCCCTCATGAACACGAGAGCAATAGAACCATAATCGCAAATATTTTCAAACAAATAGAAGAATTAAATCCTGAAGCGAGATATTGCGTAATGCATGCTCTCAAAACAGAAAACAAATTGATAGAAATATGAGAAAACTAAAATGGGGCTTCATAGGCTGCGGTGATGTAACCGAAACAAAATCTGGTCCTGCATTTTCTATGATACCAGATTCAGAGGTTGTTGCCGTTATGAGTCGTAATGCAGACAGAGCAAAAAGCTATGCCCACAGACACAATATTCCGCATTGGTACACCGATGCACAAGAGTTGATAGACGATGTTGATGTCAATGCTATCTACATCGCTACCCCCCCCTCTTCTCATGCAACATTTGCCGTAATGGCAATGCAGGCTGGAAAGCCTTGCTACATAGAAAAACCCTTAGCAGCTAATTATGACGAATGCGTCAGAATAAATCGCGTCAGTGAACGTACGGGAGTACCTTGTTTCGTGGCTTACTACCGTCGTGAGCTACCATATTTCAACAGAGTGAAAGAACTCATACAAAGTGGCGCGATAGGTAGTGTTCTGAATGTACAGATTCGCTTTGCCTGTCCTCCGAATGAAGTTGACTACAACGCTCCAAGCAAACTGCCATGGCGATTGCAACCAGATATTGCCGGAGGAGGTTATTTCTATGATCTTGCAGCTCATCAATTGGATTTTCTACAGCAACTTTTCGGTGTCATCACAGAAGCAAAAGGCATGCACGCAAACCGTGGAGGACTCTACCAAGTTGAGGATTCCGTTAGTGCTTGCTTCAGATTTGAGAATGGACTTCCAGCTTCTGGCTCATGGACATTCGTTAGTCATCCTTCAGCAAAAGAAGATCGTATCTATGTTATAGGAGATAAGGGTACTTTGAAGTTCTCTACATTCACTTATGAACCTATTACTCTTCTTACTACCGAAGGGAAAAAGGATATAGAGATTGATCCGCCAGCTGTAGTACAGTTGCCTTTGATTACCAAAGTAGCCAACACTCTTCTTGGTCGCGATACTTGCGACTGTACGAGTATTTCCGCAACACCCACAAACTGGGTAATGGACAGAATGCTTGAAAAATTCTAATATTCGGTCAGACAAGAAATATAACATGTTACCACTTGCAGAAAGACTTCGCCCGAAAACAATTGCCGACTATGTCGGACAAAAACATTTGATAGGTCCTGGGTGTATGTTGCGCAATATGATTGAGCAGCAACATATACCGTCCATGATACTATGGGGACCTCCAGGAGTTGGAAAAACAACTCTTGCAGAGATTATTGCAAACTCTGTAAAAGTGCCTTTTTACACCCTCTCAGCTGTTACAAGTGGTGTGAAAGATGTTAGGGATGTCATAGAACGAGCAAAACAGACAACACTCTTCAGTCAAGGAAACCGTCCGATTCTCTTTATAGACGAAATCCATCGTTTCTCAAAATCACAGCAGGATTCTCTTCTTGGCGCAGTAGAACGTGGCACATTCACTCTCATCGGAGCAACTACGGAAAATCCTTCATTTGAGGTTATTCGTCCATTGCTTTCACGTTGTCAGGTTTATGTACTGAAAGCTTTTGAGAAAGACGATCTTCTGCAACTCTTAAACCGTGCAATAACTACTGACACAGAACTCAAGAAACTTCAAATAGAAGTAAAGGAAACTGGCGCTTTGTTAAGGTTCTCGGGTGGTGACGCACGACGTTTACTTGGCATATTGGAACTTCTTCAAGAAGCTACCGTTGACGGAAAACTTACCATATCCGACTCTCTTGTTGAAAAACAACTTGAGGCAACACCGCTTGCATACGACAAACTGGGAGATATGCACTACGACATAATCTCAGCTTTCATAAAAAGTATTCGTGGTAGCGACCCTCAGGCAGCACTCTATTATCTTGCACGTATGATAGAAGGTGGAGAAGATCCGACTTTCATCGCACGCAGAGTCGTAATCAGTGCATCAGAAGATATAGGCTTGGCAAATCCAAATGCACTACTTATTGCCAATGCAGCTTTTGACGCTGTAGCGAAAATTGGATGGCCAGAAGGAAGGATCCCACTCGCTGAGGCTGTTGTTTATCTCGCGATGTCACCAAAGAGCAACTCTGCTTATCTCGGTATAAACTCAGCTATAGAACTTGTTAAGCAAACAGGAAATCTCCCTGTACCTATGCATATAAGAAATGCGCCAACAACCCTGATGAAAGATCTCGGTTACAACGATGGTTATAAATACCCGCATGATTATCCGCATAATTATGTTGCTCAGGATTATTTGCCAGCAGAAATTATTAATGTGCAGTTTTACACACCGCAGATTTCATCTGCCTTTGAGAGACGACTTGCTGAAACATGGAAGGAATTTACAAACAAATAAGACAGAATATGAAACTAAGAATAATCTCACTTTTCTCTTTTCTTTTTATAATAATAACATCTATTTCTGCGAATAATCATCCTTTTTTAGAAAACGAGGATGTTGTTGTTTGTGGAAATGGCATGAATGTTGTTGAAACTTCTGCTAAAAACACGAACGACCAATTAACTTTCTCGTT
Organism: Prevotella sp.; assembly: GCA_045597565.1. Classification (GTDB taxonomy): domain Bacteria; phylum Bacteroidota; class Bacteroidia; order Bacteroidales; family Bacteroidaceae; genus Prevotella. Next base: position 9,057 of record JAZLKJ010000137.1, on the reverse strand, counting down.
CAAGAGAATCTATAACATTTTCAATCTGAACGTATCAAATTCCATAATGAAAAGTCGTTTTGAAGATATGAATAGAGGGGAGATTGTTGAACAGTATATAACTGAATCTGGAGAGTTTACCCAGCATACATTCGTCTCTCGAAAAGATGATGTTGCGGTAATTTACCTAAATTCTGTTAAAGGCTCTATTAATTTCACATTGAAAGCGTCTGCTCCAACACATAAAGAACAGAAAAATACTGTACAAGTGAAAACGCACATAAAGGATGTTGACAACTGTCTTACAATCCAAAACTCTTTATCAAAGCCAATAACCATTGGAGACACTCAGGTTGTAGGCAATGAAGCTCTCCTCAAAGTTTATTCAAGCAATAACAAGATAACATTCTCTGGTGAGGAGATAAAGTTGAAGAATGCCGATAAAGTTGTCATTATTATTGCCTCAAAAACTCTTACGACATTGGTTGATTCACACAAAGAAGAACTTTCTGGAAGAATCAGCAATTTACTATCAGGATGCGAAATTAACGTTACAGAAAAGAATAACAAACAGCTTCCAAGCCGTATCTATGAAACTCTCTTTCAACGCCACTATGAAATTCACAAGGAAACGAGCAAATCCATCTCGTTTACTCTAAACACAGGCAGCGAAGTAGACAAAAGTATTTCAGAGATGTACAACAAGATGTTCTACAAAGGACTTTGTTCTGGTAATACACAAACTATAGAAACCAATAATTTCTCTGCTCTTCCTAAACTTAGCCAATTGGTAAAATCTGAGATTCAAGCATCGTTTCTTTATGACTATTACCTATATACTCTTGACTCTGAATTTCTTGAGAACAAGGTATTTCCAAGCATGATAAAAGTGCATGAAGAAATAGAGAAAACCTTAAAAAGCAAGGATAGTTTTGGCAGATACATTATTTCCAAGGATAATCCAACAATTGAAGTAACAGCTCACATATTCTTCTATCGCGATCTCATCTCTACATGTAACATCCTTTCCAATAAGATGGATGAAAAGATGTCATTCTACCAAGAACTCATACCACAATGTGAAAAGATTATCTCACTTCTTCCACCGTATCAGATTGATCGCAATGAAGAGTTCTGTCAAAACCTTTTTGGTGAAAAGCAAAATAACAGAGAACTTCCGGATGTTCCACAATTACTTGGTCTTTTCTATCGGAATGACCCAATCATATATCGTAATTATGACATTCGTGAAGCTTGCCGTACAACTATAAAAACGTGTATCGACTATCGCAAGAAAAAGAATATCAATGGACTTGACGCAGGCTTTGTCCAATTATCACTCTCATCTGCAGCCCTTGGTGATGGTGATACTGCATACAATCTAATATATGATTCAAAACCTTACTGGACGGATTATAGCAATAAGGAAATAGTACCTATCATAACCAAAATGCTCGTTCAGTCATATTACTCTCCTGAATCTAACCGTTGTTATGTAAACATTCTCCCTGCTGCACCACGCCATTGGATAAAGGGGGAACTCAAAGGTGCACCTGTTCGTGGAGGGATAACGATAAGAAATCTGGATTGGGATGACAAAGAAGGCTTGAATGCGACAATAGAGTCTAAGTCAGACATAACACTTGATATCTACGTTCGCGGAAAGTTCGTTAAGAAAGTTGAACTCAAAGCAAGTGAGTCACATACTGTAACTACTTGATACAAAGACGTTCCAAGTCATAGAAGCTTCCGTTGTAAACATTGAAGTCAACGTAGCCATTTATACCAGGCAAACGCCCCATATCTGTGTGTTGCCAAAATTTCCATTCTCCTTCGTATTGCATTTCCTCTGTATAATAATGCGCAATCCATAGAGGATATTGGTCGAAAACTGGTGTATTCAGATATTCTTGCTTAAACTTATAGTAAGTGTAGATGATAGGTTTACAGTGAAATCTATCCTCAACCGCATGAAGCCACGTCAGCAAATCTCGCTGGAAGCTCTCAACATCCTTGTTTTTCGGAAGTTTCTCTACATCAAGGACTGGCGGCAAATCACCTTTGGCAAGCTCCGTGTTTTTTATGAAGAAATTAGCTTGCGATTTGGCTGAAGAAGTGTTTGACCAGAAATGGTATGCTCCGCGCTTGAAGCCAAACTCTCTTGCATTGTAGAAGTTTTTATTGAAATAAGGATCAATACGGGAAGCACCTTCTGTAGATTTAATAAGTACAAAACGGAGAGGGCAATTGTCTATTCTCGCAAACTGTAACTTTCGCCAATTTATCTCTCCTTGATAACGACTAATGTCGATACCGCGAATCTCGTATCCATTTGGATATTTTGGGTCGCCAAAAATAGCACGCCAGCGAAAACCAGTAGGACTCACAAAAAAGGCATAGAATGCCCAAACATAAAGAGCTATTACGGTTGTTATAATAAGCCCACCTTTAACTCCCAACCACGAGCGAGAGTTTCTAAATTTCTTTTTATGTCTTTTCTTGTGTGACACGAGTTATTTATATTAAAGAATGTAGGGCGAAGTTTACTGAGCCGTAGTATGAATGGGCGGCTCGGAAATCCTCGCCCTACTTTATTTTAAAGTTTATGTTATTGGTTTATTGGTTGCTTGTTAATTAACCTTTAAACTTAAACCCATAAAACATTTTTTTACTTAGCCTGCTCAAGAGCGAGCGTCTTTGTACACTGGTCGCAAACTTCTGTTGGTCCCCAATACTGGATAGGACCAGGATATACGTAAGCTGTCTGCTTAGCCCATTCCTCACGGTGAGCAGCGAAGAACTTGAATGGTGCACCATCGAGTTCAACAAGAGCCTTGCGAATAACAGGTTTGTTCTGACCGTTACGACGCTCGATGTTCATCATCATAGTGATAGGCACACCACCAGCAATCCATTCTGCTGCAGGAGCAGTAGTGTTCTTGATTACTGACATGTAACCAGTCTTACCGTTAGCGATGAGACGAGAAGCGTTGTAACCGAGTGAGTAGCAGTAGTCTGCGTCATAGTTAGAAGGAGCAGCGCAACGACCTTCGTAACCGAAGAAGTGGTGCTGTGTACCGAACTTACCTACATACTTGCCTTCTGCCTTCCAAGCCTCAAGCTTAGTAGCAACCATAGCAGAGAGAAGCTTTTCTGTCTCGATGAGAGAAACCTGAACGTTACCGTGTGGGTCACGGTCAAGACAGAGCTGACGCTCTACATCCTTTGGAAGAGACTCAAGAACAGCGAGGTTCTCTGCTGCGATGTGGCTCTTTACGTATGCAACCTGCTCGTCCTTTGATGGGAACTCACGCATTTCGCCAGTTGCAGGATCAACGAGAACTTCATTGAGCTCTGCGATAAGTTTCTTGATTGCAGGGATGAATTCGATGATACCCTCTGGGATGAGAACTGTACCGAAGTTATTTCCTACTGCAGCACGAGCTGCAACAGCCTCAGCGATGTATGTTACTACGTCGTCAAGTGACATAGCCTTAGCCTCTACTTCCTCAGAAACGAGGCAGATGTTTGGCTGGCACTGGAGAGCACACTCGAGAGCGATGTGAGATGCTGAACGACCCATGAGCTTGATAAAGTGCCAGTACTTGCGAGCTGAGTTACAGTCGCGCTGGATGTTACCTATAAGTTCTGAGTAAGTCTTGCAAGCAGTGTCGAAACCGAATGAAGTCTCAATCTGCTCGTTCTTGAGGTCACCGTCGATAGTCTTAGGACAACCGATAACCTGAACGCCGTAATTCTTTGCTGCATAGTACTCAGCGAGAACACAAGCATTAGTGTTAGAGTCGTCACCACCGATGATTACGAGAGCCTTGATGCCGAGTTCGCGAAGAATCTCGATACCCTTTTCAAACTGCTCTTCCTTCTCAAGCTTTGTACGACCAGAACCAATGATGTCGAAACCACCAGTGTTGCGATATTCGTCCATGAGTTCAGGAGTAATCTCCATGTAGTTATGGTCAACGAGACCGCCAGGACCAAGGATGAAGCCATAAAGCTTGTTCTCTGAGTTGAGAGACTTAACACCATCAAAGAGACCTGAGATTACGTTGTGACCACCAGGAGCCTGACCACCAGAAAGGATGATACCTACGTTGAAAGCAGGAAGTTCTACCTTTTCGCCAGCCTCGAATGTGATAACTGGCATACCATAAGTATTAGGGAAGAGAGCCTTGATTTCTTCCTGATTACCTACTGACTGAGTAGCCTCACCCTCAACAGCCTTTACAGGACCTTGAAGGGCAATTGGCAATTTTGGAGCATAAGCCGCACGGGCCTGCTGAAGTGCACTTTTTACCATTTTTATAATAATCTTTATATAATTAAATTGTTACTATTATTGCGCAAAGTTACACTTTTTTTGCCAAAACAAGACAAAACACAAAGAATTATTTGAAATTATAAAGCATTTGCGGCTATTTTGCAACATACAATATACAAATATGACATAGATTTTGATAAAATAATGTATGATTTCTTTCATTTTAAAAAAAGAATAATTAACTTTGCACGCAAATTTAAACTATAATGGAAAAATTTAAACTTGGTATTATCGGTACTGGATGGATTGCCGATCAAATGGCAAAGACAGTAAATGTTATGAAGGATGTAGAACTTTATGCTGTAGCTTCACGAAACATTGAGACTGCAATAAAGTTTCAAAAGCTTCATGGGGTGACTAAAGCATACGGTTCTTACGCAGAACTTGTTAAGGATGATAATGTACAGCTGGTATATGTAGCAACCCCTCATTCTCATCATTATGATAATGTCATGCTCTGCTTTGATTATAGAAAACCTGTTCTGTGCGAGAAGGCATTCACAGCTACTGCATGGCAGACTGAAGAGATTGTAGAACGTGCCCACAAAGAGAACATCTTCGTTACCGAGGCTATTTGGACACGTTACATGCCACTTTCTAAAACTATATGTGAGACTGTAACAAGCGGCATTATTGGTTCTCCTAAACTTCTGACTGCCAACTTATGCTATCCCAACATAGAAAAGCCACGTATGTATTTACCAGAACTTGCAGGGGGTGCCTTGCTTGACATTGGTGTCTATACACTAAATTTCGCGGCTATGGTATTCGGGACAGACATAGAACGAACAGTTTCTTCTTGCATGATGACAAATACCAGAGTTGATAGTCAGAACAATATTACACTACACTATTCCGGCGAAAGGATGGCAGTTTTGACTTCTTCCAATTTTGTAAAAAGCGACCGCCAAGGCATCATATCTGGAGAAAAAGGTCATATAATTGTTGAGAATATCAACAATCCACAGAGCATGACCATCGTGGATAATGACTATCAAGTGATTAAGAATGTAAGATGTCCAAAGCAGATTACAGGATATGAGTATCAGGTCTATGCTTCTATAGAAGCTATACGTTCCGGCAAAATAGAATGCAGCGACATGCCACATGAGGAAACAATTCGTATAATGCGTCAAATGGACGAGTTGCGTAAGGAGTGGAATGTACGATATCCTTGGGACAAATAAATACCAAATTACACTTTACATTTTTTTGTATCACAAATTTGCATTATACGCATACATGAAAATAGGCATTATCCAGCAACAAAAAACAGCTGACAAGAACAACAATATCTCACGCATTGACATAGCCGTTAGGGAAGCTGCCACAAATGGAGCTGAACTCGTAGTGCTACAGGAACTACACAACTCGCTCTACTTCTGCCAGACGGAGAATGTGGACCTATGCAACCTCGCAGAACCAATACCCGGACCTTCTACAGAATACTTCGGTGCTCTCGCTAAGGAACTCGGAATCGTACTCGTAACTTCGCTCTTCGAACGCCGCGCATCCGGCCTCTACCACAATACTGCCGTTGTTTTTGAGAAAGATGGAACAATAGCGGGAAAGTATCGCAAGATGCATATTCCAGACGACCCAGCTTACTACGAAAAGTTCTACTTTACTCCTGGCGACCTTGGTTTCCATCCTATCAAGACTTCCGTAGGCGTTCTCGGCGTGCAGGTTTGTTGGGACCAATGGTATCCAGAAGGAGCCCGACTCATGGCTCTGCAAGGCGCAGAACTGCTTATCTACCCTACCGCCATCGGATGGGAAAGCACGGATACCGACGAAGAGAAACTGCGCCAACTGACAGCTTGGCAGACCGTTCAGCGTGGTCATGCCGTAGCCAACGGTCTTCCCGTGATAGCCGTAAACCGTTGTGGACATGAGAAAGATCCTACTGGTCAGACAAACGGCATTCAGTTCTGGGGACATTCCTTCGTGGCAGGTCCGCAAGGCGAGATGCTCTACGACGCAGGAACCGACGAGGAAGTGGTTATAGTAGATGTAGATATGAAGCGCTCTGAGAATGTTCGTCGCTGGTGGCCTTTCCTCCGCGACAGAAGAATAGAAGAATTCGGCGCACTCGCAAAAAGATTTATCGACTAAACGCAATTGGTTATTTGTAAATGGTAAATAGTAAATGGTAAATAAATCTATCTCTCCTAATCCATGCTACATAATTGAGGAAGACCTTCTCCGAAGGAATCTCGCCCTTATCAAAGATGTTGCCACTCGAGCCAACGTTGAGATAATACTTGCCTTCAAAGCATTCGCACTTTGGAAGACTTTCTCTATCTTCCGCGAATACATCAGCCATACTACGGCAAGTTCACCATACGAAGCACGTCTTGCCTACGAGGAGTTCGGCAGTTATGCTCACAGCTATTCGCCCGCCTATTCTAAGGAAAACTTCGCGGAATTCATGCGTTACTCAAGCCATATCACCTTCAATTCCCTCTCGCAGTTTGAGCGATTCTACCCAGAAACCCTCAAAGCTGACCACAAGATAAGTTGCGGCATCCGCGTAAATCCAGAATACTCAGAGATAGAAACCGCCCTCTACAACCCTTGCGCACCCGGTTCTCGCTTCGGCTTGACAGCAGACCAGTTCAAAGAATACATTTCATCACAAGCGGGGAATTACCCTTCATCTCAAAGTAGTATTCTAGAGAACCTTAACATAAAAGGTTTCCATTGCCATTGCCATTGCGAGGATGACTCCTACACTTTGGAACGCACCCTTGCCCATCTTGAGGAGAAGTTTGGCAAATGGCTTCCACAGCTTGAATGGCTAAACCTCGGCGGTGGTCATCTTATGACACGCAAAGACTACGACACAGAGCATCTGATTAGAGTCCTGAACGGTCTTCATGAACGTTATCCTAACCTGCGCATAATTCTTGAGCCAGGTTCCGCTTTTGCATGGCAGACAGGACCGCTCGTTTCAAAGGTTATAGACATGGTGGAGAACCACGGCATCAAGACAGCCATTCTTAACGTAAGCTTTGCCTGCCACATGCCCGACTGCCTTGAAATGCCGTATCAGCCGGCTGTCCGTGGTGCTATATCCATAACAGAAGAAGCCGCCCCAGTTCCCGACAGCCCAGCTTTAGGTTCTTCTGCTACAGTTCCCGAAGCGACCGCTTCGGGCAGAACGATTGAGAAAGCCGAGCCTAGCAAGCAGCATCTCTACCGCTTAGGCGGCAACAGCTGCCTCTCAGGCGATTTCATCGGTTCCTGGCAGTTCGACCACAAGCTTCAGATAGGCGAAGAGATAATTTTCGAGGACATGATTCACTACACAACTGTGAAGACCCACATGTTCAACGGCATCTCCCATCCTGCAATTGCTATGAAACATAGTGATGGAACCCTTGAAATTCTGCGCGAATTTGGCTATGAAGACTATAAAAATCGCATGGATTAAGCAGAAATAGGGTTTTTCCGTTGCAATAGTGGGGATTTCCCACTTTCAAACAAAGATAAAACTTTTAACTTTGCATCAGAAAAAGCAACTTATACACGCTTTTCCCTACTAATAACAATAACACAAAACAGCATACCATTATGAAAAAACTTGTCCTTTCATTGCTCGTCATCCTTACAGCCAATGTTACAAACATGATGGCACAGGACGATATGTACTTCACTCCGAAGAAACTTACTACTGAGGAAAAAGCCCAGAAGAAGGCGGAGAAGGAAGCACGCAAACAGGCAGAAGCAATAGCCGAGCAGCGCGCATACGAGGAAGCAATGGCTCGTGTTTATAGACTAATCTATCATGAGGATGTTGATCTCTATAACCGCCACTATGGCTACCAGCCAGGCGACTCACTCGTGTTCGATTCTCTCAACACAAGCGACGACCGCTTCGTTTGGGAAGAGAATGGCGACAGTCTATATAATGTAAGGGAGAACTACAAGTTCACTCGCATGATGGAACGCTTCAAAGAACTTGACGACGCGCTTACATTTGGCATTTATCGTCCTTGGTATTACAACACATGGTATGATCCTTGGTTTGATCCTTGGTACTACGGTTACGGCCCATTCCGTCATCACTATTACCACTACGGATACTATCCATACCCATTATACTATTCATGGAACTACGGTTATTATGATCCTTGGTTCTACGGCCATACAGGATGGTACGGTAGTTATAGACCTTTGTATTACAACACCTTCTATCCTGGCGGCTACTATTTCCCACACGGAGGAGGTCATCACGGAGGAATCACATACATCAGTCGCACCGGCACAAGCAACCACGGCTCATGGAACAACAGGCCAACAGGAACTTCAAGCGGCATCCGAACATCGGGCAACACCCGCAGTTGGAACAACAGCTCTCGCTCTAACAGCACATATAATACTACAAGAGCAACTACAAGCCCACAGACTTACACACCAAGCTACACACCAAGCAGAAGCTCTGGCAGCTTCTCAGGTGGAGGCGGAGGCTTTTCAGGTGGTGGCGGAGGTCATTCTTCTGGCAGCGGCGTAAGAAGTACAGGCGGAAGACACTAATGGTCTCTCTGAATACTCTCAACCTCTCAATTGAAATGGGAGAATTAAAACAATAATAAGAAAACTCACAACAAATATACAACTATGAAAAAGATAATGACAGCAGCCCTTCTGCTCTCTTCCATGGGAGCAATGGCACAGGAAACATATCAGGACGCAGAAATAGCTACACAGGATCTTAACGGTACAGCAAAGTACGT
>JAZLKJ010000136.1:0-4355 GCA_045597565.1 Prevotella sp. | reverse complement strand
CATTTCCCACCAAACGCCGCAATATTTCACAGGCTTAATCCATGAAGTATCGTCAAGGGCGCAAGGCTCGTTTAGGTTGAGCGTGATGTTTGAGGTAAGTATGTCACGAGCATCATCGCTGACGATGACCGTACGCCAAGGAGTGTTGAAAGGAGTCTGAACAAAACCTTTCATGCCGGTAGCGTCAGGTGTGAGCCAAGATGTGAAGACCATTGTCTTGTCGTCAAGGTTGAGATGCATCGTTGGATAGTTGATGCAAGCCGCCTCATGTATATTAATGTATAGGCCGTCGTCAGTCTTGAGCTGGAGAGAAGTCTGCACACCAGTCTTTGAGAACTGTGTGCGAGAAGAGTTGTCTGTCCAAGCTTCGTCAAACTTTCCGCGTATTTCTGACATCTTTGAGATGACTGTTTCAAACTCCTGAGTGTCGTAATCACCAGGAATCCAATAGGCAGTGTGGTCTCCAGTCATAGCAAACTCAGACTTTTCCTCTTTTATGATGAAGTAGCTGAGTGAGTCTTGCATTGGAAATTCGTAGCGGAATCCCATGCCATCGTCAAAGACGCGGAAGCGGATGGCGATGTTGCGCTCTGAAGAAGGTTGATTGAGATTCACGAGAAGCTCGTTGTAGTGGTTGCGAATCTCTTTCCATTCTCCCCAAACCGGCTTCCAAGTCTCGTCGAAAGTGTTTGTTTCGGTGCTTGTTATCTTAAAACCGTCCATGAGGTCTGTCTCACGGAAATCCTTGCTGGCATGCTTTTCCTTTGCGAGTTCTAGACCAAGGTGCGAAGGCTTGCAGACAGTCTTGTCCTTGTAAGACAGCGTGTATGTAGGACGGGAGTTGTCCAAAGAGAATGTTAGCGAGACATTTCCGTTTGGCGATGTCACAGTCTGCGCCTTGCCGATAAGAACGATAAGGCTCAGAGAAAATATAAATAGGGCTTTTTTCATTAGTTTTTTAGTTTGGGGATAAACCGAACTCGGTCTATCCCGTTTAAGGCTTTTGCACTTATAGGGTAATTACTCCTCTCCCATTAGGGGGAGGGGGGGAGGGCTTTTTATCTTCCAGCTGCCTGAATCATTGATTTGAGTTCGTTGTTATAGTCAGTCTCGGCAATGAGATCCTCAATGTTCAGGTGCATGCGGTAGCACCAGTAGTGCTTTGGATTTGCTGGGATATTGATGCGCTCGGCGTTAGCATCCTCAAGACGGAGCTTTTCGCTTATGGCAAGAAGGTCTTGGATGCTGAGAACGCAGAGCATGCTCGGGCAGGCAAGATGGCGATAAATCATGTCCTTAGCAAGCCAACCTGGAAGTGGATGAGGAGCTTCGTCGTTGCGATGAAGCATAGTGTTGTAGTAAGTCTGAGTGCGGTCGTAATCCTCGTCCCACCACATTCTCATTGTTGCCATATCGTGGCTTGAGATTGTGCAGACAGAACGGTAAGGATTGCGAGAAAGATGACCGAAGCGAACATTTGGATCTTTTGGCATTGTCTGAAGTTCAAGGGAGAGAATCTTTAGTTCGTTCATTACCCAAGGCACGCAGTCAGGCACCATGCCGAGGTCTTCTGCGCAGACAAGCATGCGAGTGGCATCAATAAGCTTTGGCATCTTCTTCATAGCCTCATCATACCAGAACTGGTTGTGACGCTTGTAGAAGAAATCGCAGCGGAGGTTCCAGTAAGCACGTCTCTCATTGTCAGGAAGAGCCTCATAGAAGTCGGTGAGATGACCGGAAATCATAGGGTGGTAAAGTTCCTTCTGCTTATGGTCTTCAAGGAATAGCTCCTCATATAATGGCATGCCGTAAGACTCAATTTCTTCCTTTGTCATAGGAAGGGCAGGGGAGAACTGGCCCTTCAGTCCGCTTGCTTCTGGCATAGGAATTTCCCAAATGCGGAAGAATCCGAGCACGTGGTCTATGCGGTAAGCATCAAAATATTTCTGCATATTCGTGAAGCGGCGAACCCACCAGAGGCAGTCGTCCTTAAGCATCTCGTCCCAGTTGTAAGTAGGGAAGCCCCAGTTCTGACCGTCAACGGCAAAGTCATCTGGTGGAGCACCTGCCTGTCCGTTCATGTTGAAGTAGCGAGGTTCCTGCCATGCATCGCAGCCGAAACGGTTCACGCCGATAGGAATGTCACCCTTGAGAACAACACTCTTAGCACGAGCATGATCGTGAGCTTCCATCATCTGCTCCTGAAGAACAAACTGAAGGAAATAATAATAGGCAACTTCCTTGTAAGCCTTTGTACGTGAGTTGCTTAGTGAGGCGCGTTCAGCTTCATTCCATTGGTTATGGTCTGGCCATTCTGCATAAACTGCTGTTCCGAACTTATCGCGGAGAGTAGAATACTGAGCGTAAGGCACGAGCCAATGCTTCTCCTCTTCAAAGAATTTCTTGAACTTGTAAGTTTTCATCATTTTCACACCTTCCTGTTCATATATTATATGAAGGTACTCGTTCTTAGCGTCGTTCACGCGCTCGTAATCAATCTGAGGAAGAGCATTTAGTTCTGCCTGAAGAGCGGCAAAGCGTTTGCGAGTTTCCTCATCCTTAATCTCTGGAAGTGCCTTGAGATTAGCATATTGAGGGTGAAGAGCGAAGATTGAGATGCTTGAATATGGATAAGAGTCAGTCCAAGTGTGGGTGATTGTGGAATCGTTTATTGGGAGAATCTGAAGAACCTTTTGACCAGTGAGAGATACCCAGTCAATCATCTTCTTCAGGTCGCCGAAGTCACCAACGCCGAAGCTGTCCTTTGAGCGAAGAGAGAAAACTGGCACAAGAGTACCTGCTACGCGAAGGTTGTTGAAGGCAAAGAACGACTGGTCAAGCTCGTAGCTGACAAGTTCTCCGCGAGTCATCTCTGGAAGAGTTATGCTACGGTTATTGCCATCCTCCCAGAAATAAGAGCGCTGGTTATCGTCGTTGAATGCAACAAACTTGAATTCAAAATAGCGACGCTTTAACTTAGTATCATCAATCTCGATGGTCCATTCGTTGATGTCAGTTTCCTTCATCGGAGTTGCAAGCGAGATGTTCCATTCTCCAAGGCAAGTTTCGTCTCCAAGAATAGCCAGACGCTGACCTTTCTGGAGCTGTGGTGCACGGACTTTTATGCGTACAATCTGTCCGTATTCCTTCTCTTCAACAGGGACTGAAGAGTGGGGAGTGATACACTCTGTAAAGGCACTGCTATAGAGATAACTGTCTTCTGGTATCTGTGACCATCGGTCGTAGATTTTATAGCGTTCGCAACGAGTCTTGAGAGTTATTGAATGCGGAATCATTGCACATTCCTTACGCTCTATAACACCTTTTTTCTCAACGGTATAGAAGTATTTATAAGGTGCTGTCTTAGGCGAATTGATTGTGTGGAGATATGTCCAATGGTAGCCATCGCAGCTTTCCATCTGCAATGCTTTTCCTTCAAAATTCAGGACAAGGCTCTCGCCATTATAGACTTTGTAATCAAGATTGAAGTATAATTCCATTTTTGTTTGAGATGTTTATTAAGGATTATAAGGTTTGTTTCTTTTCTTTAATTGCAAATACAGCTACTGCTCCTAAGATTAAGAGTACGCCAGCAACAATCATCATGTTTGGCTGTGAAGAGCCGACGAGCGTGAGAATACCACCGCCTGCAACAGCTGCCACGATTTGTGGAAGGCATATTGTGCCGTTGAAGAGTCCAAGGTATTGTCCCATGTGACCGTAACCCTGAAGAGCGTTTGTAACCATTGTGAAAGGCATAGCGAGCATAGCTGCCCATCCGCAACCTATCATTACGAAAGGAAGGAACTGCGCGTATTTTGCGATTTCAACACCGCCGCAAAGTTCTGCCGAGAACATAGGGATGAGAGCGAAACCAAGACCTCCTATGATAAGACTTAGTGAATAGCCTACCTTAGTGTTCTTGATGTTCGGAAGTATTGCTGCCCATACAACAGCGCCTATAGCCTGTACGGCATAGAGAACGCCTACCCAGTTGCCTGCTTCCTGATAAGCCTCAGACGTAGCGTCTGTCGTGCCCCAAACAGTTTCGGAAACAGCGCCATTAACATAGCTCCACATATACATGAAAGCTGCCCAGCGGGAGAACTGCACAAGACCATCCTGCCAGAAAGCCTTTGGAGCATTCTTTAACAGGGTGATTGTGTTTGCGCTATCTTCCTTTGCGTCGGAAACTGGATTGTACTGAGCGTATTCTTCTGGATTCCATTCCTTCACCTTTGCTGTTGTGTATAAAAGGCAAAGTATAAATATTGCGGCGCCAATATAGAATGACCAGATAACAGAGTGTGGCACGACGCCAGGAGAAGCTATATTGCTGATGCCGAGCGCTGTAA
>JAZLKJ010000135.1:0-3640 GCA_045597565.1 Prevotella sp. | reverse complement strand
ATACCAGAGATTACTGCTATATCCTGTGGAGCAACGCCGATCTCAGCCATTGCCTTATGAAGAGATGCGAGGAAGAAGTGGTCGCCGCATCCAGGACACCAACGTGGCTGTCCTTTTTTATAATCGTTTGCTGTATATGCCATTTTTGTGTGTCCTTTCTATTTATTTGTTAATAACCTCATTAAACGCCTTCACGAGTTCCTCAACCACGAATGGCTGTCCCTTAACCTCGTTGTATTGAGCAGGAACAAAGCCATCAATCTTCATGCGAAGGAAGCCGGCGAGCTGTCCCATATTCTGCTCTGCTACTACCACCTTTGGATACTTCTTGAGCACCTCTTCCGTGTTCTTTGGCAGTGGGTTGATGTACTTGAAGTGTGCCTGAGCAACCTTCTTGCCTGCTGCACGCATCTCGTCCATTGCTGCACGGAGGTGACCATAAGTACCGCCGAAGCCTACGATGAGGAGTTCTGCATCGTCAACATCACCCTCTACTACGAGATCTGGCACCTCAATGTTGTCAATCTTCTGCTGACGGAGGCGAGTCATAAGGTCGTGGTTCTCAGGGTTTGTAGAGATGGCACCTGTCTTGTTGTCCTTCTCAAGACCACCGAGGATGTGAGTGAAGCCTTCACGACCAGGAACTGCCCAATAGCGAACGCCCTTCTCGTTGCGGTTGTAAGGAGCCCAGTTGCCCTTCATCTCCTCTGGAACGTAAGGAGGATTGATGGCAGGATATTCTGCAAGGTCAGGGAGCTTGAATGCACCAGAACCGTTTGCTACGTAAGCGTCTGTAAGGAGAACCACTGGAGTCATGTATTCGAGAGCCATCTTAGAAGCCTCGAAAGCTGCGTCGAAGCAGTCAACTGGAGAAGTGGCAGCCATAACAGGCATTGGAGATTCACCGTTACGTCCGAAGAGCACCTGTAGAAGGTCTGTCTGCTCTGACTTTGTAGGAAGACCTGTTGCAGGACCACCGCGCTGAACATCAAGAACAACGAGAGGGAGCTCCATGATAACAGCGAGGTTCATAGCCTCTGACTTCAAGCAGATACCAGGACCTGATGTAGAAGTTACGGCGAGAGCACCTGCGAAAGAAGCACCAAGAGAAGATGCGCAACCAGCGATTTCGTCTTCACACTGAACAGTTGTCACGCCGAGAGACTTATGCTTAGAGAGTTCGTGGAGAACGTCTGTTGCAGGAGTGATAGGGTAAGAACCGAGGTAGAGCTTCAAGCCAGCCTTCTCAGCAGCAGCGATAAGACCGTAGGCTGTAGCTTTGTTACCAGTGATGTCCATATAGCGTCCTGGCACCTTGTTCTTAGTTTCGATGCGGTAAGTGTTTGGAACGGATGCGTGTACGTTGTGGCCGTAGTCGAAACCTGCCTGTACCACCTTGATATTGTTCTCTGCGATGGCAGGCTTCTTAGCGAACTTCTCGCGGAGGAAATTGTTTACGAGTTCAAGGTCACGGTTGAAGAGCCAGCAGACGAGTCCGAGAGCGAACATGTTACGGCACTTCATGATAGCCTTATTGTCCATGCCTGACTCAGCGAGGCAATCCTTTACCATCTGAGTGAGTGGGCACTGGATAACGCAGTCAGGGTCAATGTTCATCTCGCCGAGGTAGTCCTCAGTCTTAAACTCAGCCTTCTGGAGGTCCTTAGGACCGAAAGAGTCAGTGTCGATGATGATAGTAGCACCCTTCTTAGCGTACTTATATTGAGTCTTGAGCGCAGCAGCGTTCATGGCAACGAGCACGTCGCACTTATCGCCAGGAGTGTAAACAGCACCGGCACCAATGTGAACCTGGAAGCCTGATACACCAGTGAGCGAACCCTGCGGAGCCCGGATGTCAGCCGGATAGTCAGGGAAAGTAGAAATGCCGTTACCAATAGTAGCGGAAACGGTAGAGAAGATGTTTCCGGCGAGCTGCATGCCGTCGCCAGAGTCACCTGAAAAGCGTACTACAACGCTGTCGAGTTCTTTGATTTCCATATACTTCGTGTTTGTTTAGTTTTTGAAGATTTTCATGTGCAAAGGTAAACCTTTTTTGTGTATTTAGTTGCAAAGTGTTAGTAAAAATGCTGTTTGCGCGCACAAAATATGAGTTATATCATCTTTAAAGTTTACAAAGTGTCAGTTTAGTGTAGTGATATGATAACTGTCACCCAAATAACAAAACCTAACCTAGGGAAGAGTCTTTGCTTCTTCCCAGTATCTGTCCATTTCTGCCAAAGTGAGGTCAGCTATGGAACGACCTGATTCTGAGGCTTTTTGTTCAATGTAGTTGAAGCGTTTAATAAACTTCTGGTTTGTTGATTCAAGAGCGTTGTCTGGATTGAGTTTGTAGAGACGTGCAGCATTAATCATGGAGAAGAGAACATCGCCGAATTCCTTTTCTGCATCTGCCTTTGCAGCTTTTTTCTCCGCATCATTCCCGTTGGCAGCAGCTGCGTCTATTCGTTCAAGTTCTGCCTGCAGTTCGTCGATTTCCTCATGCACTTTCTTCCACACATCCTTGCGGTCTTCCCAGTCAAAACCTACGTTTCTCGTCTTGTCTTGAATGCGATAAGCCTTGATGAGAGAGGGTAGGGAAGTCGGAACACCGGCAAGAACAGTCTTATTTCCGTCCTTTTCCTTAAGTTTGATCTTTTCCCAAGTCTTGAGGACATCGTCAGCAGTATCTGCCTTTACCTCGCCATAGATATGAGGATGACGGAAGATGAGCTTGTCTGCCTGCTGGTTTGCCACGTCTGCAATATCGAAATCTTCTGTTTCGGAGCCGATTTTTGAGTAGAACATGACGTGCATGAGAACATCTCCAAGCTCCTTGCAGATATTCTTCTCGTCTTCCTTCATCAGCGCGTCGCAGAGTTCGAAGGTTTCTTCTATCGTGTTAGGACGAAGAGATTGGTATGTTTGCTTCTTGTCCCATGGGCACTCTGCGCGAAGGCGATCAAGCACATCGAGCAGACGGTTCAGGGCAGCAAGTTGGTCTTGTCTGTTGTTCATCTTAGTGATTTGCAAATTATCGTTCTTTTATATCGCCGTATCCTTTGGAGAGCGCTTGTCGCGCTGGTAAGAGCGGTATTCGTCGAGCGGAATCTCGCGTTCGCTTTCGGTAAGAGTGCCTTCCTGTGGGAGCTCAAATACCATGTACTTGATGTCCAATCCGCGGTCTATCCACATGGATTCGTAGTAGGTCTGGATGGAAGCGGCGAGGGAGAGACGGTTAAGCGGCTCAGCATCTTTGCTCATGAGCGGCTCGGAAATCCTCGCCCTACTGTCACCCGATTCTTCCTTTTTGCAATCCTCATAGAGGTTACGGGTACTGGTAAGCACGTTCAGGTGGTTATGCTCAGCCATGTATTCCGTATAAGTGAAGAGAAAATTGGAGTCGGTCTTGAGATGAACAAGTCCGTTGTCCTTCAGTATCTTACGGTAACGCTCAAGGAACATTGTACAAGTGAGTCGCTTGTTGACCTTCTTCATCTGAGGGTCGGCGAAAGTAACCCAAATCTCGCTCACTTCTCCTTGCGTGAAGAAGCGCTCAATAAGCTCAATATTTGTTCGGATGAAGGCTACGTTAGGCAGTTTCTCCTGAATGGCTTGCGTAGCTCCTGTCCACATTCTCGCC
>JAZLKJ010000134.1:0-3809 GCA_045597565.1 Prevotella sp. | reverse complement strand
AAAAGACCCATTATGGAATCCTACGAATCGGAAAAGAGCAGGAGAATCGTTTTTGATGACTCACTGCCTAAGTGGAACTATCTTATTAAGTGCTCATAGGTATGAGAAACTTTAGGAAGTTATTTTTTAATCATTACTAAGCTTAGAAACTTTTTTTGAAGCAAAAGTTGTTACTCGGAGAGGGCTAAGCGGAGACCAAGGTAGTCGTAGCGATTGCCTGGCGTGTAGTTGTAGCGAGAAGCTACACGGCAGCGACTCGCATTGAGGTACCAACTACCACCGCGACTCACACGGTAAGACCCACTCGCAGGTCCGACAGGATTCGTTTGGGCAAGGGTGCTGTAATTACTTTGATACCAATCCTGACACCATTCCCATACGTTGCCACTCATGTCGTAGATGCCAAGTTCGTTAGGAACCTTCGTTGCTACAGGATGAGTTTCATTACCGCTGTTATTTCTGTTCCATGCAACCTCATTCAGGTTGTTACTTCCGCTATACTGGTGTCCCTTGCTCTTGTTGCCACCACGGGCTGCAAATTCCCATTCGGCTTCAGTTGGCAAACGGAAATCCATCCCTGTAAGTGAATTCAACTTTTTTATGAATTCCTGGCAGTCATTCCAAGAAATGTATTCTACAGGATGAGTACCGCCTTTGAAATGTGCTGGGTTAATGCCCATAACTGTCTCCCATAACTGCTGAGTTACCTCTGTTTCACCTATATAGTAACTGCTGAGAGTGACGCGATGTGTAGGCTTTTCGTCATTATTAGGACTCTGTTGTTCGGGAGTTGCTCCCATGGTGAATGTGCCACCGTCAACTCGGACCATATTGAATGTTACACCCTTTATGGTAAAATTGCGCTTACCTGCTTGATTAGCTCCTGCAGAAACCCGGAAGCAGATGTTCTCACCCACAAGCTTGTCATATTCTGACAGCACGTCCCACACGATACTCTTTCTACCAGGAGAAATATTGTTACCCACATCACCCGTAACCTGTTTTAGAGCTCCCGAAAAAGTCTTGCCGCCATCAGTACTTACAGACACGCTCACATTAGCTTTGGCATCCAAAGAGTATGTTATACGCGCGTTCTGCCCTTCTTGTGAGAACTTGACATTTGAAACATTCTGCGCAAAGGAGAGTATTGTGCTTAGTACACATAAAAATGTAATCAAAATTTTCTTCATCGACATTTCGTTAAATTAAAACTTAACAACAAAATTTCCTTCTAAATCCTTTTAGGTAGATGTTGGATGATTCGTATCAATCCAAAAAGACAGATGCTATTGGTTGATTGCTATTAATTCTTTCCAAAAGACCATTTCAGAATCGTTTCTTCTCATCTTTGCCATCCATTTCTGAAAAGCCTCTCTGTCAAGTTCTCTGGGTACTAATTCACCACGCTCGTTATCGTTTGCCTTTACGAATGGGTTGGGTGAGAAGAGTACGCAGATCTGGTTTGTCTCTTGAGAGCGTTCACAAGTCATGGTGTATTCATCCACAATGTGGCGCTCTGCCAGTGGAGCATCTTTGGCAGAAAAGAACAGATAAGGATTATTTGCCTTGATGTGCTGTATTCCGTCCGTCTGGTTGCGATAGGGTAAAAGGCAGAAAGCGTTGCCATCCTCATCAAGAAGATAAACAGCAAGGAATCCATCTACAGGGCTTTGGAACGACAGGTAGAGGTCATCGCCATTGCGGAACTGGTCGCTCTCAAACTTATCTTCTGTTCCGTTGCATAGAATCTTGACTTTGAGGTCGATGGGTGCAGAAGTTATCTCGCGGGCACGACCACGCACTTGGCATGAAACAACGAGCATATTTTGCTCGTAGCTGACGTTGAACTTGGGCTCGCCAATAGTCTCAATCCATTCGCCCTTGACATCACTCGATGACATTCCGATGAAGCTAACGTCGCTCTTGCCATTTCCGTTTTGAATAAGTGTGGAGTTCTGTTGCGAGATGTGAGTACCGAAAGCCGTAGCCAACGCATCAAGCTGGGCACGCTCCAAAGCAGTACGTTTAGCTTGCTCTACCGTGACATTCTCTGGGGCACGATAGAGGTAACTTCCCTCCACCGTCTTCAGTTTTTGTGCAAAGAGGGCGGAAGGAAGCAGAAGTAGTAATATGAAAGCTACGGATAAACGCATAAACCACTAAGGATTACCAACCCAGCAGTTTGTCAAGTTTGCCATGAAGGTCTTCTCCCTTCTTCTCCAGTTCCTCGCGCACGGCCTGTTTGGCAGCAGCCTTTGCCATTTCTGCATTATAGGCTATTCTGACGAGAACCTCTTTGTTCTTGTTGTTTACCGAGCGATATACTTCTACGACTGTAATTACGCGACCTATGTTCTGCGAGATGAGGTTCTTGCCAGCACTAATGCTCTGCACTACACTTGCAGCCTCTTCGGGCTGTAACTGCTTGTTGGCTACTGTGTTCTCGATGAGTGCAGTTACCTCTGTCTGTATCTGACCTGCAAGGTTCTGCTTGGCAAGTTCAAGTGCTTGCATCTTGGCAGCATCATAGTTCTCGCCGATGCTCATGGCCTCGCCCATCAGGTATTTGGGGAATAAATCGTCATCGTACTCCTGCTGCATGAGGTACGACTTGTCCAGTTGCTTCTCCATAGGGAGAGCACCAGGTGCAGCTTGCCACCCATCCTTCTTGAGGCGCTTTGCTTCCTTGCGCGCATCCTTGGATGCCTTTTCGTTGAGCTCTGCCTTGGAGAGTTTGCGAATCTCTCTGCGTTCCTTAGCAATTTCTTTAGTGGTCTGTGCAGAGACTCCCACGGTAAATGAAGCCAAAACTATGGCCAGCAAAAACTTTACAGCATTCATGTCAGTTGGTCTTGTTTTTGCCTTATGATACCCAAGTTCAGGCTGTTGTGACTCTTGCTATTAGACTTTACCACATAATAAAAAACGTGGAACCTAACTACACTTTAATCGATTTTATAAGATTTGATAAATTTCTAATGAAAGAAAGGTAAACAACTGCAAATAAGTCAAATATATGCAAATGCCAAATCATAAAAAGATTTAAAGGAATCAAAGTTTATTAGGGATAAGTGGGAACATCTGCGGGAAAATAATTATCTTTGCACCCGAAAACAAAAACTCGGGAAACTATGAAGATAACAATCACCACAAAGGACATAAAGTCCAAGGACAAGGATGCTCCCCAGAAAGCTTATCTCTGCTTCCGACTTCGAGACAAGGGTGTTGATATTAAAGTGCGCTCAGATATTGAAGTGATGGCAGAGTTTTGGGATAATGATATTCTGTCTTATCGCAGGACAAAAGTTATTCCGTCAGAAGAGCAGAAGAGGATTAAGACTTTGGTCAAGTCCATCATTGATGCTCTAAACGAATCGTTTAATACAGAAACCTCTGATGTGTCATGGGCAAAGTCTGTCATTGACAGTTGTATCAATCCTGTATCAAATGATAACACAGGACTGACGACGGTAATATCTCGCATGGAACAATACCTTGCTGAACATCCGATGAGCAAGGGATCTGTGCTTGCCTATAAGCCAACCATAAAGAAACTTCAACGCTACGAAGCGTTTAAGCGAGAGATAGAAGGGAAGGAAGGTTTTACTCTCTATTGTGAAACCATCCGTCCCGAAGACTATCTTGACTTCCGTGAATACATTATCAATGAGTACATCTATTATAATGACTACCCTGAGTTCTATGAAAAGTTCGACATGGGTTCACATCCACCCAAGCAGCCGTCAAGCACTTGGGTAATAGACGTTATGCATCATCTGCGCATCGTCGGGCATTGGTGCATACGAATG
>JAZLKJ010000133.1:0-5582 GCA_045597565.1 Prevotella sp. | reverse complement strand
AAAACCATAGAATACCTAATGACCATAGCCGCGAACCTCACTCCGAAGTCCGCTATTCTTTCTTTTGTCATAACTCACGAATTACTAACAATGAGGCTGTTTTTAGATAGTCTCGCAAACAAATATTTTCGAATGAAAAAGCAATTATTCTCTCTCGCCATACTTTTATGCACAATGGCACCATGTTCTCAAATCAATGCAGCTAACTTGAATTCTGATTCTACTACGGTAGCACAGCAGAAACAAGACGCTCTGCAATCGTTCGTAAACAATTTCAGCGAGTCCGCAGCTTTCGCTTTCGTAAAAGTTGGCAATCAACAGGTGCTGCTTGTTTCGCAAGAGACTTTCGGAAACAATGAAAATTCAAACCTGGAAGCCATTGCCACCTCTATCTTCACGCTCGACGCAAAGGGGAAAATCGTCAGTCTTGGTTCCATCCGCTCGCAAGGCACTCTCTACCCAGTATCGCTCTCAGCCGACAACAAACTCATGGTTGCAGGTCACAGATTCGTAAACATTTACAGCATCCGAGGCGATACGCCAGACCTGTATCTTGACACTCATGCCGAAGGTGAACCAGAAGAGATAGCCGGCATGTTCGAGACCTTCGAAAAAGGAACCCCAATCTTGTTCAGCAAAAAATAGATTCGCCCTTGGTGCGCTGAGGGCAGCGCACCTCCATAACCCGCAAAGAAAAATGCGTCAAATCGGCATATGCAACTACCGTTTTGACGCATTGTTTTTTCGAGTGGGACTTGTAATTCGTCCCTGAAAGCTATCGTATATGTTATTATTTACGAGCCTTACCGTAGCGTGACATGAACTTGTCAACGCGACCTGCAGTATCGACAAGCTTGCTCTTACCTGTGTAGAATGGGTGAGATGTGCTTGAGATTTCGACCTTAACAACTGGATAAGTCTCGCCTTCAAACTCTACTGTGTCGTTTGTCTTGCAAGTAGATTTTGTAAGGAACATATCGCCGTTAGACATGTCCTTGAACACGACGGGACGATAGTTTTCTGGATGGATTCCTTGTTTCATTTTTGTTTGATGTATTTAATGTAAATAATAATTTCGTTCACAGATTTCTAAAAATCGGCTGCAAAGGTACGAAACATTTTTGATTTATCAAGCATGATTCATGATTTTTATGCAAAAATGGTCAATTTTCTTGCGTAAAACATACTTATTTCATATATTTGCACGAGAATTAAGGTATTTTTTACCACGTTCAACCAACAATTTTCCAAAAGAACAATCCAGTTTTCTAACCGTATGAAATATAGTGTTTACAATGCAGCCTCAAAGCTGCTTTCCTACGACGACATCAGCAACATCACAGCTAATGCCACAGCCGACTATCTGATACTCACACTGAAGGAAACGCCTATCATCATGGGCAAGGGAGCCATAGAGAGAATGATTCGCGTTGCCGACGAGACGCAATGCCTTATGCTCTATTCTGACTACTACGAGAAGAAGCAGGACGGCACCGTGATAAAGCACCCAACGATAGACTACCAGAAAGGCAGCATACGAGACGACTTCGACTTCGGTTCCTGCATTCTGCTGCGCGCCGACTTCCTGAAGCTCTACCTGCTGCGCGATCCAGCCCAGTATAAGTTTGCCAGCTTCTACGACTTCCGCCTCTTCCTCTCACGCCGTGGCGAGATTTTCCATCTCAACGAGTTCCTCTACACAGAAGACGAGACCGATGCGAGAAAGAGCGGCGAAAAGCAGTTTGACTATGTGAACCCAGCCAACCGAGACGTGCAGATAGAGATGGAGGAGGTGGCTACGGAGCATATCAAGAAGATAAACGGTCAGGTTAACACCTATGTCTATCGCTCGCCAGACTTCCAGGCAGAGCAGTTCCCTGTAGAAGCATCTGTCATCATTCCGGTATATAACCGCGAGAAGACAATTGCCGATGCCGTAAATAGCGCGCTCAACCAGCAGACGAACTTCCCGTACAACATCATCGTTATAGACAACTACAGCACGGACAAGACTGGCAGCATTCTCGAAGAACTCGTTGCAGCACAGTCAACAGCCGGTCTGCCAAATGCACAGAAGCAGCCTAAGCTCATCCACCTCATTCCCGATGCAGAAGGCCTCGGCATTGGCGGTTGCTGGAACGAAGCAATCAACTCGCCTTACTGCGGACGCTTTGCCGTACAGCTTGACAGCGACGACCTCTACTCCACCCCACTCACCTTGCAGAAGATTGTCGATGAGTTCTATCGCCAGAAATGCGCCATGGTCATCGGCAGCTACCGCATGTGCAACTTCGCCCTTGAGACACTCCCACCAGGACTCATCTCCCACAGCGAATGGACTGAGGAGAACGGTCCTAACAACGCCCTGCGCATAAACGGACTTGGAGCGCCACGCGCATTCTTCACTCCTATTGTCCGCAAGTTGCAGTTCCCTAATACAAGCTATGGCGAGGACTACGCAATCGGACTTGCCATCTCGCGCAGATACAAGATTGGTCGCATCTACGACGAGCTATACCTCTGCCGCCGCTGGGAAGGCAATTCCGACGCAGCACTCTCCATAGAGAAGGTCAACGCAAACAACCTCTACAAAGACCGCATCCGCACCATAGAACTAACAGCAAGACAGGGAAGGCAGTTCTAGACCTCCCCCCCTGCCCCTACCTTACAGGACGGGGGGAGTAATTACCACTAAGCGGTCAAGATATCTACAAATGGAAAATTCTTAAGGATAATATTTACAATGAATAAAACTATAATCAACCTCAAGCAGGAAGTTCGTGACTGCCTCGACAACAACATACTCTCCTTCTGGCTCAAGATGCAGGACCAGGAGAACGGCGGTTTCTATGGTCAGATGACTGGCGAAGGCGTTCTCGTGAAGGAAGCAAACAAAGGCGGAATCCTCAATGCCCGCATTCTCTGGGCATTCTCAGCCGCATATCGCGTAACCAGAAATCCAGAATACCTCAAGGCAGCAACACGCGCCAAGGATTATATCCTTCGTTACTTCATAGACAAGGAATACGGCGGCACCTTCTGGGAACTTGACTGCCACGGCAATCCCGTTGACACAAAGAAGCAGTTCTACGCCATCGGCTTCACCATCTACGGCATGTCGGAATATGTCCGCGCCGCTGAAGAGGCAAAGACAGCCGACAGCACCCTTTATGCAGAACTCCAGCTTGAGCAATCGGCTGCAGAAGCTTTAGACACAGCAAAGGAACTCTTCTGCGTAATCGAGGAGCACTCTTTCGACAAGGAATACAACGGCTACATCGAGGCTTGCACACGCGAATGGCAGCCTATAGAGGATATGCGACTCTCCGAACTGGACGAGAACTACCCAAAGTCGCAGAACACTCACCTCCACATCATAGAGCCTTACGCAAATCTCTACCGCATCTGGAAGGACGAGCGATTGGAAAAAGCCCTGCGCAATCTCATTTTCATCTTCACCGACAGAATCCTCAATCCAGAGACACACCATCTCGACCTCTTCTTCGAGAACGATTGGACACGCGGCGCAGGTCAGCTCGAGAGCTACGGCCACGACATAGAGTGCTCATGGCTGATGCATGAGGCAGCTCTTGTCCTTGGCGACAAGGAGGTTCTGGCAAAGGTAGAACCAATCGTACAGATGGTGGCACAGGCATCAGAGAAAGGACTCAATCCCGACGGCTCAATGATTCACGAGGCAAACCTCACGAAAGGCACAGCCGATGCCGATCTTCACTGGTGGGTACAGGCAGAGACCGTAGTCGGCTTCATCAATATCTACCAGTATTTTGGCGACGAATCCGCACTTGAAAAAGCCCTCCACTGCTGGCAGTTCATCAAGGACAAACTCATCGACCGCGAGAACGGCGAATGGCACTGGAGTCGTCGCAAGGACGGATCTCTCAACACCGTCGATGACAAAGCCGGATTCTGGAAATGTCCTTACCACAACTCCCGAATGTGTACAGAACTCATCGAGCGAGAGTTTTAGGAAAATATGACAAAAGAAGAACCAAGATACGAAGAGTGGCTGACTACCATTGTCAACACCCGATTTCTCTATAACACAATGGATGAAATCGAAACCATTCTCGACAATCATTCCATCCATAGCAATGGCATAAGACGGTGTTTTGGTACGCCACAGAAGATGAGGAGCGCCTTTCGTGATCTGAAGGTAGAGGCATTCCTGATGACCGACGAGACACTTCTATTAGACAAGGTTCTGATAAAATACAAAAAGGCTTGGGCGTTCTTCCGGGCACACTTGTCCCGACGAAGCAATCCGTTCAACACCGCTCTGGAATTGCTGCAATACACCAACAATCCAGACAGAAGAGCCTCTTTTAGCAATCGCAAGAAAAACATCTACCAGCAAGTCATCGATGAAGGCATCTCCACGTCATTCCTTTGCTTGATGCTACTGAAAGTCATTCCCGGGTACGATTCGAAAGATGGCGACGTAACAGACTTTCCACGCCAGTATGAATCAGCCATGTCTTTGTTGGAAAAGTTTACGGAAGGAGGAACACTGTTTAATGTGTTTCCCGCAATAACCCGGGCACGAGGCGAATCCAACAAGACACGATTCATGGCATATTACCATTTCTCAAGCATATTAGACACCTTCGAGTCCTATAGCAGTTCCGAGAATCTCTATGACACAACAACAGCATTGAAGCAGATGTTGGTTGAGATAGACATAAAGGGATTTTGGAATGAATGTGGTGGAGAAGGCATATACACAGAGTTTTGGGAGATAGAGCCAACAACTAATGGCATATTCTTTGCAACCCACTGGCATAAAGACTCCAACAACATACTCACAGGAATCAGATATACATTGTGCCTGTCCCAAGCCGACGATGGTGATGTCATGGCATATATGATACATCCGAAACTGATAAAAAACAGAATGAAAGGCAAACCGTATGCCGATTCCGATCATGCCTGGTATAAGTTCGCCTTACCTGCAGACTCCGCGCCAAATCATCTGCCACTCCGGCGAGCCATAAATTCTTCTGTCTGGCCTTCAAATATCAATCTGACAAAGGTTACAGACGAAACCGTCATAAAGCACTATAAATCGTGGAAGGAGAATTGTAAAATCGTAAAACAGTTTGAGGACTGCGAGTACGAGTTTTACCCGAACATGTATGCCATCACAGAAGATTATATCTATATCCCGACAGAGAATGCCGGTGAGTATTACCAAGTTCCAAAAGACGCATACGAAGGATTTGATAAGATTCAGTTCGGAGATATAGTCGGTACAATGCTTATGGACAATAAGGAGTATCTCGCCTTTGACGAGTTTCTTCTGTATATCCCGACAACCCCAGACGAACTCAAGAAATACGGCATAGAAAAAGTCAGCTGCATCACATAAAGAGCAGCTGACTTTGCCGTTTGGCCGACTTTCGCTTTGCTGTTTGGCTGAGTTTCGCTTTGCCGTTTGGCTGAGTTTTTTGCTGATAGTATGTCGCAAAAAAAAACACTTTACTCCTTAATACACAAGCACATAGCAAGTAATCCGCATAAAATATCAATAGTACAGACAAATTATTCCTTAAATTCTTGTC
>JAZLKJ010000132.1:0-16276 GCA_045597565.1 Prevotella sp. | reverse complement strand
TTCATGAAGAAGAACACCGTACTTCTCCATGGCGTAACATCGTCGGGAAAAACAGAGATTTACATCCATCTAATCCAGCGTGCTATTGAACGCCACGAACAGGTACTTTATCTCATGCCAGAGATAGCCCTTACCGTCCAGATGCGCCAGCGTCTTCAGGCAGTCTTCGGCAATAAGCTCGGCATCTATCATTCAAAGTACAGCGATGAAGAGCGCGTTGAAATTTGGCAGAAGCAGCTCTCCCCTGCCCCTTACAGCGTGATTCTTGGCGCACGTTCCGCAGCCTTCCTACCTTTCCAGAACCTCGGGCTCGTCATCATCGACGAAGAGCATGAGACCTCCTTCAAGCAGGCAGATTTGGCTCCTCGCTATCACGCCCGTTCCGTAGCCATAATGCTCGCCCATTGGGCAGGCGCGAAGACCATCCTCGGCACAGCCACCCCTTCTGCCGAAACCTACTACAATGCCACCACCGTTCCCGAAGTTTTTACTTCGGGCAAATCCGCTCACAAATACGGCCTCGTAGAGCTCACCCAGCGCTACAAAGGCATAGAGCTTCCAGAGATAAAAGTCATTGATATTCAAGACTATCGCCGCCGCAAGATGATGTCTGCATCATTCTCGCCCGACCTTCTTGAGGCCATGAAAACCGCCTTGGCTAATGGCGAGCAGGTAATACTCTTCCAAAACCGCCGCGGCTTTTCACAGATGGTGGAATGCAAGACATGCGGTTGGACACCACGATGCGAACGTTGCGATGTCAGCCTTTCTTATCATAAGACCACAAACCAACTTACTTGCCACTACTGCGGCTACACATTCCAATTGCCTACACGCTGCCCGAATTGTCAGGGCAACGACTTCGGTCACCGCGGACAAGGTACAGAAAAGATAGAGGAACAACTCTTGGAGTATATTCCAGACGCAAAAGTGGCACGCATGGATCTTGACACCACACGCACTCGCACAGCCCATGAGCGCATCATAGACGACTTCGCAAAGGGACATACCAATGTTCTTATCGGCACGCAGATGATCACAAAAGGACTTGATTTCAAGAACGTCTCTGTTGTCGGCATAATAAATGCTGACACCCTCTTGAACTTCCCTGATTTCCGCGCCTATGAACACGCCTTTATGATGCTTTCGCAGGTTGCCGGACGTGCTGGTCGTCATGGCAAGCGAGGCACAGTATATCTGCAAACCACGCAGAAGCAACTTCCCGTCATCAGTCAGATAGTCAACAACGACTTCAACGGCTTCTTCCGCGACCTGATGCTTGAGCGCCAGATGTTCCGTTATCCGCCATTCTCCCGCATCATCTACGTCTTCATCAAGCACAAGAATGTTTCCGTTGTTGAGTCAGCTTCTATCGAAATGACCTACCGTTTAAAAAGCAAACTTCAGGATCGCGTTCTTGGCCCTGAAACTCCTTTCGTATCCATGGTTAAATCCATGAATATTCGTCGCATTATGATAAAGATTGAGAATGGCATCAACATGCAGAATGTCCGCAACTTTCTCCGCTACTGCCAGTCAGAGCTAATGAAAGACAAACACTACACATCGCTCATGATGTACTATGACGTTGATCCGTTGTAGTGCACGTTTCCTGGTTTAACACTTGTACACCCTGACTTACCCACACAGGCAGCACCACCTATAGGTATAAATTTGAAAAACAGAAACTAATCTTTATTTATTTTCTTCATTAATTTAGAAAATAATCGTATCTTTGCAGCAGTTTTAATCATCTTATAAGGACAAACAATACATGAAGAAAGCACTTATCTCACTGATAGCAAGCATAATTACGCTGACGACAACGGCACAACAGACAAAACTGAAACTATGGTACGACAAGCCGGCAACATGCTTTGAAGAGGCTCTGCCCATAGGCAACGGAAGGCTGGGCGCCATGATCTACGGCGGCGCTGATGTGGATTCCATCTACCTGAACGACATCACGATGTGGTCGGGCAAACCATTTGACAAGCAGCTCGACAAGGATGCTCACCAATGGCTTCCTGCCGTAAGAGAGGCTTTGTTCAAAGAGGATTACAAGCTTGCCGACTCGCTGCAGCTGCACCTTCAGGGTCACAACTCGCAATTCTACCGTCCTCTGGCACAGCTTTATATAAAGGACAACGACCTTCATAAAGCCAAGATTAGCAATTACAAGCGTAGCCTTAGCCTTGACAACAGCATTTACACAGAGACCTACCAACATGGTGATTTCGGCAAATATTCACGCACCATTTTTGCTTCTAACCCAGATCGTCTCATAGCCATCAAGCTTAAAGCGCACTACTATGAGGGCGAAGGTTTAGGTCGCATAAACAATACGCTCCGCATGTCGGCTATCGTACCTCACGAGACGAAGGCAGAAGGCAATTCCATCACCGTACAAGGACGTTCTGACGAAGACGAAAACAGCATTCATTTCTGCACAAAACTTATCGTACAAAACAAGGATGGCGAGGTAAAGGCAAGTGGAGATTCGCTCGTGATAAAGGACGCTTCGGAGGTCGTAATCTATATAATAAACGAGACGAACTTCAAGGCGTATGACATCCAGCCAGACAAGAATAACAATGACTATATAGACGCGGTAAACCTTCAGGCTCAGCGACTTGAGCACAAATCGTTTGACAGTATCTTGCAGCGCCACATGCTCGACTACAGGCAGATATTCGACCGCTTCAGCATAGTGCTGAACAATGCCAAGGAACCGGAGGGCATCCCGACCGACGAACTCCTGAAACGCTACAACGACCAGCAAGACAAGCTCACAGTTGACTATGCTTCATACCTCGAAATGCTATACACGCAATACGGTCGCTACCTGCTCATCTCATGCTCTCGCACAGAGGGAGTACCTGCTAATCTACAAGGACTTTGGGCAGTGACAAAAGACTCGCCATGGCGCGGAAACTACACTGTGAACATCAACTTGGAAGAAAACTACTGGCCAGCAGAGGTAGCTAACATACAGGAAATGACGGCTCCGCTAAACGGTTTCATAAAAGCTCTTGCAGACAACGGACAGAGCACGGCTCGCAACTACTACAACGTGCAGAAAGGTTGGTGCTCAAGCCATAACTCTGACATTTGGGCAATGACGAATCCTGTGGGCGAAAAGAGCGAATGGCCGGAATGGTCAAACTGGAACATGGGTGGTGCATGGCTTGTGGAAGCACTTTGGGAGCATTATCTCTTCTCCATGGACAAGAACTATCTACGCTCTACGGCTTACCCATTGATGAAGGGTGCTGCGGAGTTCTGCTTGGAATGGCTGATAAAGAATACAAAGAACAAGGAAGAACTCATCACCGCGCCTTCGACATCGCCTGAAAATGAGTATATTACAGACAAAGGCTACAACGGACAAACCTGCTATGGTGGCACCGCTGATCTCGCTATTATACGCGAGCTTTTCATCAATACGTCAGCGGCTTGCGAGATTCTCGGCACGGACAAACAGTTGAAGAGTCGTATAGACAAGGCACTGAAGAAGTTGCGTCCTTACCATGTTGGCAAGCGCGGCAACCTCATGGAGTGGTATCACGACTGGGAGGACAAAGATTGGCACCACCGCCATCAGTCGCACCTCATCGGCCTCTATCCTGGTCAGCAATACGAGAAAATGCCTGTCAAAGCGAAATCAAACTTCGTTGCAGGCAAGGAATTTATTGCAATATATCAGCAGGACTTCCTGAACGCTTGTGAGAAGACGCTTGAAATAAAGGGCGACCAATCAACAGGTTGGTCAACTGGCTGGCGCATAAACCTTTGGGCGCGCTTGATGAAAGGAGACACAGCTTATCATTATCTCCAAAAGCTGCTAACCGATGTGGATCCTCGCCACCCTCGCAGCGGCACTTATCCGAACCTCTTTGACGCTCATCCACCATTCCAGATTGACGGCAATTTCGGAGGCACAGCGGGTGTCTGCGAGATGCTTGTGCAGAGCAGTTATTCGCCTGCTAATGGCACAGTAATAAAGCTTCTGCCAGCATTGCCTAAGGCATGGAAGAGCGGAAAGGTGGAAGGCATACGCACAAGAGGCGGCTACACGGTATTTCTGGAGTGGGAAAACTGCAAGGTCAGCAGCTGCATAATCCTTAACAAAGACGGCAAAATCGTTGACCAGAACAAGGAGAAAAATCTAAAAATTGTACAATAAAAGACCTTACCGACCTCCCCTTGGGGGGAGGAGAAAGCAAGTATAAATTGAGTTATTGCAATATTTGTTGCCATTTTGGGCAATATTTTGCCTATAAGAAGCACCTTATGCCAAAAATTGTGTAACTTTGTCGCGATTTTTTAGAACCTCTCACTAATAGAAAATATCATACACAGAATATGAAGAATACGATTATCAAATGGATTTGGATAACATTCGCCGCTGTAATACTTTTCAGCGCAGCAATTGTTGTCGGTGCGTGGAACGGCTGGATTTGCGACATGCCGGACTTCAAATCTCTACAGAATCCTGTTGATGAATATGCCTCAATGGTATATTCGTCTGACGGAAAACTTATCGGTCAGTACAACGTGGCAAGAGCCAACCGACGTGCTGCCGACTACACGGAACTTTCTCCATACATCGTGGAGGCTCTCGTAGCTACAGAGGACGAGCGTTTCTACGAGCACTCTGGTATTGATGCCATCGGTCTTGGACGAGCTATTGTGAAGCGCGGTTTCATGGGAGATGTTTCTGCCGGTGGTGGTTCTACCATCACACAGCAGCTGGCAAAGATGCTCTTCTCGGAAACTGCTAAGACGGTAACCGACCGACTTCTCCAAAAACCAGTGGAATGGCTTATAGCCGTAAAGCTTGAGAAGCAGTTCACTAAGGAAGAAATCATCACGATGTATCTCAACCAGTTCAACTTCCTGAACGGTGCCTATGGTATCAAGACGGCTTCGCAAATTTATTTCAACAAGAAGCCAAGCGACCTTACTCGAGCTGAATGTGCGCTATTCGTCGGAATGTGCAAGAACCCAAGCTACTTCAACCCTCTCCGCTACCCAGAGCGCACCTGCGAGCGTCGCAACGTCGTGCTGAAGCAGATGGTGAAGGCAGGCTTCCTCACAGAAGAGGAATACGACAAGGACAGCAAGGAAGAGTTGAACCTTACCAACTACAAGCCTACATCCCACAAGGACGGACAGGCTCCATACTTCCGCGAGTATCTTCGCCACTACATGATGGCTGAAAAGCCGGAGAGAGAGAACTATCCTTCATGGCAGAAGGTGCAGTTCTGCATCGACTCTGCCCTCTACGTTCGCGACCCTCTCTTCGGATGGTGTACAAAGAACCACAAGGCTGACGGCAGCAACTACAACATCTACACTGATGGTTTGAAGATTTACACTTCCATCGACACTCGTATGCAGAAATATGCTGAGGAAGCTGTATTCCAGAGAATTGCAGTAGAACTTCAGCCAAAGTTCAACAGCATGTGTAGCGGTCTTCGTTATGCACCGTTCACCAATGGCGCATCCATGAACGACATCAAGCGCGACATGGCTCGCTCTTGGAAGAATTCAGAACGCTACAACCGCATGAAGGAAGCTGGCGCAACAGACGAAGAAATAGAAAAGGCTTACCGCACTCCTGTGAAGATGACGCTCTTTTCATACAACGGCGACAAAGAAGAGACAATGACTCCGGAAGACTCTATCCGCTACATGAAGCGTTTCCTCCGCGCAGGCTTTGTCAGCATGGATCCTTCTACCGGCGACGTAAAAGCTTACGTGGGCGGAACGGACTTCGAGGCATTCGGCTACGACATGGCAGGACAGGGACGCCGTCAGGTAGGTTCTACGATGAAGCCTTTCCTCTACTCACTGATGGTACAGAACGGCATGAGCCCATGCGACCCAGTATCAAATGTAAGAAAGAGCTACGGCGGCTGGTGTCCTAAGGGCGGCGGAGGCGGTGGTACCGTCCAGCTGAAGCAAGGTCTTGCACAGTCAAACAACACGGTAGCAGCTTACCTCATGAGCCTTATCGACCCAAGAGATTTCCTTACATGGCTCGACCTTTTCGGAATACCTGCTTACTACCAAACTCCTAGCATGGCTCTCTGTCTCGGCCCTCTTGAGATCTCCATTCTCAACCTTATCAGCGGCTATACAACATTCGTCAACGATGGTCTTCACATGAGCCCTCGACTCGTAACAAAGATTACTGACCAGCAGGGCAATACTCTCGCAGAGTTCGCTCCTCGCATGAACGAAATTCTCTCACAAGAAGCCGCATGGAACATGCAGATAATGCTTCAAGGCGTTGTAAACAGTGGTACTGCAAGACGCCTTCGCGGTATGGGATTCTCCGGTCAGATTGGCGGTAAAACAGGAACTACCAACAGCAATGCTGACTTCTGGTATGTTGGCGTAGCTCCTAAACTCGTATCTGGCGGTTGGGTAGGCGGTGAAGAACGCGACATCCACTTCTCTTACGGTCAAGGTGCAGAACAGGCACTCCCTATGTGGGCTTACTACATGAAGAAGGTATATGCAGACGAATCGCTCGGCATTTCCCAGTCAGACACATTCAGCGTGCCTAAGAGCTACGACGGATGCAGCAAGAGCAAGAAAGTTGACGCTGACCAGCTTAACGACATCACAGAGATTTACAATTAGTAGCAACCGTTTTCAAAGTGCCAACTTTGAACAAACAATAACGAACCAAAAAATAAAAAAAGATATAATGGCAGAACTTAAAGAACTGACAAAAAGAGCTGACAACTACAGTCAGTGGTATAATGACCTCATCGTGAAGGCCGACCTCGCAGAGCAATCTGCAGTACGCGGTTGTATGGTTATCAAGCCTTACGGCTACGCTATTTGGGAGAAGATGCAGCAGCAGCTTGACAAGATGTTCAAGGAGACAGGTGCTGTAAATGCTTACTTCCCACTCCTCATCCCTAAGTCATTCCTCTCTCGCGAGGCAGAGCATGTTGAAGGCTTCGCAAAGGAATGTGCCGTAGTAACTCACTACCGTCTTCGTGCTAAGGAAGACAATAGCGGCGTAGAGGTTGACCCAGCAGCAAAACTCGAGGAGGAACTCATCGTTCGTCCAACTTCAGAGACAATCATCTGGAACACATACAAGAACTGGATTCACTCTTGGCGCGATCTGCCATTGATGTGCAACCAGTGGTGTAACGTAATGCGCTGGGAAATGCGCACTCGTCCTTTCCTCCGCACATCAGAATTCCTCTGGCAGGAAGGTCACACTGCTCACGCTACTCGCGAAGAAGCTGAGGAAGAGGCACAGAAGATGCTCGCCGTTTACGCTAAGTTTGCTGAGGAATGGATGGCAGTTCCTGTTGTTCAGGGTGTTAAGAGCGAGACAGAGCGTTTCGCTGGTGCCCTTGACACATACACTATCGAGGCAATGATGCAGGATGGAAAGGCTCTCCAGAGCGGTACATCACACTTCCTCGGACAGAACTTCGCAAAGGCATTCGACGTAACCTATCTCACAAAGGAAAACAAGCCAGAATATGTTTGGGCAACATCATGGGGTGTTTCTACACGTCTTATCGGTGCGCTCATCATGACTCACTCTGACGATAACGGCCTTGTACTTCCTCCACGCCTTGCTCCTCTTCAGGTTGTTATCGTGCCTATCAGCAAGGGCGAGAAGCTTCAGGCAATCACAGAGAAGCTCAACCCAGTAATCGAGAAGCTCCGCGCTGCTGGCATTACTGTAAAATATGACGACGCTGACAACAAGCGCCCAGGCTTCAAGTTCGCTGAGTACGAGCTCAAGGGTGTTCCTGTACGTCTTGTTATGGGTAATCGTGATCTTGAGAACGGCACAATCGAGGTTATGCGTCGTGATACTCTTGAGAAGGAAACCCGCTCAGTTGAAGGCATCGCAGAATACGTTATCGAACTTCTTGAAGACATCCAGAAGAACATCTTCAACAAGCCACTCACTGCTCGCGATGAGAAGATCTACACTTGCTCTGACTACGAGGAGTTCAAGGCAAAGGTTAAGGGTGGCGGTTTCTTCTTCTGCCCATGGGACGGAACAGCAGAGACAGAGGCTAAGATCAAGGAAGAAACTCAGGCAACAATCCGTTGCGTACCTTTCCATATCCCACAGCCAGAAGAACTCGGCGTAGATATGGTGACAGGTGCTCCTGCAAAGCAGTGGGTTATCATTGCCCGCAGCTACTAAGACCCTTCTGAAAAACTAAGAATTAGCCGAGTTCTAACCCCAAAAGAATTAGCCGAGTTCGGCTAATTCTCACTCCCCAAAACACAAATGAAAATAAAAGAAGGTTTTAACTTGCGTAACATCTGCGGCGAATACATCGTTGTCGCAGAGGGCGAGGCAAACATCGACTTCACAAACGTCATCAGCGTAAACGAAACCGCAGCATGCATCTGGAAAGCTGTCAGCGGAAAGGACTTTACCGTAAACGATATGGTGGAAGCGCTTTTGGAGGAATATGAAGTTGACAAGGAAACTGCCGAGAAGGACTGCCAGCAACTAGTACTTGACTGGAAAAAAGCCAACGTTCTTCAATAATAATTACATGCAATTCATAATAGCAGAACATAAAATTGAAGTTATGTCAACCAATCCGAAGGTTGACATAATTTCTCTTGTGCCCTCGCTAAAGCCCTTTATATATAATAATGTAAAGGAAGAAGCCGCAAAAGAAGATGAGGATGGCAAGCCACAGCTATCAATCGTCATAGACAATGATATGCCACTTGCCACCGACTATCGCGAAATAGGCGACTTCGACACGGGCAACGGACATACCAAGGTGGAGAAGAAAGACGATACGGGTGAGTATCAGTTTACTATCCGCAACATTGAGGAAAAGGAGGTCTGTTGGCTAAAAACCAATGCCGACTACTCCGAATGCCGTTGCCGCTTGCAAGGAAACAGCATGCAGCAATCATACGGAATAAACTCCGTGCTCATGCTTTGCTTTGCGTTCTCTACAGCCTCTAGACAAACCCTGCTCATCCATGCTTCATGCGTAAAGAAGGGCGACTATGCCTACGCTTTCATCGCAAAGAGCGGAACGGGGAAATCGACCCAAGTAAGCAACTGGCTGAAGCACATTTCTGGCTGTGAACTCCTCAACGACGACAACCCGATTGTCCGCATCATCGATGAAAAGGCGTTCATCTTCGGTTCGCCATGGTCGGGAAAGACGCCTTGCTATCGCAATCGAAAGGCTTATCTCGGAGCAATCACTCGCATAGAGCGTGCACAGGAAAACAGCGTCAGAAAGTTGGCTCCAGTGGAAGCGTTCACCTCTCTCCTACCCTCTTGCTCTACGATGAAGTGGGAAAGCAAGCTCTACAACGATGTCATGGACACCATTTCAAAGATTGTGGAAACCTCCTGCATCTACACCCTATGCTGTCTCCCCGACAGAGAATCGGCAATCGTTTGCAGCAAAGGAATCAGCAAGGATTGACAATTAGCTGAGTTCGGCTAATTGCCCCCCCAAAAAAACAAAACAAGTGAAGAAACTAGCATTGATTATCTGCCGCATATTGCGCCTCTTTGTTCCGAAACCGCAAAGTAACGGAACAAGAAACGCGTTAGTCTATAAAGCCATGCGCAACGAAGTTTTTCTTCCGCTTGCAGTTTCCTATCTCGACACCAAGGAAAGTGTAAAGATTCCGCTTAAAGGTTTCAGTATGAGGCCGTTCCTTGAAAGCGACCGCGACGTCGCCGTACTCGTAAAGCCGCACGCTCCCATACTCTATGAGCCGGTTCTAGTGGAAGCAGACATAGAAAATCCTTTGACTCATCAGACGGAAAAGCGCTGGATTCTCCATAGAATAATCGGCATAGAAGGCGAAAATCTTACGCTTCTCGGCGATGGAAACTTAGTGCCCGAACACTGCAAAGTATCAAACATCAGAGCCTCCATAAAAGGATTCTATAGAAAAGGTAGAAGCGAAATCGACCTAATATCAGGCAGAAAATGGAAGTTCTATTCCTTCTTCTGGATTCGCTTGCGACCAATTCGCCGATACCTGCTCTTCTTCCACAGAAACATCTTCGTATAACCCTCATAACACCAACGACAAAAACACTCTCTAACACATGCACAAAGAACTGAAAACCATCATATTACTACTCCTGCTTATATTTTTTTCGACAACTATCTCGGCACAAAATGATTCCATTCCAGAAATGAGAATCCTTGGTGTTGTGGTTGACGAGGAGACAGGAGACAGCTTGCAGCTTGTTTCCATGCAGTATAAGAAAATAAAGGAATCTTTCACCTCAAACATGATGGGTAAGTTTGATATTCCAAAGAGAGAGAAACTATATCTTACCATCACAGCAGTCGGATATAAGGAGCTCCGCATTCTTATAGGCGAGAACACTCCGAATCACATGCGTATCACGCTGAAGCCTGATTCAAAACGTCTCCAGCAAGTGGAAGTGAAAACGAAGAAACGCAAATATTCGCGCAAGGAAAATCCTGCTGTTGAACTGATGCGCCGTGTCATTGCTGCAAACAAGGCTAACGATCTGAAAAAGACCCACGACTACTATAAATACACAAACTACAACAAACTAACACTTGCTGTAAACGACATAAAACTTGATGACATAGAACGCGAAAAAAATAAGAACCGTCGCCAATGGCTTGTCAACCAGATAATGATCTCTCCAGAGAACGGAAAACCTATTCTCCCACTCAACCTTGAGGAAACAGTTACTGAGGAAAGATACCGCAAATCTACAAATTCCGAGCGATCAGTCATTATCGGCCAAAAGTCGGAAGGAATCAGCGACCTTATAGAGACAGGAAAAATCCTAAACAAAGTGGCTGACGAAATATTCTGCGACATCGACCTATACAAGAACCAGATAAAGATGTTGCAATATCCGTTCACATCTCCTATCGGCTCTTCCGCTATCGGCTTCTACCGATACTATATCGTTGATACTCTGATGGTTGACGGAGACAAGTGCATACAACTTGAGTTCATTCCAAACAATCAGCAAGACTTCGGTTTCCGCGGAAACCTCTATGTTCTTGCCGACTCTACGCTTCATGTCCGCAAATGCGAGCTTACCATTCCGAAGAAGAGCGACGTAAACTGGGTTGACAACATACACATCAACCTGGAATACGAGAAACTGCCTACTGGCGAGTGGGTGCTTTCGCGCGACGACATGTTCTGCGAACTCTCCATCGTTGACTTCCTCTCAAAAGCTGCCGTCATGAGAACAACGCGGCGAACAGGCTATTCTTTTGACGCCCTACCCGACTCCGACTTCGAAGGTATGGGTAAAGAGCGAAAGGAGAAGGATTACAACCACCGCGACCAAGCTTTCTGGGACGAGCACCGCACCGCCCTGCTCTCACCAAGCGAGCAGAACATGGGCAACTTCATGGCTGCCATGAAGCAAACAAAAGGCTTCGGTGTGCTGCTCCAGGCGTTCAAGATAATAACCGAGAACTTCGTGGAATTCGGAACAGAAAAGAAGCCAAGCAAGATTGATTTCGGACCTATAAACACAGTCATCTCTCAAAACTTCGTTGACGGTCTTCGTACTCGCCTCAGCCTTGTTACAACACCTCGCCTCTCGCCTCATTTCTTCCTCAAGGGATATTACGCACACGGCTGGGACAGCAAGAAAGATTACTATCAGGTTGACGCCACATATTCGTTCAACGCGAAGGAAAACACTATGTACGAATATCCCGTTCGCGAGATCACCCTGACCTCTGCCTACGACAATATGGCGCCTTCCGACCGCTTCGGTGCCCACGATAAGGACAACATCTTCACCATGCTAAAATGGAAGGGAAACGACACCCGAATCTTCTATAATCAGCACAAGTTGGCATTCCGCTATGAGCAGCCCGGCGGCATGGAGTATCTGTGCCATTATATGCACGAGAAGCAGTCGGCAGTCGGAACTATCGACTATCCAGAGATGACACTTAGCGAGTTCAATTTCGGAATACGCTATGCTCCGGGTGAGAGCACCGTCAGCACCAAGCGCCATCGCGTAAAGACCAATCAGGACAACCCTATCTACACGCTCTCTCACACCGTAGGCTTGGAAGGTTTTCTGGGCGGTACTCATAGATACAATACTACCGAAGCTTCCATTTACTACCGGAAATGGCTGAACAACTGGGGACGAATCTCAGTTCTTCTGAAAGGTAGCGCACAATGGAACAAAGTGCCATACATGTTGCTGCTTCAGCCACCGACGAACACTTCGTTCATAAAGCAGAAGTTCACATTTAGCCTTCTCAACGAAATGGAGTTTCTTGCCGACCGCTATGCCATGCTCGACTTTGCATGGGATATGAACGGCCGTATCTTCAACCGCGTGCCATTACTGCGCCATCTCAAATGGCGCGAATACATCGGCTTCAAATGTTTCTACGGAACATTGACAGAAAAGAACAAGCCGACATTCAGCTTCGAAGATGACATGATGAATCCGGGCAATAAGATTCAGGTTTCATCATGGCCGAAAGGCGTAAGAATGATTGACGAACGTCCATATATGGAAGCAAGTTTCGGAGTACACAACATCATGAAATTCTTCCATATAGAATATGTTCGACGCCTCACTTACAACGAGTTCAAAGATGTAAGCAAGAACGGTGTGCGCCTGAAGTTCGAGATGACATTCTAAAGGTCCAACACCTTCAGAGCCCCTGCCTTATCCTTATTAATCTGCTCCACTAGTTCTTCTGGTGAGGCAAATTTCATTTCGTCTCGCAAGCGACTCACGAATTCAATCGTAATATTCTCTCCATAGATATCTCCCTCAAAATCAATTATATGCACTTCAATGGTAATATCATTGCCATTGAACGTCGGTCTATTACCAATATTTACAACAGCTTTTCCCCCCTTACTCACCCTTGCAGCATAGACACCGTTTTTTGGCACCAGCTTTCCCACTTCCGCAGCAATGTTTGCTGTCGGAAAACCTATCTTTCTGCCTATCTGATAGCCGCTGATCACCTTGCCCGTAAGCGAATAGCTGTAGCCAAGACGGCGGTTTGCCTCTTCAAGATCGCCTTCAAGAAGCAGTTGCCTTATCAGAGAAGAAGATGTTGTTTCATTTGATGATTTGGCGATTTGCAGATTTGACGATTTTTCAATTGCAGATTTTTCACTTTTCTGATTCTCAGATTTAAACTCCTTCAGCAACTTTATTCTCACTCCTTCTTCCTTGCCTTTCTTCACATAGTCGTCGAAGGTTGGGTTTATGAAGTTGCCTTTAGCGTCCTTCTCTTTCTTGCCGAAATGGTTGTCGTAGCCAAGGAGCAGGGTATCTACGCCGTAGTCTTCCTTCAGTATCTGCAGGAATTCATTTGTTGTCAGCGATGCCAGTTCTTCATCAAACTCAAACATCACGACATCTTCCACGCCACATGCGGCTATCCTATCCATCTTCTCCTCCGGAGTCAGCAACATCTTCGGCATGCGGTCGGGGCAGAACAGTGCTGCCGGATGGCGATCAAAGGTAAAGACCATAGAGCCGTCGCCACGCTTCTCCGCAAGTGCCATAACCTGCGAAATAACATAGCGATGCCCTTCGTGCATTCCATCAAAGAAACCAATTGTGGCAACCATCAGTATTATTTACGATTTACGGATCTTCAATTTACGGATTTATGAATCAAAACTCCACAAGAATTCTGAACACCTTTGCCGGTGCAGCCATCCACTGCTCCATAGCCTCCTTAGCCTCTTCAGGCTTCACAACGGCAGAGATGAGCTTCTCCTTTGGATATTCATTGTTCTGCATATAGCGGATAACAGCGCGGAAGTCCTCTGGCATTGCGTTGCGTGAACCGCGAATGTCCATTTCCTTCTGAACGAAGTGCTTTGTAACGAACTCTGTGCCCGCCTTAGCATAACCGATGAAGACCACGCGACCAGTGAATGCAAGTTCGTTTATAGCCTGATTCTGAGTGAATGGGCTTCCCACAGCCTCAATGACTACGTCAGGTCCGCAGCCACCGGTTATCTCGTCAAGACGAGCGTGAAGGTCTTCCTTGCCTGTGTTGACAACGTATGTTGCACCCATCTGCTTAGCGAGTTCAAGTTTCTCGTCGTCAAGGTCAGTAGCGATGACCGTAGCACCGCGCAGAGCAGCTCTTACGATAGCACCAACACCAATCATACCGCAACCGATAACCATAACGATGTCAATGTCCTTCACCTGAGCACGATCTACGGCATGGAAACCGACAGACATTGGCTCAACGAGAGCGATTTCCTTCTCGTCAAGACCTTCTGCTGGAATAATCTTCTCCCAAGGCATAACGATGTATTCGCGCATAGCACCATTGCGCTGCACGCCGAGTGTCTCGTTGTGCTGACAGGCATTGTAGCGACGGTTGCGACAAGAAGGGCAATCGTTGCATGCTGAGTATGGATTGAGCGTAATCTTCATGCCAACTTTCAGCGTAGCAGGCACGCCTTCGCCTACAGCAGCTATCTCAGCCGAAACCTCATGACCAGGAATCACCGGAAGCTTTACCAGCGGATTTCCACCACGATAAGTGTTAAGGTCAGAGCCGCAAAAGCCCACATAGTTCATCTTTACCAAAACCTCGCCAGCCTTCAGCTGCTCCGGTTTTTCCATTTCAACACATGCCATCTCGTTGGCACCAGTTATTTGTATAGCTTTCATCGTTTATGTATTTTCGTTTTTTAGTTTTGGGTTTATAGTTTTTGGAGTTCAGTTTTGGTGTTTAGTTTTTGGTTTATGGTATTTTGTTTTGGGGGATACCCTCACCCCTATGGGAGAGTCGGAGGGGGGTCATCCCTTCACCAAATAGAACACCACCGGCACGAGCAGCGACGGCAGCAGATTGACCGTCTTGCAATCCTTGATGCCCAAGATGCCAAGTCCAGAACTGATAATCAGCACGCCACCGACGATGCTCAGTTCCACGCGCATCGGTTCCGGCATTCCGTCGCCGCAGAAATACGCAATCATGTAGAACATTCCCTGCCAGCAGAAAAGCACGGGAGCAGCAAGCAGCATTATCCAGCCATAGCTCGCAGCAAGCACAGCCGACGTAACAAGGTCAAGCGTGGCATTCGTATAGAGGAACGTATTAGCCGACTCATTGAAATCCCATCCATGACTTGGCGAGAGGTACGACAATACAGGTCCTACGATGCTGAAAGTGCCTATGCAGTAGAGCAGGATGCCGGTTACGAGACCGTTAAGAGCGTTGTTCTCATTGCCTTGCTTCTTGTTAAGCTTTTCGTTCATGCGATCAATCTTGCCAGACAAATCGAGTTTCGTGCCGATAACAGCGCCAATGGCAATGCTGAGGATGAACAGCACAGGGAACTCACTCTTTGCCATATTCGGCAGTGCCGCGTTCAATCCAAGCACAAGACAGCAAAGCCCAAGCCCAGTGAAAAGAGCCTTTTTGTACTTATCTCCTATTCCTGAGCGCACGATGGCCCCGAAAGCACCACCAACAAGAATAGTCGTTGTATTTATTATTGTTCCTAACATTATTCTTTAATTTGAAAATCAATTTTACTTTGATTGTAATGTTTCAAACTGCAATTTTAGGAAAAAAAACGCACAAAAAGCAAACTATTTTCACTTTTCTAATTGTAAAGACTGATTTATTATCATAAATCGCATCATAATATCAGAAACACTCATATTATTATAAATATTCAGTACTAATTTTCGCCATATTATAGTCACAGACTGCTTGCTTGGATTGTGAAAGAATCTGTAGTGCAGTAACGCAAAGACCATGTGAATATCCAAGGTCTTGCATCTGTGCCAATAATGCTTGTTCGTTTCTTGTCATTTTGTTTTCTTGGATTTGTTGTATTCCTGTCTGAGTTTCTTCATTGCCTCAGTTGATGTGTCATGTGTTTCTATCAGCAGAGGGCTTTTGTGATATTGTACAATCTTGACGCTTACGCTATTGTGTCTTTGCTTAGACTCGATACATTGTGCTATCAAATCAGGATTAGCTGATTTGGGTGTTGGCTCTTTGTCAAAGTTCAGAATGTATGCGGCATTGGTAAGAAAGAGGATGTCAGAACCTTCAGGCAGTTCATTCATAACTTTCACCATGAGAGTTAGCATCATTCTGAACTCTGTTGTGTTGAGATCGCTGATTACATCACGGCTTATGATGCAGCCATCATGTTCAACGACAATAGCAGCACCTCCAGCTCGTTCCTTATGACCGTAGTCACAGGAACCGCCTATCCAAACGTAGTATGTCGTAGC
>JAZLKJ010000131.1:0-31188 GCA_045597565.1 Prevotella sp. | reverse complement strand
TACTCTCCAGGGTAAGGTTACTTACAAGGGACAGGTGCTCAGCACTATTCTTTCAAACGCAAAGGCTATCACTGGCGGTTCTGAGCTTGCTGGCAATGGCGCAAAGCTTTCTGCTACTTTCGCTGACAATGCTGGTTGCAGTGCTGTTGGTATCATCGTTAGCGGTGATGCTGATGCTGAAAAGGCAAAGCTCAACGGTGTGAAGTTCGCAAGCAACTTTGAGTCAACTGCTACTACAAGTGTTGACGGTCTCCTTCCTGGCAAGACTTACTACTACACTGCATACGTTGACCTCGGCAACGGTATGGTTTACGGTGAGGTTAAGTCATTCACTGCACCTGCTCAGGCTGCAATCAATGTTGATGAAGAGTTCGTTGATCTCGGTCTTTCTACTAAGTGGGCTAAGCGTAATGTTGGTGCTTCTAAGCCATCTGACTTCGGTGGTCTCTTCGGCTTCGGTGATGTTATCGGCTTCAACTCAAGCATCAAGACTGAAGACTACGCTTCTGCCAACACTTACAAGACAGCAAATGACGTTGCATACGTTGCTTACGACGGCAAGGCTATGCTCCCTAC
Organism: Prevotella sp.; assembly: GCA_045597565.1. GTDB lineage: Bacteria > Bacteroidota > Bacteroidia > Bacteroidales > Bacteroidaceae > Prevotella. The sequence goes on along the minus strand of JAZLKJ010000131.1, from coordinate 30,612 downwards.
TGCTGACGAATACGAGGAACTCTTCCGCTGCTGTGATTCAGAATGGACAGAGGTTGACGGCGTTCAGGGCTACAAGTTCACTTCACGCAGCAACGGCAACTCTATCTTCCTCCCTTGCGCTGGTTCACGTACTCAGAGTACATTCTCTGGAAAGGGTACTGAAGGTCACTACATGACTGGTTCTATCAACCCTTCTGACAACAAGTTCTACATCTCTTACGACTTCAACTCTGCTTTTGACGGTCGTGGCTCTCAGCCTGTATATGCAGCGCTCTCTGCTCGTGCCGTATCTACTGCTAAGAATGTTCCATTCGACAAGACTAAGCTTTACCAGAAGTGGTATCTCGACAATGGTCAGGACGGCAAGCAGCATGTATTCGAAGGTCCATTCACTCAGTGGGGTGTTCACGATACTTACGGCACTGTAACTAACGGTGAGCCTAATATCTACGAGGATATCCACTGGGAAATGGGTAAGGACAACGGCTGGATCGGCTATACTTACGGTCAGGACTATGGTTACATGGAGTTCAAGGAGGATGGCACTGTAAACATCCACCGCATCGCTGAAGATGGTACTGTAACTGACGAGGTTGCAAACTACTCTATCGACGAGAATGCCAAGACTATCACTATCGATAAGGACGTTATTGCTGCTAACACTTGGCTCGGCACAAAGAGCGGTACTCTCAACATCCTCTCTCTCACTGACGACCAGCTCCAGATTGCTCTCCCTGATGGTGCTTACGGCTACTCTCTCAACTATTATAGCGACTTAAAGCGTATCGCTGACGAGGCTATCAACGTCAACCTTCTCTGCGTTGGTGGCGACTGGGAAGGCACATGGGGCACACAGGTTGACGCTATTGCTCCTGCAGAGCTTAATGGCACTCACACATTCAAGTATGAAGGCTCTTGCGTAAGCTCAATGGTGTTCACCCTCGACTTCGCTCAGCTCCTCGCTAAGTATCCTAACGCTACTGTTGTTGTAACAGACATGAAGTGCGACGGAAAGTCTATCGCATTCGATGGCAACAAGTTCCGTTACGGAGACATTGAGAACAATGGCAACTACCGTGTTGAACTCTTCAACATCTGGGGTAAGGCTGCTCAGAACGGATTGGTTGACTCTCCATTCTCTAATGCCGGTCTCGTAGATAACGATCCTGCGTTCAACTTCGCAGAGTCTCTTGAGATTACTTACAACATCAACACTGAAGGTCAGACTACTTACACTCCAAACCTCATCACTATCAACCCTTCATGGGGCGGCGATTGGAGCTACAATGACGGCACTAAGTTCAATGTTGCAATCAACAAGGAGACAGCAATGTACGAACTCTCTCAGACTTCATTCTCTATGGTTCTCAATGCTGATGGCATGGGCGACGGTTCTATCATGACATTCGTTGAGACTGACATGCTCTACTTCTCATTCCCTAACATCAAGATGCAGCTTGACAAGGTTGTTCTTGACGGTCAGGCTCTCTCTGGCTGGGATGCTTCGAAGATTGTCAACACAAGTGCCGACGGCAATGGCGTAAAGCATCGTCTTGAGCTTTGGAACATGTTTGGCGAGACAAGCCAGGGCGGTTGCGCATTCGGTACTCCTGCTGACGGCGTAATCAAGGAGCTCGGCTTCACTAAGTCTATGCAGCTTGACTTCACAATCAAGAGCTTGTTCTAAAAGCCCCCAAAGCCCACCCAAGCCCTCCTAAAGGGAGGGATGTTTAAATGACTTGTGGGGGATATGTAGGGCGAAGATTTCTGAGCCGTTTGCGGGATTAAAACCTGAATCGCGGCTCGGAAATCCTCGCCCTACAAATCTAAATTGACAAATCGATAAATCGTCAAATCATCAAAATGAAAAAACTTTCATACTTACTTTTCTCTCTCTTCGCGCTGGTCGCAGGCTTCGCACTCATTTCTTGCGGTAGCGACGATAACGACGACCCTACCCCTCCGACTCCTGCCGTGACCATCTCTCCAAACTCCCTCTCATTCACCTACGATGGCGGCAGCAAGGAAGTAACAGTAAGCACCGCAGAGCCTTTTGTGCGCAGCGAAGTCTCTTGGCTCACTGTTACCAAGAAGTCTTCCACTTCAAGCAGCTCTGTATATACCGTGACATGCCAGGAGAACACTACCACTGACGAGCGCAAGGGTACTGTTCTCTTCAACAACGGTGGCACTCCTGTTCGTCTGGAAGTCACTCAGGCAGGAAAGGAAGTCACTCCTCCTATGCCGGAACCAGAAAAGAAGGAATTCCTCTCTGCAAAGGAGACTGCTAAGGATATGTATCCTGGCATCAACCTCGGCAATACACTTGAAGCTGGTGGCGGCAATGACGTTTGCTGGACAAACAATGGCGGTCTTGGATACGAGACATACTGGCAGAAGACAAAGACTACTCAGGAAGTCATCAACCTTTTCAAGCAGCAGGGCTTCAAGTCTGTCCGCATTCCTGTAGCATGGGTTATGGGACACATCACAGACAAGAACAAGGTTACTATCGATAAGGATTGGATGGCTCGCGTTAAGGAAATCGTTGACTACTGCATCAAGGCAGACATGTACGTCATCATCAACGACCACTGGGACGGCGGCTGGCTTGAGAACAACATATCTCCTTACAGCACCACTCGTGCTGAGCAGCTCAAGACTCTCTGGACAAACATTGCCAACGAGTTTAGCGACTACGACGCTCACGTCCTCTTCGCTGGTCTCAACGAGCCTAATGCCGATAGTCAGACAAAGACCAACGACCTCATCAAATATGAGGAAGACTTCATCAATGCCGTTCGTGCTACAGGTGGCAACAATGCGAAGCGTATCCTCATCGTTCAGGGTCCTAACACGGATATCGACAACACAGACAAGTATTACAGTATGCCTAAAGACCCAACTCCAAACGCACTGATGGCGGAGGTTCACTTCTACCCATATCAGTTCTGTATGATGGAAAAGGACGAATCTTGGGGCAAGCAGATCTTCTTCTGGGGCAAGGATAACCATGTTTCAGGCACTTACGCCGCTTACAATGGCAATTCTTCAAACGAAGAAGACTACGTGCTCGCTCAGTTCAAGAGACTTAAGTCGAAGTTTGTTGACAAGGGCGTTCCAGTAATCATTGGTGAGTATGGCGTTCTCTGGCGTAACCTCAAGCAGGCAAACCCAAAGATTGACGACGCAGACTGTCAGGAGAAGCACAACAACTCTGTAAAGCTTTTCCACAAGGTTGTAAATGAGTATGCCATCAACTACGGTATGGTTCCATTCGTTTGGGAGACAAACGGCCTTAACTCAAAGCATACAATGGATGTCCTCAACCGTGGCACTCTCTCTGTCCACAACACTCACGCTATGGAAGGCATCAAGGCTGGCGTCGCTGCCGGCAAATGGCCATACTAAATAGAAAAACAAATCAAGAGTAACAAAAAGGCACCGCTGAGAATTCTCAGCGGTGCTTTTACTTTATGGTGCTTTTACTTTATATAAAATCATTGCTTGTATCTTACATCGTAGCCTCAAGGACATTCTGTGTTGCGCCGCACTTGCTTGCCACATAGTCAGCAGATGCCTTACTGCGCTTCTGCATCTCATCGGCAGAAGCAGCGAGAGCGTCCATCTTTTGAGCAAACTCCTCGTAAGAGTTTATCTCAAGTCCACCGCCTGAGGCTATGAGATCCTGTGCTTCCTGAAAACGCTTGTTGTTAGGACCGAAGAAAACTGGCACTCCCCAAACCGCCGCTTCAAGGACATTGTGGATGCCTACGCCGAAACCGCCGCCTACATACGCTATTGTCCCGTAGCGATAGATGCTTGAAAGTAGTCCGAAGCAGTTAATGATGAGGACCCGATTTTCTTGACCTTGACTTTGACCTTGACCTTGGTTGTAATACTGCGCCTTCATGCCATATTTGGCGAGCTTACCTTCTATCTCATTGAGATGGTCGCTGCCGATGACATGAGGAGCGATAATAAGCTTCCAGTCCTTATGCTCTGCAAAATAGCGGAGGAAGATGTCCTCATCCGGCTGCCATGAAGAGCCAGCGACGAAGACCTTTCCGCCCCCCTCTAACTCCCCCACAGGGGGAGGACAGTTCAAAAATTCCTCTACTATCGGCAACACCTTCGCCTGCTGCTGAATCTGCCTTACACGGTCGAAGCGAGTGTCACCGGTTACGGTCACGTTTGTTATGCCGATCGTAGCGAGGAGTTCTTTGCTCACCTCGTTCTGTACGAAGAAATGAGTGAAGCACTTCAACACGCGACTGTACTGGCAGTTGTACCACTTGAAGAATATCTGCTCCTTGCGGAAAATACTGCTCACGCTGTATGCCGGTATTTTCTTTTTACGAAGGATACGGAGGTAGTTCCACCAGAACTCATACTTTATAAAGTAAGCCTTCTTGATGTTTATGCGTTTAAGAAAGCGATATGCGTTTGTGGGTGTATCAAGAGGAAGGTAGCAGACGATGTTGGCATGCTCATAATTCTGTCTCACCTCATAGCCAGAAGGCGAGAAGAAGGTAAGGAGAATCTTCTCCTCCGGATGTTCCGCACGAATACTTTCAATGATAGGGCGTGCCTGTTCGAACTCGCCAAGAGAGGCAGCATGGAACCACAGATATTGGCTCTGCGGATCAGCCTGCTCTTCTAATAAAGAAAAAGCTGCCTGCTCACCGCGCCACATATTCTTCACTTTCTCGCTGAAGAACGACGCGATGAACACGCAGGCTTGATATAAGTATAATAATAAAGAATACATTATTTAAGTACTTCGATAGCCTTGCGCAGGCGCTTGAGAGTTTCTTCCTTACCGAGGAAATCAGTAATATCGAACATGCCAGGACCAATGCCACGACCTACGAGAGCGAGACGGAAGGCGTTCATCACGTCGCCAAGCTTATAGCCCTTATCCTCTACCCAACCGAAGACGATAGCCTCCTGATTCTCCATTGAGAAGTCCTGAATACCCTCAAGAACTACGGCAAGCTCGCTCATCTGCTGGGCAGAATATTCCTTCCAACGCTTCTTGATGGTCTTCTCGTCGTAAGATGTTGGTGGCACAAAGAAGAAGTCGCAAATCTCCCACAGCTCGTTTACGAAGTTTACGCGTCCCTTCATCATGTGGACAACTTTCTCTATGTCCTCAATCGTTGCGTCAATGCCATGGCCAACGACGATTGGAGCAAAGGCATTTGCAATCTCAGCGTCGCTCTTCTGAAGAATGTACTCATGGTTGAACCACTTTGCTTTCTCAAAAGCAAACTTGGCACCAGCCTTGGAACACTTGCCGAGATCAAACTGCTCGACGAGCTCTTCCATAGTGAACATCTCCTGCTCTGTGCCTGGATTCCAACCAAGGAGTGCGAGGAAGTTTACTACAGCCTCAGGGAAATAACCCTTCTCGCGGAATCCGCTTGAGATGTCGCCACTCTTTGGATCGTGCCATTCGAGTGGGAATACAGGGAATCCGAGACGATCACCATCGCGCTTTGAGAGTTTTCCCTTGCCGTCTGGCTTGAGGAGAAGTGGCAGATGGGCAAAACGTGGCATAGTATCTTCCCAACCGAAAGCGCGGTAGAGAAGTACGTGGAGCGGAGCTGAAGGAAGCCATTCCTCACCACGGATAACGTGAGAAATCTCCATCAGATGGTCGTCCACGATGTTTGCAAGGTGGTATGTAGGCAGCTCGTCAGCACTCTTATAGAGCACCTTGTCGTCAAGGACATCAGTCTTGATGACAACGTCGCCACGGATAATATCATTGACATGAACCTCCACTCCTGGATCAATCTTGAAGCGAACGACATATTGCTTGCCGTCATTGATGAGGCTCTGTACCTCCTCAGCTGTAAGAGAGAGCGAATTGCGCATCATCATACGAGTGCGAGCGTCATACTGGAAGTTCTCTATCTCCTTACGCTTTGCATCGAGTTCCTCTGGAGTGTCGAAAGCGATGTAAGCCTTACCCTCTTCCAAGAGCTGATCCACATATTTCTTATATATGTGCTTGCGCTCACTCTGACGGTAAGGACCTTTGTCGCCACCGTAGCTAACACCCTCATCAAAGTTTATGCCGAGCCATTTGAATGAGTCTATGATATATTCTTCCGCTCCCGGAACGAAACGGTTTGAGTCTGTATCTTCTATACGGAAGATGATTTGTCCGCCATTTTTCTTGGCGAAGAGATAATTGTACAAGGCAGTGCGCACACCACCGATGTGAAGAGGTCCTGTAGGACTCGGTGCGAAACGCACTCTAACAGTTCTTTCCATGTCTTTTTTATATTATTTGGGCGCAAAGGTACAAATATTTAACGATTCTTGCGTTCTGTTTTCATTTTTTTAGTACATTTGCACCCAAATATTTGACAATATGAAGAAGATTAGCAAGAAAATACGCGATAAAATAGGACTACTCATGCTCATCTTGGCATGTGCCACAGCCATCATCGTTGCCATTCCGCACTATAACAACACGGAGCGTCCACTCAAGTTGAACTTCCCTTGGGTAGATGACGACCTCATTGCCAAGTACGACTTCCCTATAATCCGAGACTCAGCCAGCATAAAGGCGGAGAGCGATTCCCTGCTCAGTCTGCGCGAGCCATACTTCACCATCATCGAGGACATGAGCGAGAAGCAGATAGCGCGTTTCCTTGACGATTACGAGACAAATAATATTGACCTCAATCCGAAACTGAAGAATGCCATCGTAAATTCCATTACCCGCATTTACGAGAAGGGTATCATTGACACAGACCCTTGCAAGGAGTTGGCGAAAGATACGCTACACCACATCAGAATTGTGAAAGACAAAGCGTCCGTACTACGCCTTTTTACCGATTACTATTCCACGAAGACGGTCTATGATCACCTTTTTGACGACCCGCTCATGAAGGCTAACCGCGCCATCCTGATAGAGTACGACCTACAGGAATATCTGAAGCCTAACGTCATATACAACGACACTCTCAACCAACTAGAAATAAGCACACTGAAAGAATCCATCATCCCTACAGGCGAGCTCATTAAGGAAGGAACGCGACTGATAGCTAGAGGCGAGATAGTAGATGACGTGAAAGCCAACCTCATCTCTTCTTACGACATAGCCAACTCCCAAAAGACGGATAGCAATCTCTATGTACGCTCAACGATAATCGGACAGATTTTGTACGTTTTAGTGATGCTTGTGCTCCTTTACGTTTACGTCTATCTGTTCCGCAGAGACTACTTTGACAAGCCGAGCCTACTCGTCATGCTCATGCTGATGATGACATTCTTTGCCATAGCCGTGGCAACGATGGTGCGCTATAGATTCTACAACGTTTATATATTGCCGTTTGCCATACTGCCAATGTTCGTCCGCGTGTTCATGGATTCTCGTACGGCATTCTTCAGCCACGTCGTAATGATACTCATCTGCGCCATAGCATTGAAGTATCAGTCGGACTTCATCATCATACAGCTTGTAGCGGGTGCCGTGGCAATATTCTCAATGCGCCATCTCACAAAACGCTCCGAGGTGTTCATTGCCGCCATCTATGTTACAGTAGCTACGATCTTCATCTATTCAGCCTTGCAGTTCATGCAAGACAAACCATTAGCAGAATACGACTACTCGTTCCCTAAATATCTTGCTGTCAGTGGAATACTCCTACTCTTCTCCTACCCTGCCATGTATCTCGTGGAGCGAATATTCGGATTTACCTCAGACGTGACTCTCATTGAACTATCAAACACGTCAAACCCTCTGCTACGCAACCTGTCGATGGTGGCACCTGGCACATACCAGCACTGTACTATGGTCAGCAACCTTGCAGCAGAGATAGCGGAGAAGATCGGTGCGCAGAGCCAATTGGTACGTACTGGTGCACTATACCACGACATAGGCAAGACCGTAAACCCGGAAAACTATACGGAAAACCAGAAGGGTATGGTCAATCCACTTGAGTCCAAGGACCGTCGCGACGCTGCAAAGATTATTATCTCACACGTTTCCGAAGGCATACGACTGGCAAAGGAGGGCGGACTGCCAGACGAAATCATTGACTTCATCCGCACTCACCACGGTACAGGCTGCACAAAATATTTCTATATCAACTACAAATCCGAGCATCCGAAGGAGCAGGTCAATCCGCTTGACTTCTCCTACGACGGTCCAAACCCTCAGACCAAGGAGCAGGCCATTCTCATGATGGCGGATGCCGTAGAGGCTGCTTCACGCTCACTACCCGACTATTCGGAGCAGAGCATCACCAGTCTTGTCAACAACATCATTGACACGCAAGTCAAGGATAAGTTCTTCGAGAGTTGTCCGATAAACTTCAAGGACATCAAGGATGCCAAGGAAGTACTCATCGAACGACTCATGGCAATCTACCATACTCGCATTGCTTATCCGAAGGAGAAGTGAGAAGTGAAAATTAAAGGAAACCACCCTCCATGTTAGCAATTGCCGACACATAGGATATAACATCATTCCTCTCGTCCCCACAGAACGAGTTCTTCAGATTCTTAAATTCCTTCCACTCACACCGAGCATTCTCTTGTGGGTACTCGCGGAGTAGGTATTGTGGAAGTTCGAGTTCGAGCATATTCTGTTCACTTTATTATCTCCCAATGACCACTGTTGTCTGGTCCAACACGTTTAAGTATTCCTTTTTCCTGCAAGACCTTAAGATTGTATTTTATTCCATCTTCGGTAATTCCTTCTATGGATTGAACCATCATCCGACGACTTGCCTCTGGATGTTGATTCAAAAACTCCAGGATTACTTTTTGCATAGTTGAAAGTTTCTGGGTAGTTTTCTGGGTAGTTTTCTGGGTAGTCTCAGGGACATTTTCCGTTTCTTCATCCCTTTCTTTACCGATTTTCTTCAGTTTGCATTTATACCGCAACGAGGATACCAATGAGAGGTATGATTCCCATTATATCCTCCGCCACCATCCAATTGGCTGTTGGATGTCCATAGCTGTATTGCTCGCTTATGGTATCATCCTTTATTGAACGAATCAGATAGTTTTTTATTGACAATCGCGATTCATTGTGCGAGAAGGCATAGAGAGCTTCCCGTGTAATGAACGCTTTGTCTTTGCCGAAGGACAAATCCCAGAAAGGTTCACTATCCATATAGGTAAAAGGATTGCGATACTCGCATTTGAAAGGACTTCCTACAGGAACCACCTTCTGCCACACCTTCTTGAACTTATCCTTCAATTCCTTGTCCAGATGGATGACATTCGTTGCGATGTGTCCTGACTCAACCAACTCCATGAGAGCCATAATCATTACAGCCTTATGCGGAGCATAGCAACCTTTGTACTTGTTACGGTTCAAATTGCTGGCTATCTCTAGGAAGTAGTTGCCACACAATTCCACTTTCTTGCGTACAAGTGCAGCCTTGGTCAGGTCATCTAGCGAAGCATACACCTCCGTTTGCATGAAAGTGGTTAGGTCGTTTATATGTGATTGCAGTTCGTTCATACTATTCTTTCTTAAATCGTTCATCCTTCTCCATCAACTCAAAGAACGGCAGGTCACGGATGCCATCTACTCTTGAACCAATCTTGCAGACGCTCTTAAAGAGTTTGGCTTTGTTGATGAAGTCCATGTAGCGGTCGCCATTAGGATCGCTGGCACCAAAGATGTTGGCGATTTCTGCTTTGCTGATAGAGTTGACATGATGGATTACCCAACTGAGGATGAATTGCGAATAGTCTTCCTTGGATGTCTTGAAGTCACTCACGTTCTGAGTTGAGAGAATCATGCCCACGCCAAACATACGACCTTCGCTGATGATGCTACGGAACGAGTTGAAGTCTTTCTTCAGGAACTGGTGAGCTTCATCCACCATAATCATGGCGCGTAACTCGCGGAAGCCGTTCTCCTGCTTGCTGCCACCCAACTGACGCATTTCTGCATAGAAGAGGTCAAGTATCAACGATACGATTACCTTCTTTGTATCATCTGGGTAGAGGGTCAAATCAATGACACGAACGCTATTGAGCCATTCGAAGAGCGAAACACAATTGCTGTTGTCTGTAGTGAAGATGGTGTAGTCACGCAACTTATCAAACAGAGCAAATGCCTTATCGTTGGCATCGTAGGTCTCGAAATACTTCTCGATTACCTGCTCCATCGTAGGTACAGGATTCTCCCACGAACTTGGATCCTTTGTTATGCCAGCATCCTTGTAGGTGTCGATAATCACCTGCTTGATGTTGCTCTGCTGCTTCAAGCCCAATCCGTATGCTTTGGCAAACGAATCGGCAATTCTATCGGCAGTAATGGCAGGAAGGTTCATGCCCTCCACTTCATCATTAACCACCAACTTCAGCGGATTGAATGGATAGTTGAACTTGTAGCAAGTACCACCGACAGCAGACAAGAACTCCTTATCCTTATAGTCGCCCTTATAGTCAAACACGAGCATTCCAACAGGCTTGCCGCCAACATTGTTCACACCTTCCTTGGCAAACTGAGCAATCACCGAACGAGCAAACTGAGTCTTGCCCGTACCCATCGTGCCTATCACGCCCATGTTAGGGTGAGACACCATCTTGGTGTTGTTTGGCTCAAACACTACTTCACGATGACCAGATTGCGTGTGACCAACCATGATCTTCATACTCGACCTCCTTTCTGCATATCGTCATACCTCTTTCTCGCCTCTTCAATCGTCATCCAATCGCCATTGTGGAGCGTGTTATGATGGTCGATTGATTCGCCAAAAGGAATGAACTCATCAAGCATGAGGAAGAAACGTACACCATCGTTTGTTGTCTTCTCGTTGATTTCCTTGTCTCGCTTTCTTGCAGCATTGATGGCAGACACCTTATATACGCCATTTATCTTGCCCTTGATGAGTGGCATGAAATACTTGATGCTTTGTATGTCGAGGTTCGGCTTGGTGTCCTCCGTTCCTGTGTAGTACATTTCTGCACGATTGTTGAGGAAGTCTTCAAAGAAAGGATTGTCTTGTTTGACAAAGCCAACATAGACGATGGCATCTTTCTCTGCTGAATACATCAAACCTTTCTGAGGCACACTATCCCGAAGTTGAACTGTTGGCGAATCTTCGAGTATGATACGTCGAAGGTCTTCTTCCAGCTTGCCACATTCAACCAACTGCAAATCCTTCAGTTTTACATCCTCTTTATATTGGGTTGGCAACAAAGGGTAGGCTCCAATGTTTACCGACTGAATGCTTCGTGAGAAGTATTTGTTTTCCAACTTATCAGTATCACTCACACGCCCAGGGAACAAGATGTAACCGCCAATAACCTCCTTGCTTTGTGGATGATGACCACCCTCTGCATCATGACGCGAACCATAATAGATAGCATCACGATAACGATGCATGGCATTGATTGTATCTTGCACAGGTTCGTCCGTTGGAGAGTCACTCCGTTTGTCATCCAGTACGCGATACTTTGCATCAAAGAGGTAAGTCAATGTTGTCTCACTATTTGGCTTTGTCACATTGAGCACGATGTCCGGAACCTGAAGCGTTGTCTCGGAATGTTCCAGCGACTTGCTTCCAAGAGAGTACGGATGTTGATACCACAATTCAACCTTGATGCCGGTTGATGGGTGCATGAAGGTAACATGATAATCCACGTCCTTCTGCTCAAACGACTCCATCATTTTCGGTTTGTCCTCAACTATCAGCTGTCGCTCTTGAACCAATGGATCTGTAGGGTCAAGGTTGAGAATCTTGCACACAAGACGTTTCATTACAAGGAAACACCAAATCTCGTACAATCGCCAGATCTGCTTCATACCGATGTTGGTGTTGCCTTGTTCGAGCGACAAACCACATTTCAGCATCTGCCAATACTTGTAGATGTTGCGGTAACCTGAACGTTGTTGCAGTACGGCACTCTCTTGCAGATGGCCTTCGTACTTGCCCACCGAACGATAGAACTTCGAGTTGAGCAACATGCGGAAGGTACTCTCGTATTCGTTCATCTGCTCGATGGCTTGTTCGGAGAGATCATCTTCGTATGCTTCTCGCAATTCACCAAAGACAGCGGCAAACTTCTTTTGCAAGTAGATGAGCGTATGTTTGACGAATCGGTTCTCCTTCGTGTTGATGGTGTGTTCCGTCACTTCATGGCGATAATAGAAGCGGTCAGCATCCTCGCCACGTTCCTCATAGCGTTCCTCCTCCTGTCTGCTCCATCGCTTCACACGTTCCGGACGAGCATATTCGTGACGCTTTTGTGCTCGGAGGTTAGTATGCTGCATGATGTAGCGACAAGCCTTGAAGTATGGTTCTATGACCTGCTTGAAGATGCTCAGCCAGATAATCTTGCTTTCAGTCTTATCACTTCGTACAACGTCATGGTTCTGGAACGTCAAAGTGAGGTACTCATAAACATAGTTCTCATACTCGGCATTGATGAGTCGCTTGATGTTGTCAAGGTCACGCTTGGTATCAAGCTTTGGAGAAACGACTTCCAGCGAAAGACTATCCGTAATGTGTTCGCCATCAGCTTTAACGTATGAAAACGAGAGAATGAAAGTACCAGGATTGTTGAGGAAGTTAATGCTTCCTGTCAGCATTCCTTTGTGATAATCAAAGCACTCTGCAATCTCGCGCTTAGGATGGTTGATGCGAGGAGTTCCCAACAACGGACAGTTGAACTCGATGAAGAAATGGTAAATCTCCGTCTCAAACAATACCGGTGGCTGTCCGTCCCATTCCTTGCCTCCTCCTATGTTTTCCAATGCTGTTGTCTTGCCGTCATCAGCAACCTTCAGCAACTGCAAATCATCAGCCTCATGGGTAGAAGCGTAGGTGCAATAAGTGCGCGAAGACTCAGGAACACGACTGTTGAATCGGTTCCAAGCTGCTACGATATCACTCGTTTTGATGGTGATAGTGTAGTCGTTGCACTTATAGAGGAGGACTTGCATATTTTATAACCAAAACGTTGTAAAACCATCACCACCCTTGCCGAATGGCTTGAGCATGTATTCAATCTTATCTGTACATTCTGCCCAGGTTACCTTCTTGCTCTCATCGTTACCACATCGTTTGCTGACGAACTGTTGAAGACCTTCAAGAGGCTTCTTTGCTCTATCCTGTTCGCCCTCAATACGTGGTAATACTTTCATCATCAAGATGTCTGCAAACACCTTGTCAAGCGAACAAGCATCAGGATAGAGTACCTGCAAGGAACGATAATAGAGCACAACCTCATTGAGTACTCTGTATAGTATTTGGAAAGGAGACACTCCTATAGTATCTTTTGTGTCATAGTTCTTTCCGTGGCCCATTGCTTTGTTAATTTCGTTGATGAAGGCGGTAAACTCTTCGTTCAACTTATTGCTACCTTCTTCTAATTCGAAGTCAGGAGTACCATCTTTCATCACGTCATAAACACGAACTTGGTCACAAATGAATCGTTCAGGACAAGCAATGTTCTTGTACTCCAAAGCATCGTTCGTAAGCGAGAAATATGAAGAGGATTCAATGCTCTCAATCTTCGTCTCAAATGTCATGGCACGGTCAATCACCTTACGGCTGAATGAGTTTGTAGTATCATCCATGTTTACCGTACCGATGACGATAACATTCAGAGGCAAGCAGAGACCATGCTGTTGCAAATCCTTGATAATCTCTTTATCTGCTTCAGTATCAAGGTTCAATGCCTTCAACGTGTTTTCATCGGCAAAGATGCTAAATGGAACAAGAGCTGCACTCTTCACTTGTCTGTCCACAACCTTACGACTCTCCAGCACGCTCAGATACTCAGCAAAATATTCCTCAACTGGTGCAAGATTCATTTCGTCCATGCAGACGTAGAAAGGCACAAGGGGATACTTCATCGCCTTCACCAAGAACTTGATAAAGTCAGTCACAACATACTTCTTGCCAATACTGGAATAGTAACCTAGCAATTCTGTTGAGTCATGCCAATTAGGCTTTACAGACACCAAACAATAGTTCCCTGGTTCCTGACCTTCCTGTAACTCACCCTTTGGACAAGTCAAATATGCAAGTTCCTTCACTTTCATACTCTTACCTGTTCCCGAGAAACCACCAAGAATCAGAAACGGCTTTGTCTTAGCGGCAGCAAGAAGGTTGAAGTTACTCTTGCAAAGGTTGTAATCAATATCGTTGAGTTTCATGTGACAATCGAATATAAATGTATGTGAATCTTTTGCGTAAATGTTGACGTATTCAGTTATTGTTGCGGATGTTTCTCTGTTTGCTCCTCCGCTCTCGGATATTAAGTTTGCCGTACCATTGGGAAACAACGAACGCATCTTGTTGCCAACGTTTCCTAATGCCCAACGGAATTGAATCAACTTGTCTTTTCTGGCTTGAGCATTGGAATTCTTCAATGTAACAGAAAAACATTCATTATCTATCATAATGGTTGCAGGCATACTCTCGCCTACATCAAATTGCCTTCCAGTCAATTTAATCAACTGCTCATAACAATCCTTTGGCAGAGAAATTCCGTCTGTCAATATGGATTTGTTTATAATTTTATTATGTACCAGTTGCTTCATACTACAAATGCATGTTAAGTTTTACCTTTTCAACCAATCCGTTGGGAAACTCAAACGACAAGCTCTTGCGATTAAAATGAGGTTTTGCCTTATGAATAATGCGATGATAGTTGGGTGACAGTACCATCAAATTATCAGTACTATTATCCAGACTTTCTACGAAAGGAATAATATGGTGTGCCTCAACACAACTTACACCTTGCAGTTCACCGACATACTCACCTGTCATCTGACATCTGTAGCCATAGGTCATCTTCAATGACTCGCCAATTGACCTATCCAATTTGCGGACATTTTGCATTACGGATTTACGAACAACAGTAGCAAAAGGATCTTGACGTTCTACAAATGATTCAAATTCTTCTTCTGTCATTTGAGCGATTTCTTCTTTTGACTGTTTAATGACATCCTCAAACACAGGTTCCCAAACAAATAAGTCTGATTCAGAAGTACCATAAACGATGATTTGTGTATCAAACTTATCAGCAATGTTAATCTTCTTGTTGCTGCCTTCAGGTCTTTCTGAACGTTCTTCTAAACAATACCGATACTCTTTCTCGAAAACTTCTTGTAACTTTCCAAGAAGCATCTTGTTACTATCGTATTTGAACTGAAGTATTTCAGTATGATTGAATTTGGTCGGATTAAAGCCGATGTTATTTATTTTGGTATTGAATACTTCCCCACCAAACATGATTCTAACATCTGCACTTTCTTTGGCATTAAGACGTTTACCCATAATGTCATACGTAAGTTGTTGGAATACCCTTGGAATAGGTAATCCACTTGTAAGATGTGACCATTGTAACGGTCTTTTCATGAGGAATATTCTTTCTTCGTTCATCTTTGCGAAATTGTCTTTTTATGAATCCTTGTAAAGTGCAAACTTACGAATTGTCTCTTGTGGTTTGTTGTCGTTTTACGTACACCTTCGTATTCCCTCTGCCTTCAGACGTTATGCCTGTCGGCTGTATGCAGAAGTCGCGTAACTCATTTGCAGCCGTTGAGTGAGGAAGATAGGTCATAGCTTCGTAATCGCGAACCCTCATGAAGTGATGTTCGGCGATGTAATCTTGTGCCATCTTCAAACGTTCGTCTCTTGTATATGGTGAACGGTTATTAGGCGAATCATAGCCTTTGTGCAACTTGCATCTGCGAGCAATATCTCTTACCATCTGCTTCTCGGGACGGAAGTTTACTCCACGGACGCCAATTCGCTTTGCCGTAACCTTCTTGCCGTTGCCATCAAAATCCTCAACCTCGTTGTCATCCATTACTCCAATGGAGAGACTAAAGGTTCCAAGTTCGTCAATCGTGATAGTATGACCTTCGGCAAGCCAGCGTTTCATCTCGTCAACCATACGGCACATCACCTTCGACACGTCACCCTTGCTCAATCCTGAACCAGGGTAACATATCTTGTTTATGAATTCCTCGGAACGAAGGTTGCTGTAAGTTTTAATCTTATAGTAAGCCTTTCGTTCGCCTGTGCCGTTCATATCCGGCATTTCTCTTTTGATGTATTCTGCCATAGTGTATGGTTTCTTAATCTTATTCCATAGGTCTTATAACCTTATTCTGTAGTCTTTATAACCTTTTCTGCCTGATGCTGCAAGCAAATCGTAGCTTGAAATGATGGTATCATGCCTTGAGATGACGATATTACAACTTGAAACAACCATCTTATGCCGTAATACAACGAGTTTTTATAGATGATTGCAAAATATCTTTTAATTGTGATGCTGCCATATCTAACTATTCTTTATTTTAACACCTTCCAAACACCTTTATTGGACTTGCCCTCTTTTGTTATGTAACCCTCTTTCCTGAGGAAATTAAGTTCACGTTCTATGGTTCGGGCACTAACCGCCAAAGTAGCTGCCAAAGTAACCGCCAATGTCTTGGCTGTTACATTACCATTAGCCTTGATAGTGTCACAGATAATACGTTGTCTCTCAGACAGTTTATTCTCGTCACTATTCTTGTCAGAGTTCCCGCCATTCCCGACAAAGTTGCCGCCATTCTGCGAATCAGCTTCCTTGCTTTTTCTCCAGAAGGTAACGGTTACGTCATGTGCTGTTGCTGTCCATTCTGGTTCAGGAACGCCATATTCTTTGCAGATTTGCACGATGCGTTCAACTCCAGTTCCCCAGCGTTCGAGATATGCCGTGAGGTAAAGAACCTGTGCTATCGACTTGTTGCGTGGATAGGATCTGTGTGGTTCCTTAATCTTCTCCACAGGAATCTCGGGTGGCATACAACCAGGATTGCTTATCTCAACACGATCGTCATAGATGGCAAGTGTGACGTTGGCAAGCGTTCGTTCTATCTGACGATGGCAAAGGGCGTTGATCAATGCTTCACGCATGGCTTCAACTGGCAGTTCCAGTTTCTCTTCACGAACCAACCCTACCACTTTGCCGCCAATCTTCAGGTTGTTCATCAGGAATGTGATGCCAGCATCCAGCATATTGAAGAGATTGCCTTTCGCGAACTTGCTATCCACGAAAATACTCTTTGTCGTGCCACGGAAGCAAGCCATGGCAAGTTCTATTTGTGGGTATTCATCAAACTTGTGTGCAAAAAGGGCAGCCGCTGCATTGATGAGTCTTCCCCCCTTCAGCAACTCTAATCTGTCAAGCAACTGTTCCGTTGTATCTTGTGCTGCTGAAGTATGGATGCGACCATTGTTGATTCCACTTCTTACAACGCGCCTAATGAGTGATTCGTCAAGGTCGGCAATTGTATGAGAGTCGCATATCTGTGTGTCCCAATGGAACCTGTCAGCATCGCGCCTGCGAAGCATGTCGTTATACATCGTTTGCGGCATAAGCATTGTGGTGCTCTCCAGTTTATAGTATGGCTTACCATCAAAAACGTACGGAGCATCAGAATAAAGGCGTTTGTCAGCATGAAGCACGATTAGTTGCAACCCATTGGAATCTGGCACATCAACATAATCCACACTCATATTTATGGCGGGTTCCAATTTGCGGATTTCACGACCTATCTCCTGACGGGTGTTGTCCGTCACCATCTGTCCTATGATCTTCAACGACTTAGGAGCTATCCCAAAGACGACGTACCCACCATCACTATTGAGCATGGCACACAACGAGTGCATGCCATCCTTCAACTCACCCGTGGTCTTCTTCATCTCCAGCGTGCGAAGTTCATCTGAAACGATTAGCGTCTTTATATCATCTATTGTCATACTATTCTTCCCACAATTGAGGGTTTATTATATTACAATTCTATAGTTTATCAATTCCCGATCTTTCCAGTTATCGAAGGCAAAGATGAAATCACCATGATACTTTGAGTTTGCAAGCATTTGCGCCATCAGTTCGCCATCAGGACTTTGTGCCAGCATACGCTCGTCAAGTCCTTGACGGAACTGGAATGGACGTTTTGTGTCTATCAACTCCTGAAGGAGCGGTTCCCAAACAGTACGGTCAGCTGCAAGGAAGTTGTCATCCCAAAGGTAGATATAAGGTCGTACTAGATGACCACGTTCATCACGCTCATTATCGAGGAACCATTCGAGTTTAGAATATTGGCAAACCTGATCCTCCAGCTTATTGATGCAGAATGGGCAATGGCGCACACATCCACAAGTAAGGAAGCCGATGGAGTATTTCTGGTAGTCTTTATACTTGTCTCGTTTGAATCCTGCCTTTACTTGTTGCTCGACAAAAGCATCATAGAGATGATAATATGGCATCTGGCGAGCCATGTCGATACCTTTCGTCTTGTGCCCCCCACGATGGTTGTTTAGCGTGTTCAGGTATTCGTCATGGTCAAGACAAAAGAAGTCCTCTTCACGTTTCTTGCGGTATTCCTTCACATTTGTCTCATTTGCATAGAATCCCGTACCTCCAATATGGAACTTGGTTTCATCTTCTGTACCAATTGCTTTGGTGTAAAACTCAGGAAGTTGTGTGAAGGTGAACACTCTTGACATAAACACATGCTCGTACCTGTCGAGATCTGCCTTTGAGTCAAGAATCAGTTCAAAGTGAATATGATTGTCAAACAAGAATCCCGCAATCTTCATAAGCACAAGATTAGGGTGGCGCGTACCATTGTCGAGCAGGTCCGCGTCACACAAGCCTATACACTTATACATTGGGGGAACTCTGAGTGCTTTCATTCGTTATGCCTCAATTAGATTGTTTGCTATTGCCTCTTTCTTTGAAATGCAAATCATCACTCCAACTCCATCGAGGAGGAATAGGACATCATCGTCCATTGACCAATCTGCCAGTTCTGGCCATCCATCTTTAGCCCATCTGTCGTGCTTGGTATAAACTTCCACACGATTAGCTCTGCGGAAATATTTAAGAAGAGATTCTTTGTTCTCCTTCTCATTATCGTTAGAAACGTTCATGAGTTCACCACAAAACTGGTAAACAACTTCGTTTGACTCAACATACGTGCGGAGTACGTCCGCTATTATTTTGCTTGTCATATCGTTATTATGGTATATCTTTCTAATTATGTGCACATAAAGAAATCCGTCGCCTCTTCATGGTTCAGGGATAATATGTTTTTCGCTGTTTTAGCCATTTATTTTGGTAGCAGGTTGGCGTAATTGACTTTTCTTGTTTAGAATTGTCATATTTTGGACACAAAATTACAAATAATTATTGTAAACCAGATCAAAAGGAATTAGAAATTCGGGGATTTCATGAATATTTATCAAAAAAGGCAACTACAAGTAGTACTTTTACCCATAGTCGCCCATATTTATGAGCCTGTTATGCTCATAAATTCTACATAGACATTCCTTTGTCTTTTTTCTTTGGCGCGCCCAAACCTCTTTTCTGATTACCATCCTAATTTGTGGTATAGAGTTTTATGTATCAAATCAATGGACTAAAGACACCTTTGACAAAAAAGTGCTTCCTGCCATAGAGGCTCTTGGCTTCAGATGGCAAGAAAAGGAAGGGTAAATTTGCTAAATGCATAAAGCAAAATAACATATCTAAAGAAAAAGTTTTATATATTTAGGCAGATTGACAGCCGAAAACTTTCGGTAGAACGTCAATTTTGACTAACTTTGCGCCGTGTTTTCTGACCTTTTGACCCCATAAAAGGTTAAAAGTCGGAGCCGACACTCACGTCAAAATACATCAATAATAACCTAACATAAACCACAAAATTTAAACTTTAGACATGTTTAAAAATTTCTTCGGCTACCACATTGTAGCTGAGTATCACAAGAAAAAAGACCCTAAGCGTTGGCACATTTCGGGTTTCGTAAAGGCTCTTATCGCCTCTCTTATCGCTATAGTAATATGCTGTCTTCCAACAGAATCATTCGGAATTGATGGATTCACTTTCAACGAGAAGATCGTGGTTGCCCTCTTTGTTTGGGCAGCTATCATGTGGGTGTCAGAGGCTATTCCTTCATGGTCAACTTCCGTTTGCATCATCGTTATCCTCTTGCTGACGGTCAGCGACAAAGCCCTTTCGTTCATGGCTCACGAAGGCGTGGCAAGCATGGTAAACGGCGAAGAAGTCATCTTCGGTGCTCCTGTGCCATACAAAAGCATTCTCGCCTCATTCTCCGACCCTACCATCATGCTCTTCATCGGTGGTTTCGTGCTCGCAATCGGTATGGCGAAGGTGAAGCTCGACCTCGTAGCTGCCCGTATCATGCTCAAGCCTTTCGGTACAAAGTCAGAGAATGTGCTTCTCGGCTTCATCCTCGTAACAGCCATTTTCTCGGCCTTCGTGTCAAACACTGCTACCGCAGCCATGATGCTTGCCTTCCTTACTCCAGTTCTCAAGGCACTTCCTGCCGACGGTAAGGGTCGTATAGCACTCGCTATGGCAATCCCTGTAGGAGCAAACCTCGGTGGTATCATGACGCCTATCGGTACTCCTCCTAACACCATCGCCCTCGGTTACCTCAACGAAACCCTCGGTGCAAACATCACCTTTGGTGAGTGGGTGGCAAAGATGGCTCCTTTCGTAATCATCCTTCTCGTCGTAGCTTGGTTCCTCCTCCGCTTCCTCTTCCCATTCAAGCAGAAGAAGATTGAGCTCAACATCGAAGGGCAACTCGAACCAGGAAAGCAGTCGTACATCGTTATCGCTGGCTTCATCGTAACCATCTTCCTTTGGTGCTTCTCTGATCCACTCGGACTCGGACTCAACAGCTATATCGTGGCAATGATTCCTGTCGGACTGTTCGCAGCAACAGGTGTTCTTACTCGCCGCGACCTTGAAGAAGTCAACTGGAGCGTACTCTGGATGGTTGCCGGAGGTTTCGCCCTCGGTCTCGCCCTCAATGCAACAAAGCTCTCAGACCACCTTATTGAAGCAATTCCATTCGGTCAGTGGTCGCTCATCGTCGTGATGATTGTCGCAATGCTTGTCTGCTTCCTCTTCTCTAACTTCATCAGTAACTCGGCAACAGCTTCTCTGCTCGTTCCTGTTCTCGGTGTCGTTGCAGGAGCCATGACAACACATACTGGCGACGCAAGCATCGCTCCTCGTATGCTCGTAGCCGTAGCCATCGCAGCATCCGTTTCCATGATGCTCCCTATCTCAACACCTCCAAACGCCATCGCTCACTCTACAGGTATGATTGAGCAGAAGGATATGATTAAGGTCGGTGCCATCATGGGCTTCCTCGGACTCGGATTCGGACTCTGCTGGCTCTTCCTCGTGTTCTAAAGCCACACCATTGAAGAAGCCATGGGGCTTCTTCTCCAATAAACCGTAAAACAAATTCCCCCTTGGTGCGCTGAGGGCAGCGCACCTCCATAATCTTCCCCCTAAAAGTGTTTTTCGTGAACTTTTTGGGGGATAATTTTTTGTGTTCGCAACCACTTTCTCAAGTGATGTTTATCGCCTTTCTTGGCCGGACAATTCGTCCCCTTTGGTCGGACAATTCGTCCCCTTTGGTCGGACAATTCATAATCCTTGGTCGGACGAACTGTTTTCTTATAAGAAAACGAAAAATTTCTTACTAGAAAATAAAAAGTTTCTTACTAGAAAAAATATTTTTTCTTATAAGAAAATGCACCCTCTCCCTTGGCGAAACAATTTGCAATCCTTGGCGAAACAATTTACTACCCTTGGTGAAACAATTCTCAACCCTTGGAAAGACGTTGAAAAAATGATGGGAATGCAAATGTAGGGCGAGGATTTCCGAGCCGTTTGCCGGAATAAAAACAGAATCGCGGCTCGGAAATCCTCGACCTACTTCATGAGTCTGGTGAGTCTGGGGACGGTTCTTAGACTCATATGGCTGCAAAGTTAAGAAAAAAATATTGGTACACAAGTTTGTGGTCCACAAACTTGTGTACCGCGCACTTTTTTCTCCGAAAGACCTTCTGTATAGTTAGTTTTTTATCATAGATAGATTAAATACTCTAAGAACAAACCTGGCGCAAATCCCAATATATGTGATAATGCCCAAGATACGCGACAGATTTTTGCATCTCTGTAGTATTCCGTGTGATGGTACACTAGCCTGTCCCCTGTATTAACAAGAGTTCTGCTAAGGAGTATGCGAAGAGTGGCCCTTGGAGGGAGGCCACTCCCTTTCGCATACCCCTTAGCAGAACTCTAAAGGATAAGGGCTAGGGGAAAGAGGTAATTCTAAGGCTACGGGCACACAGCGCGGACAGATTGACCGTAGTCGCGGACGAGGCCCCAGCCAACATTGCCCGAATTGAAGTAGAGGTAGTACGCGTAGTACGAACTGTACGAGTTGAGCGACGACGACCAGTAGTGGCCGTCGGAACCGGCACTGCAGAGCGAACTGTCGTGGCGTTCGCCAGCAGCAGGAAGGAAAATGAAGTTCCCATTAGGACCTGTTACCTTATAACCTTTTACACCATTTTGGGTTGTCCAAGTCCAAGTGCATTTAGTACGAAGTTCATCTTGCTCTGCCTTTGTCGGCATACGCCATGAGCCGCCCCAATTCACTGTTGCTGCATCGTCAGATGACTCAAGGGTAGTTTTGTTATCAACCGTTCCAAAATCTGAAGAGGTGCAGTACTTGGTCAGTGTATCGTAAGAGCCATTGCACCACTTGTATGAACTCCAATTGTAGGTGCTCTTTGGGCTTGTCTCACCCCAAGCGAAGTAGTCGCCATAGTCTTCAGGGGCTGTTGCGCCTACATTGCAAGTTGCCCATTTTACAGAGAGGCCGAGGTCAACATATTCATGACCATTATTACCAGTCTGACTATTGCTGGTAGATTCCCTTGCAACCTTTACATTCGTGACAGTTGCTTTGTCACTACCTTTATTATCGCTACCATCCTTTGTGTATTTGGCAACAAGGGTATGGCTGCCTTGTGACAACACTTTTTTATATGAAGAAGATACTTCGCCACTTACACCCGAAACTATTGTGATGCCATCAAGAGTAATGGTGAGTTTATCATATTTCTGCTCAGAACTTACAGTATAGTTGAATGACAGAGTATCCCTGCCATCCGCTTGGAATGTCCATGTATGAGAACTTGTACTACTAGCTTTACCAGCATTATCCGATTCCCAATCTTCCAAGAGTAATGCTGGTGGTAATACAGTAAGCATGCATTTCTTCTGCTGACCGCCACAACTTGCGGTAATCTCGGTTGTTCCTAGAGCAACGGCTGTCACAAGACCTGTGTTATCCACTGTTGCCACGTCCTCGTTGCTACTGCTCCAAACGATAGAACTAGCCATACTGTGAGGAATTATAATAGCGTCCAACTGATACTGAGCGTTTATCTGAAGTTTAACGTCCGAGTCTGACATGGCAAACAGCCTCAGATCTCCATGCGAACCACCACTGCCAAGTATGAGATTGGCTATACCGGCAATGTCGCTCACAGTAATTCTTCCATCGTTATTGATGTCATAGAGCGAGATGTCGCCATCACTATCCATTGCCTCCAGGATCATACGAGCTACGATGGCTATGTCGGATACTGTAACTTCCTCGTCTTCGTTCGCATCGCCAAGTACAGGATTTATAGCCGGTGTAACAGACACCTGACATTGCGCCAAGGCACCCTTGCCATCGTCTGCCGTGCATTGAATAGTAGCGTTGCCTTGGGATATAGCCGTAACATGACCAGAAGCATTGACAGATGCGACGTTAGGATTGCTTGAACTCCACGTTACGTTAGAGTAGGTGGCATTGGCTGGGTAGGTTTCGTAGTCAATATAGACATCCTTGCCTTCCTGCATACGTAAAGAGGTTTCGGACAATGCAATACGCGTTACTGGCTTATAGCTGTTGTCAACGATAATAAGTCCCGTTGCTCTTGCTCCGCCTCTGTCTGCGGCTGTAGCAGTAATATTGGTAACGCCAGAATTATTTGCCAATACCGCACCCGTTTTTGAGATATATGCCACATCAGTATTGCTGCTTGTCCAGTTAACCTCAGAATTTGTAACATCTGAAGGAGTAACGGAAGTGGTGACTGTACCATATTCTCCTTCCCTTAATATCAAGACAGAAGGCGAGATGTTTATGCCTACAACATATTTAGGCGCATCGGAAATATTTGTTTTTGAAGCAAACGATTTCCACGGAGTGACAGAAGAATAAGAGGATATGACCGGTTCCGGCACATAAAGATTCACATACTGAAGGTCCGAGCCTGTGAATGCCGTACTGTTGCATGATGGCACCGTTGACGCATTGCTATATACACCTACGAGACGAATGTTATTGGCAAAGGCAGAAGCACCTATGCTACTCATATTATCCTTGATATAAATATACCTGATGCTGTCGCAATTAGCAAAGGCGTAGTCAGAAATTTGCGTTAAGGTTGTAGGAAAATCAACCAACTGCAAGGATTTGCAGCCGTCAAATGCGTGAGAACCTATTGTCGTGAGCGAGTTGTTGAAGTTCACCTCTCTCAGGAACTTACAATCACGGAAACAATCACTCGGTACAGACTGAACAGAGTTTGGTATGGTAAGTTTCGTCACGGCACTACATCCCTTGAAAGAAGCAGTGCCAAGGGTTGTCAATGATGAAGGAAGATGCAAATCCTCTATATCAACGCAACCATCAAAAGCGTTGGACCCGATAGACGTTTCATTGCCTCCGAAATGTACGACATTGAGCGACGTACAATCCTTGAAAGCATTATTGCCAATGGTAAGAAGACCAGTTCCACATCTAACGGACATCAAAGAAGTGCATCCCTCAAAGGCATTGTTGCTGATACTCCTCACATTACTGCCCAATGTTACAGCCTCAAGATCTGAGCATCCGGCAAAAGCATAATCGCGCACACCAGTGATGCTCTGAGAAAGGTTGACGTAGCGTAATGACTTGGTATTGGCAAAGGCATAGCGGGAAATGGAACCACCATATTCTGCCACAAACGACGTCAGGATCTTTCCGTTAAAATAAAGATGGTGGGCGGTAGGTATAGGGTTAGAAGCCTTGTCAAGGAAGAGGTAATTCCACATCTCAAGGTCAGAGATGTAAATATTGTCCAACTTGCTACAGCCTGAGAATGCATCCTGCGGCAATGAAGTGACAGTTGCCGGTATCACCACAGAAACGAGATTTGTGGAGTATGTGCGGAATGCCGTATTGCACCCCTCTGCATAGATAAGGTTGGAAAGTCCTGAAGAAGCAAAAGCATTAGAACCGATGTAACCAACCTTTTGGGGTATCGTTAAAGAAACTAACTGCGAACATCCATAAAAGGCGTTCTCCCCAATGGTTTCCACATTAGCTGGCAGCACAACACCTGCGAGACGCTTGCTATTATAAAAGGCATAAGGAGAGATCTCCGTAAGTGTCGAAGGCAATGTAACAGTCGTAATATCTGTTGCATAAGTGCGAAGTGTCTTCTGGCATCCTTCAGCATAAACAAGGCGCACTACTCCAGAATTGGAAAAGGCATCTGTGCCGATAGTCTGTAATGTGGCAGGTACAGTAAGAGATGCAAATGACGAGCAACCATTAAAAGCGTTGTTACCAATCTTTGTTAAAGACTGTGGGAAAGTAATTGATGTGAGGCTACTGCAGTCTCTGAAAGCATCGTCATCAATATGAGTAATATTGTTCGAGAAATGTGTCAATGTGAGTGCTGTACAACCTCGGAATGCAGATGATTGTATTATTGAAATATCGTTTGGAATATCAACATTGGTTAAACGTGAAAATCCGTAGAAGGTTGACGGAGATATCTCGCACCCATAAGAAGGTAAACGAACTGTCACTGTATTATTGGCATAAGTGCGGAGTGTCACCTTACAGCCGTCTTCGTAGATCAGTTCTGAGACACCAGAATTATAGAAAGCATTTGAACCTATTGAAACAAGACAAGCAGGAACAGTTAGCTTCTTCAATGCTGCGCAATTGTAGAAGGCCTCACTGCCTATTGTTGCAAGAGCAGAAGGGAAATCAATAGTCTTCAGAGTGGAACATCCATAGAACGCCCTATCTCCAATGGTCTTTACCGATTGAGGTATTCTTGCAACAAGAAGAGTAGAGCAACCCTCAAAAGCTTTGCTTCCTATACTTTCCACTCCACTTGGAATATCCACATCCGTCAGCCTCGAGAAATTATAGAATGCCTGGCTTTCTATACTCGTGAGCGAAGACGGCAAAACGACTCTTGTAGTGTTCTTGGCGTATGTAGGCAAAGTCGTAGTACATCCGTCAGCATACTTAAGAGTACTGATGCTGGATTCAAGGAAAGCATTGTTTCCTATACTGGTCAATGAAGCTGGAACGGTTAATGAAGTAAGCGCACTCGTATTGTAGAAAGCGTAACTTCCAATAGTGGATATGGAGTTAGTCAGTATGTCACCAGGAAGACTTCTACAGTTATAGAAAGCTTCACTGCCTATGTTGGTCAAGTCGTTTGCCCAACTGATGGAAGACATGCTTGATTGATTCTTGAAGCATCCATCAGGGATTGATTTCACACCTGTGCCCAATTTCACCGTCACGATAGATGGGGATGTAGAACTTGACTCGAAGCAGTAGGTGCCTATGGTAGTAACGCTGTTTGGCACTGTTACGTTTACGAGCACTGTATTCTGGAAACACTTATTTCCAATAGTACGCAATCCTTCGTTCAGCACCACACTACGGAGTTTTGTGCAACCTTGAAATGCCTGTGCTCCAAGAGAGCTGACAGAAGATGGGATACTGACAGTGGTAATTGACGTGCATCCCATCAAGGCGTTGTCTCCAATTGAGATTATTGTACTTGGGATAAGGATACAGTTTACACTTGTACTATTGCGAAGAGCATTATCTCCAATAGCCGTAACTGTGTATGGTATATCCTTTGGACCTATAATCTGTTCAGGTATCTCGATGTCTCCTTTATAACTGTTGTAACTGGTACTGGAGTATGTCAATGTAGCCGTGCCGTTGGCAACATTGAGATTAAAGTACATGTTATTATAAGCAAAATCGTACGCCTTTGTCGTAATAGCTGATGAGATTGCAAGTAGTAAAGAAAGAATGATACGAGTGATCTTCATAAACTATGGCTTTATTTCGATTTTACAATTTTTATTCCGTCTTTGATACCAATCTGACCTTCATGAAGACTATTAACCTTTTGGCCTGCTATGTTATATATTCCCTTTAACTTGCTGCTCGTTTCTTTGGTTTCAATCACCTGAGTTGCCGATGGTTCCGTAATGTTAATTGTTGATTCATAGGACTCTAAAAAAGGACTATTAAAACCATCAGCCTTTGTAATCTCTATATTCTTGAGTAATACGGGATAAGAACCAACACACATATTATCAGACACTTTGAGTATTGCGACAAGAACCTGTCCCTCCTTTGCAGAAAAGGCTGTGTTGCTTATTGAATAACAAAGGACTCTATAGAATTTATCATCTGTAAATTCCGCAAAAGCAATGTGCTTGTTGCTAGACAAAGCCCCCACTCCCAGAGCGTAAGCAGAAATATTATTGTCATAAACCAATTCTATTCCATCTGGCAAATACATGTCAAACTGGAATCCTACTGCATCGATGTTCGTCTTTATGCATATTGGAACTTCAGACTGTGAGCCTATTGAAAGGTTTGAGTTCTGAACATAGACAACATTGTCGGATTGTGACAAATCACCATCATTTGCAATAACAGATATTGCAAACAGGCTGATAACGAATGAGAGCAATTGTTTTTTCATAAACAAATTGGATATTTTGCTGCAAAAGTAATCAATAATTTTCAATCCTCCAAACAAATCGGCAAGAAAAACGAAAATGGAGCAGATGTTTTCGGACACGGAAACTAAAAAAACATGTACACATGTCGCAAAACATACATTAATCCGTTTACACACAAGCAGTTGAGTCTGCGACATGTGTACATGTTTTTTGATTTTTTTGGTTGTAGCAAACAAAAAAGCCCAGCAAAATTGCCGAGCTTTTATGCTTTGTATTATTGAGAGACTGCGTATTACACCTTGATTTCTACCTCAACACCTGAAGGGAGTTCAAGCTTCATGAGGCTGTCGATAGTCTTAGGAGTTGCGCTGTAGATGTCGATAAGGCGCTTGAAAGTGCAAATCTGGAACTGCTCACGGCTCTTCTTGTTAACGAATGTTGAACGGTTAACAGTGATGATGCGCTTGTGAGTAGGGAGTGGAATAGGACCACTAACGATTGCACCTGTAGCCTTAACAGCCTTAACGATCTTCTCTGCTGACTTGTCAACGAGCTTGTGATCGTATGACTTCAGCTTAATGCGAATTTTCTGACTCATGTCTTTTAAGTTTTTGGTTAATATTTTTGGTTTATGGTTCTGCCGCCAAAGAGTCATTTACTCAGCGGCAGTAGTATCCCTCCCCTTGTGGGGAGGGGTGGAGGGTTCTTTTAGAGGAGGTCTGTGCGTCCCTTGATCTCTTCAAGTACAGTCTTAGCAATTGTATTTGAGAGAGGTGCGTGGTGATCGTACTCCATAGAAGAAGTTGCACGACCTGAAGTGATAGTACGGAGAGCAGTTACGTAACCGAACATCTCTGAAAGTGGTACCATAGCGCGAACGATACGAGCACCAGAACGAGTCTCATCCATACCTTCTACCTGACCACGACGCTTGTTGAGGTCACCGATTACATCACCCATGTTCTCCTCAGGAGTTGTTACCTCAAGCTTCATGATAGGCTCCATGAGGCAAGGACCTGCCTTAGCACATGCATTCTTGTAAGCGTTGATAGCAGCAAGCTCGTAAGAGAGCTGGTCAGAGTCAACTGGGTGGAACGAACCATCGATGAGAGTAACCTTGAGGTTGTCAACAGGGAAACCACCGAGGATACCGTTCTTCATAGCAGACTCGAAGCCCTTCTGTACTGATGGGATGAACTCCTTAGGGATGTTACCACCCTTAACTTCGTTAACGAACTGAAGACCGCCCTGCTTGAAGTCCTCATCAACAGGACCAACATTAACGATGATATCAGCGAACTTACCACGACCACCAGACTGCTTCTTGTAAACCTCACGGAGATTAACCTCCTTAGTGATAGCTTCCTTGTAGTTAACCTGTGGCTTACCCTGATTACATTCAACCTTGAACTCGCGCTTGAGACGGTCGATGATGATGTCAAGGTGGAGCTCACCCATACCAGAGATAACTGTCTGGCCAGACTGCTCGTCAGTGCGAACTGTGAATGTAGGGTCCTCTTCAGCGAGCTTAGCGAGAGCGATACCAAGCTTGTCAACGTCAG
Organism: Prevotella sp.; assembly: GCA_045597565.1. Classification (GTDB taxonomy): domain Bacteria; phylum Bacteroidota; class Bacteroidia; order Bacteroidales; family Bacteroidaceae; genus Prevotella. The sequence goes on along the minus strand of JAZLKJ010000131.1, from coordinate 1,380 downwards.
CCTGAGACTTAGGCTCAACTGCGATACCGATAACTGGATCTGGGAATGTGATAGACTCGAGTACGATTGGGCCGTCCTCAGAGCAGAGAGTATCACCAGTACGGATATCCTTGAAACCTACACCTGCACCGATATCACCAGCCTCGATAGCGTCCATTGGCTGCTGCTTGTTAGAGTGCATCTGGAAGAGACGGCTTACGCGCTCCTTCTTGCCAGAACGAGAGTTGTAAACATATGAACCAGCCTCAACCTTACCAGAGTAAACGCGGAAGAATACGAGACGACCTACGTATGGGTCAGTAGCAATCTTGAATGCGAGAGCAGAAGTCTTCTCTTCGAGTTCAGGCTTGCGGTCTTCCTCTTCACCTGTAGTAGGGTTAGTACCAACGATGTTTGGAGTGTCAACTGGAGCAGGGAGGAATGCACAAACGAAGTCGAGAAGCATCTGAACACCCTTGTTCTTGAATGAAGAACCACACATCATAGGAACGCAGTCCATAGAGAGACAACCCTTACGGATAGCAGCGATGATTTCCTCTTCTGTGATAGTTGATGGATCCTCGAAGTATTTCTCCATGAGAGCATCGTCGTAGCTTGCAGCAGCTTCAAGAAGCTTGTCGCGCCACTCGTCGCACTCATCCTTCATGTCAGCAGGGATGTCGATAACCTCGAACTCAGTACCCTTTGACTCGTCGTCCCAAACGTATGCCTTCATCTCGATGAGGTTTACGAGACCCTTGAAAGTCTCCTCCTGACCGATAGGGCAAACGAGGTTAACTGGGTTAGCGCCGAGAACTTCCTTCATCTGACGGAGACAGTCATAGTAGTTAGCACCAGAACGGTCCATCTTGTTCACGTAACCCATACGAGGTACGCTATACTTATCTGCCTGACGCCAAACTGTCTCTGACTGTGGCTGAACACCACCTACAGCACAGTAAGTAGCAACAGCTCCATCGAGTACACGGAGAGAACGCTCTACCTCTGCAGTAAAGTCAACGTGTCCCGGAGTGTCGATGAGGTTGATCTTATAAGTCTTGTTGTTATACTTCCACTGGCAAGTAGTAGCAGCAGATGTGATAGTGATACCACGCTCCTGCTCCTGAGCCATCCAGTCCATTGTAGCAGCACCTTCGTGCACCTCACCAATCTTGTGAGTCTTACCTGTATAATAAAGAATACGCTCTGACGTTGTAGTCTTACCGGCATCGATGTGAGCCATGATACCGATATTACGCGTAAGATGTAAGTCTTGCTTTGCCATTTATTTAGTACCTTTTGAAGATTAGCAATGAATTAGAAACGGAAGTGTGCGAATGCGCGGTTAGCCTCAGCCATACGGTGCATATCTTCCTTACGCTTGTAAGCACCACCCTGGTT
>JAZLKJ010000130.1:0-30131 GCA_045597565.1 Prevotella sp. | reverse complement strand
TTCACCTTTCGCAAGCTCAAGTTGAGGCTAAAAGCTAAAGGGTAAAGGCTAAAGGCTGCCTGCAGTTTGTAAGCGGCTCAGAAATCTTCGCCCTACATTTTCTCGGAAGGAGGCCTTTAGCCTTTAGCTTTTAGCCTTCAGCCTTCGCGAGCGGAGCTTGCGAAACTTGAATTAGTTAGTATATCCGTAGTAGTTCTTGTACTGACCCTGTGAACGCTGGATTGACTCGTTTGGATAAGGGAGGATGTAGCGTACAGGTGGGAGCTGAGATGCCTCTGGGATAGAACCGAACATTGTAGGTGCACCGTCCTTGATGAGGAGGATATTACCGCTGGCGTCGCTGCGGATGTATCCGTAGAATGAGTACTTACACTCGTTCTTTGGAAGACCTGTGTCGTCGTCAGACCAGTTGTAAACAGTTGTCTTCATCCAAGTGAGACCTGTATAAGGGAACGCACGAGTGATAGTACTGTTAGCAGGTGCAGCAGCAGACTTGTAAGCGTTAGCGATACGCATGCTCTTGCGTGCCTGGAGAGGGTACTTAGCGATGACGTTTCTTGAAGCATCGAAAGTGTAGCCATACATCTGCTTGTAGTAGAGACGCTTACCAGCCTCTGCGAGGTCACCTATATTATAAAGGTGGTAGTAAACAGTTGTAGGGAGGTTCTCAATGTAGCCTTCCTCACCGTCCAATACGTTGAAACCATCGTGGATATTGATCTCGTCTTCGTAACCAGAAGGGCTACCTGCGCTCTGCATACCTACTGAGTGGTAGCGGAGGAAAGAGTAGATGACTTCCTGACCGTAGAGGTTGTTACGAACGAGGTCGCGCCAACGAGAGTTCTCGCCGGCAAGTTCCCACTTACGTTCGTCGAGTACAGCCTTGAGGAATCCTTCCTTGCCAGCAGCCTCAGCGTCAAGGGCGAACTGATGGTCTCCATCCTCGAAGTTGCGTGCATGAACCATGTCGAGGCGCTGTACAGCAAGTTCAGTAGGACCGTCGTTCACTTCGTTGGCAGCCTCAGCATACATGAGGAGCACGTCAGCGAGACGCATGTAAGGATAGTTGATACCAGTAGAACCAGTAGTGATGTCGCCGAGAGCAGAGCCTTCGTCAGTCCAGAGCTTAGACCACTTGTTGTTGTAAGCAGTGTAGCCGATGTTGATGTAGCAAGAGTCTGCGAGAGCACCGTCAGGAGTAGTGTAGTAAGAGTAGTTCCAGAGACCGTTTCCGAACTCGCGTCGAGCGTCGCCCTCACGGAAGAGGAAGCGGTAGAATGCGTTGAGGTTTGCACCTGAGTTGCAAGCACCCCAAGGACCCACTGTCTTACCTTCGTAAGAAGAGTACTTAGGACCCTGGATATAGCCGATAGAGCCAGAAGACTCCTTAGCGAATGGGATCTCGAAGATAGGGTCGTCGTTGTTCACGAGCTTGTAGTTACACTCGTCAACGAATACATCCTGGAAGCTTCTGTTGAGAGCGTGACCGCTTGTAGTGATTACAGAGTCAGCATAGAGCATAGCCTTCTTGTAGTAGTCCTTGTAGTTGGCAGGGCGTTCCATCTGGCCGTAGCTCTTTGAGTCGTTCTTGTTAGGGCGGAGAGAGTAACCACCGGCAGTGAGAGCGATACGAGCAATCATAGCCTGAGCGAACTCCTTAGAGCAGTGCTCTACTGTAACGCTCTGAGTGCTTGCCATGTACCAAGCAGCCTTCTCAAGGTCAGCGATGATCTTGTTCTGGATTTCAAGACGATCAGTTACAGGTGGCACATAGTCTGAACCGTACTCGATGGCTGGGCGGAAGATGAAAGGAACATCACCCCAATATACAACGAGGTCATGGTAAGCCATGGCGCGGAGACACTTAGCCTCGCCAATCCACTGCATGAGTTCAGCGTCCTTCTCGTCATAGATAGGGCTTGCCTCAGCCTGTGCGATGAATGTGTTGCAGTACTCGATGAGGTTGTAGAACGAGTTCCATGCACTCTTCACTGTAGAACTGGTCTCGTCGCCATCGAAACGCTGGAACGTAGAGTTCTGGTGAGAGATGTTTGCATTGGTCTGCATATCCACGTCGCTGTTGAAAGTCAGCGAAGTGAAGTAGTTGTTGCCGTAAATATTACCGCTGAGCGCCTGAGCATAGACACCCTTGAGAGCGCGCTCGATTTCCGACTTCTGGCTGAAGACGAACTCTTCTGTAGCAGAAGAAGGAGCATCAACCTCGAGGAAGTCGTTGCAAGCTGTGAGGCTTAGGGCAGCGATTCCGGCAAGTAATATATTCTTTAGTTTCATTTTTTGTAAAATTTTCTTGAAAATTTTGGCTAAAGGCTAAAAGCTAAAGGCTTAAGGCCTGTGCCGATGTTTTCTTTATTTTAAGGTTCGGGGCGCAGCCGAGATCGGCAGCTTGGAGGCCTTTAGCTTTTAGCCTTTAGCCTTTACCCTCGCGCATAGCGCGAACCTTAATTAGAATGTAATGTTAGTACCGAATACGAAGCTGCGAGCACGTGGGTAGCGGTTGTAGTCCATACCACAAGTGAGACCTGTCTGGATGTCAACTTCTGGGTCGTAGCCTGAGTAGTTGGTTATTACGAAGAGGTTAGTAGCAGACACGTAGAAGCGAGCCTTAGAGACGCCGATCTTCTTGAGCATGTTCTTTGGAAGAGTGTAACCAACTGTTACGTCTGAGCAGCGGAGGAAAGAAGCGTCCTCGATGAAGTAAGACTGAGTAATCTTCTTTGTCACGTCTGCTGGGTTCCAGAGAGTGCGGTGTGCATTGACGCTCTTGTACATGTTCACGCAGTCGTCAACGTAGTAGCACTTGTAGAGGATATCACCCTTTGTGCCTGTGATAGAACCGTCGATGTCGTTGTACTGCCATCCGTCGTTGAACTTAGAGAGAACGTTGTAGAAATTGTTCTTGTTGCCCTCTGAAGAAGAGAGTGTGTAGGCAGTAGCGTTGTTGAGGTCGAAGTCGAGCATGTAAGTGAAGTTAGCTGCGAAGTCGATGTTCTTGTAAGAGCCTGAGAGACCAAAACCACCCTGTACCTTAGGGTTAGTGTTACCGATCACTGTGCGGTCGTTCTCTGTGATGCGTCCGTCACCGTCGAGGTCCTTGAACTTTGGCTTACCAGGGAGGGTAGCGTTACCAGAGTTAGAAGTACCAGAGATGTCGTTGATCACTGTTACGTAACCATCCTCGCGAGGGCCCATATCCTTTGAAGTGCCGTTATCAGCAGCCTTAGAGCCCCATGGCACTGCGATGTAGTTGTTGGCTGGGTCGAAGTAGAACTCGTCGAATGTGTAGAGTCCGTCATATACGAAACCGTAGATGAGACCCACCTCGTCGCCTACGCGGAGGCAGTAGTCATTGTAAGCAGACTTCCAGCGGTTGTTCTGGTCCCAAACGACTGTTGTCTCGCCGTTGAGCTTGTCAACAACCTTCTTGTTGAGACCGAATGAGAGGTTTGCAGAGAGTACGTAGTCCTTACCGCGGAGGATGTCGCCGTTAATCTGGAACTCAAAACCCTTTGATGTAACCTGGCCGATGTTCTGGATCTGCTGTGAGTGACCGAGAACAGGGAGGATGTCAGCAGTGTAGAGGAGGTCGCTTGTAGTGTTCCAGTAAACTTCAGGAGTCATCGAGATGCGACCGCCGAAGAGTGAGATGTCAAGAGCGAGGTTGCGTGTGAGAGTAGTTTCCCACTTGATCTTCTCGTTAGCGAAGTTTGAAGACTTGTCGCCATAGTACTTGTCGCCATACTGAGTAGTCTCGCCGAAGCCAGGACCCTTGTCCTTGATAGCGTAGAGGTGACGCCACATGTCGGCTGAGATGTTGTTGTTACCAGTGAGACCTACGGCAGCACGGAGCTTGAGGTTGTCGATCCACTTGAGATCCTTCATGAAGTTCTCCTTAGAGATAACCCATGCACCAGAAACAGATGGGAAGTAACCCCATTGATAGCCTGGAGAGAAGAGAGTAGAACCGTCGGCACGCATTGTGATGGATGCGAGGTACTTGTGGTCGTAGTTGTAGTTAGCCTGACCGAAGAACGATGCTGTACGGTTGTAAGTAGCGAGGTTAGAAGTGATCTCGTATGGAGTACCGTAAGTCATGTTGTTCCAAGCCTGAGAAGCAGTGAACGAACGTGGGAAGTAGCGTGATGCTGCGTAGTTGGAGCTTGACTCGCGGTGCTGTACTTCCTGACCGAGGAGGAACGAGAGGTTGTGAACCTCGTCGAGAGTGATAGCGTAGTTTGCAGTGTTAGTCCAAACGTAGTTGAAGCTCTTGCCGTTAGTGATCTGTGCTACAGGCTGGTTGTTGTTGGCCTTACCTGTAGAAGTGAGGGCACCGTAGAAGCGCTTGTTGTCAGACCAACCGAGGCCGAGAGTACCTTCTGTACGGAGAGAGAGACCCTTGATTGGAGTCCAGGTGAGCGAGATACCATTAGAGAATGTGTAGCCGTGGCTTACCTGCTGGTTGAGCTGGATGTCGTTCTTAGGGTTAGTGTAGTAGAAGAGTTCCTCCTCGTCTGGGTCAGCGTATGAAGGGTCGATGTAACCGAACTCGCGGAGACCGTTTGTAGGACGATACTTGAGAACGTCGATGATACCACCAGTACCTACGTGCTCACCACCGGCACCCATTGTGCGGCGATAAGAGAACTTAGGGTTGATCTGGAGCTGGAGGTTCTTTGCGAGCTGCATGTTGGTCTTGATGTTGAGGTTTGTACGACGAACACCAGAACCCATGATGATACCCTTATCCTCTGACTGAGTGAGGGAAGCGTTGAACTTGAGCTTGTCTGTACCACCACCTACAGAAACGTTAGCAGAGTAGTTGAGCGGAGTCTCGCCCATAACCTCGTCCTGCCAGTCGCGTGTAGGGAGAGTAGTGTACATATCAAGGTCGTAAGGGTTACCGAAGTTTGAACGGAAGAACTTAGCGTTAGAAGAACGAGTACCGTTGGCAGCGTGCCACTGATACTGGTACTTTGCGAAGTCGTAAGCGTTCATGAGGTCGAGCTCCTTTGAGAGGTGGCTGAGGCTCATGTTTCCGTTGAAAGAAACCTTGATGTTACCAGCAGAAGCTGACTTTGTAGTAACCACAACTACACCGTTACCACCCTTTGAACCGTAGATGGCTGTGAGGGAAGCATCCTTGAGGACGTCGATAGAAGCGATGTCTGAAGGTGGGATGTCGTTGATGTTAGATACCTGGAAACCATCGACGATGTAGAGAGGTTCGTTTGACTGAGTGACTGACGTACCTCCACGAACGCGGATGTTTACGTCGGCACCTGGCTGACCATCGACAGTAGTTACCTGCACACCGGAAATCTTACCCTGGAGGGCAACGGCTGCTGATGTTACCGGAACGGCAGCAAGCTTGGCACCTGAGATAGAACCTACAGAACCTGTGAGGTCCTTACGAGCCTTGCTGGTATAACCGATTACCACTACTTCCTCGAGGTCAGTCTTGTCGTCCTGGAGAACGACCTTCATGCCGTCGGAAGCTTTCAATTCCTGTGTCACCATACCAACGTATGAGAACACAAGCGTCTTACCACTTACGCCCTTGATAGTAAAGTTACCATCAAAGTCGGTGATTACGGCGTTCGACTTATTGTCCTTCTGGGCAATAGTTGCGCCGATGATTGGCTCACCTGTAGCATCCACCACAGTACCCTTTATCTCCTGAGCCAGTGCTGACTGAGGGATAAAAGACATCAGGGCGAAGGCTATCATCGAGATAAGCCATCCATAATGTTTTCTTTGTTTGGTTAACATTTAAAATTAATTATTAGTTATGATATTTTGTTTTCTACAAGGCGCATTAAGCGAATTTAATGCGGTACAAAATTATACATTATTTAATATTTAGACAAATTTATTCTTAAAAAATGCTAAAAATAAAACAAAATTCCCCCCTTTCTTGCTCTATTTTGCCGAAATAGTACACCTTACACTTATTATTTTATGCTTTTTGGGGTATGCATTTTGCAATTTGAAGGTTACAAAAGTCAATCTCTGCCGATACATTCTTTCAGTGTCTGGGAGACATCGAAAACTAATAGGAAAACGATCCAAAAGTCATAGGAAAACGACTCAAAAGTCATAGGAAAACGATCCAAAAGTCATAGGAAAACCAATTGAAATCCATAGCAAAATGACTTTTTCTTTCCCTCAACGTTCCCTCAACATTCCCTGAACTTTCCATCCGCTTGCATAATACAAAACCTTTTCATACCTTTGCCGCCCAACAACAATCGAAAACTATTATCAATAACAACAATCAACAACATCAATCACAACAACTATGAAGACAAACGGATTCATCAGCCTTCACCGCCAGCTACTGACCTGGCAATGGCACAACAACCCAACCATGATGACGGTATGGACACACCTCCTGCTACTCGCCGAGTATGAGGAGCGCGAACAGGACGGCATCGTTCTTCACCGCGGTGAAGTCCTCGTCAGCCAGCTATGGCTAGCGGAGTATATCGGCATAAGCATCTCACAAGTAAGAAGCTGCCTCACCGCCCTCGAGAAAACGCACGAAATCACGAAGAAAAGAACGCACAGTTTAACGCTCATAAAGATTCTGCATTACGATGAATATCAGCACGTTACAAGCTCAAGCATCAAGCAACACAGCGCACCGAATCACGAACAAAAACACGCACTGAATCACGACAAGGAAATAAATAATAATAAATATAATAAAAAAAATCTCTCTGACGGAGAGATTAAAACGACGCCAGCCTCTCAGCTCCGCACCTTCGCAACCGCCCTCTGGAAGAACACGGCATGGCTTAATCTCTGCTGCAAGACATACTCTCTCCCACTCGACCATGTGCAGCGCTACGCCATCGCCTTCTACGAGCAGATGCGCACCGAGCAGCCGAACAAGACCTGGCTCTCCGACGACGATTTCTGCCGCCACTTCCTCAGTTGGCTGAAGTTCCAGACACCGCAGAAGGTCGCCAGATACCTCCACTCCTTCCGTATGCAGAAACAGAAGCTGCTATGGCGCAAGGCAGAGGAGGTCAGACAGGCGGAGATGTGGCGCGAGATAGAGGAGTCGAAGCGGAAGGCGATTAGCTATGAAGAGTATAAAACCTTGCAAGCAAAAGAAATTCAGCCTCAGTCCGAGTAAGCATATAACTTACTCAGACTGAGCCGATTACCATTTACTACTGCGTAAACATAAAGTCTAAATTAGTTGAAGTCGCCATTAAACGCCATGAGCCAGTTGTATTCTCAAAGAGTTCCATATGGAAGCGAAGATAGCTCGTACCAGCACCGCAATGCAACTCCGTATATGGCATGAACAGAACATAGTCGTTGAAGATACACTCGGTATAATTTGGCGTAAAATTTCCATAAACAGTAACCTGTCCGTTTGGAGCCCTATACTGACCATTATAGTCCATCAGCATGGTTCCATTTTGGAAGTAGAAATAAGCATGAATAAGTCCTTGCCGGTTATACATATTGTTGACGTTGAACTTTGCATGTATCTTCATTCCTTTGACAGGCATAAATCCTACATACTGCACGACATTATGTTCAACCCACACGTTCTGGAACGCAGCACTGACAGTGTTTGGATTAGCATTTTGCGTAACAGACACCTTGACAGTTTTGTCTCCCGACTTCACCTGAAACCAGTCAGAACGCGCTGAGGTAGCGGTGTTTGCGCTGTACTGTATCGTAAACGAGTTAGCCCCCTTGGAAGTCACTGTACACCAGCTCGGCAGCAGACTAACATCGTAAGAGCCACCGTTTGTACTGACTGAATACGTCTGAGATCCGCTACCGCTTGAGAAGCTGGAAGAAACGGCTGTTTTGCCATCAACGGTCAGGTAGCTCATCTCGCTTTGTTTCAGATATAACGTAAACGTCTTTCTGTAAACAGATTTACCTTTGTTGAACAACTCATAAGTATATGTATCCGCCTTATAGTTGCCAGTCGTCTGCCATCCCCAGTTATGAGTCTGCGTCGTGTTGTTGCCTGCGGGAAGATCCACACTCCACGTATAGCCAGATGGCGATTTATCATTACTAAAGTTATTACCAGAAGAATTTGTCAACTTATACGTCAGATTGACTGCTGTTGAAGAGGAATAGTCCACCTTGAAGGACAAGCGTGCAACGTCAGAGGCATAGATGGTTCCTCCGTATGAGCCAATAACTTTATCATTGGCATCCAAACCAGCCACCTGTACGTTATTAATCGTCAGTTCCTCTTTAACATATTCCCCCTTCATCCATTGGGGCCTCTGTGTGTATCCGCTCTCCATAGCGATGTGCTCCGTATTTGTAACAGAGTTGCCAAAGATTCTACTCCACGAGGCTGTTCCCGTATTGCTAGTCTCAACTTCTTGGTTGAAAGCTTCACGGAATCCACAGGTAAACATGCCAGGGCTTCCTTCAGAAGAATATGATTTCTGCCCTTTCATGCTACTGGAAACTATATAGTCGCCTGTAGCATCAAAAAGTTCCTTGAAGTGTGCTGCACTGAAAACATGAGAGGGGAACGACGTAATCGTGTTGTCGGCAGTTCCTCTGACTCCATGAACAGCATTACATGCCTCTGCAATGCAGAGGAGTAGCCTATGCGGTTTCTTTCTCAATGCATTATATACATCTAGCTGGTCTCTAATTCTTTGTGAGATAGGCGTTCCGCTTACTCCCAAGGTAAGTGTAGGATAATCGTTCATCCCCCTATTGTAACCATGTCCGGCATAATAGAATATTATGACGTCGTCAGCATTGGTGTTAAGGGATGCGACAGCCTTATTCAATTCTGCCAGTGTATAACGTCCTCCGTAATAATAGGTGTCAGAGACCGTCAGTCCCGTATATTGCCTGATATTCGGAGCAAACGTACCGCTAAGGTATTTATGAGTTGGTCGGCAGGAAGGACCAATGGACTGGTCGTTATCATCCGTAAACACAATCATATGCACGGTTTTCGCCGGCACGAATTCAGCAATGAGCCATACAAGCGAAAGCAGTAAAATCTTCTTCATTTTCTTTTGTTAGAACATGTAAGATATTCCTATAGACAGGTTCTTATTCATTTTCACTTTTACGTCGTCTTCGCTAGACATGTTTATGAGACCGTTAGCCATGCTAGCATGAAGCTGCACTCCATAGACTCGCAATCCCAAGCCGTATTCGAGCGATGTATTGAAACGCTTCCATGCCCAAGTGTCTTTGTATATGTCGTCGAAAGTGGTATCCTCATATCCTGGAATATCCTTATACTTAACCGTTCCGCCCAAACCGTAATCCAGTCCTACGCCTCCAAAGAAGAACACATTGAAGTTTTCGCTGAAATGAAGTCGGTATTCCAAATGAACAGGAAGATACAGATTATGTTCTTCCATACCTCCCGAGCAGCTTAACGGTCTGTTGTACTCGTCGTTGATAGTAGTATTATCCGTGTTTGAGAAGTAATATTCATAATATAGTCCGGTATTTAAGGCAAAGCCATATTTAAACTGTGGCTCCACTCTTATACCCACCTGAATACCAGTAAGATATTCCTTATCTTCCCAATATCCGAACTTCTCTACCTGTCCGTCATAGCTTGCAGCCCATTGCTTAGTAACATAGCCTAATGAAAGACCGATTATCTTTGGTTCATCAGGTGAGTTCCATGGCTCCCGATAATAGCTTTTTCTGCTTGGAGTAGATACAGTAGAGGTGGTGGTAGTCGTTGTTGTCGTTACAGGCTTTGCAGGCTTATACACCGTGGATGCTCCAGCAGAGTAGGCACCCTGAAGCCATTGTGGGTTTTGCTCTATCTTCATCTGCTCCGCACGCTGTACCGTTTTTTGCGAGATAAGCTTGAAGAGAGCTGGCCAGTTTAAGCTTTCCTTAGAGTCTTTAGCCAACAGTTCTGACACGGCATCAGCAAAAGAACGCGAGAACGCACCCATGCTTCCTGCCTGCGAGAAAGAAGCCTGACCTTTCTTGCTGGAACTGATCATATAGTCTCCTGTAGCAGAGAATAGCGTCTTGTACTTCGATTCATCTTCTTCGAAAGGAGAGTTATCCGCAATGCTCGAACCGGAAGACTGCTTGTTGCAAGCCTCAGCCATTACGACCAAAAGACGATGGTTCTTTCCCCTTAGTGTATTATAGACGTCAAGGAGTTCCATCTTTCTGCGAGACATCTCTTCGCCGTCTTTTCCCAATGTCAGCGTAGGGTAATCATTCTTTGAACCGTCATTAAAGCCATGTCCGGTGTAATAGAAGAAGATCACATCGTTAGGAGCAGTTGACAGTGACGACAACGTTGAATTGAGTTTGTTACGTGTAAAATCCTTATGACCTTCACAGATGTACGACTTGACATCTTTGTCATCAATATAACGACGCAACTTTATCAGCATGTTTTCCTTAAGATACTTCAATGTCTGACTACATGAAGTACCCACACTGGAGTCTTCCGTATCAGCAAAAACAATGAAGTGTATGGTGCCCGCCTCGCTCTGAGCACGCAGTCCGCTACATAATAATGCAAGAACTATCAGGGTATATAATCTTTTCATATTCAGTTGTGCAGTTTTTAGAATTCATCGTCAAAATCATCAAAAGGATCAGCACTTTGCTCTATGCTATACTGTGGTTCGTGACGCATATCCGTCAAGTAATTTGTCATTTTGCTTGCATCAGAAAGGACTTTGTCCCATGTTGGATTAGACACATCGTTCGACACGTTATCTTTTATAGCCTGCCTTAAACAGATGCCGAAATATGCGCCATATTCCTTATGGCTAATAGATTCCTGACCAGGTTTTGCTGCAGTAACTATGACCTTCTTCTTTCCCTTGAATCCAGCAAAGAGTTTCTTTACATTTCTCGGATCAACTGGATTGTATGAAGATACCGGTTTCCTACCATTAATATATGAATTGCAACAGTCTGTAATAAACAACACAAGCTTTGCCTTGTCACACTTTCCGTTTAATCTAGCAAGTATTCGCGACGACCAGTATGGTTTATCCAGAAGGTCTAGCGTAGGCCATTTGTCATTTCTGAGATTCGCACCATGACCACTGTAATAAAAAACAACAATATCATTACTACCCACTCTGAGATTATCAATTTCCCTATCTATATACGATGTCAGGAACTCTGATCCGGAATGTGTATGCATATCGTTTCTGTAGTTCAGGCAGTTTGCTATATCCGTAAAGAAGCCCTGCATATTTCTGCTGTCGGCTGTACGGTCCACCTGACGTCCAGGTTCACTCTCATTCACAAAAATGAGGGTATGCATAGTCTGAGCTGTCAGAGAGAGGGAGAGAATAACGCCCAGAAGTGTAAATAATAATTTCTTCATAACCTTAACGTACTATTTGCTTATTGTTCGTAAATATTTGTCTTTTGGGAATATTTTTCTTCCTATTTTTACTATCTCCGACTGTATGTCGCTACAATCATTATGGAACTCAAGTTTGTCGTTCAAAACCATCTTACACTCATTACAGTAAAAAGAGAACATCACATTGAGCCTTTCCCCTTTATGGACAAAAATAAATGCCAAATCAGGCAAGAATGTACAGTTTTTCAGGTAAGGCATTTCAGGGAAACTCTTCTTGCAGAGAAGTCTCTGAGCTAAAGCAGATGCATCCTTTTCCTTTACTTCCTTCTCCTGAAGTATCAGGAATTTACCGAGTTTCTTCTCTTCAACTTCTTCAGCCAGAGGGTCAAGTAGGCAGCAGTAGATAGAGTCTGCATTCTTTATTACAGCCTCCATTTCTGTCGGTATAGTGCGATATTTTACCGTGTCACGCTTTTCAACCTTCGCAACAGTTTCCTTCAATTCTGGCTTTTCAACGCTTTCCTCAGGACCATTGCTTGGTTGCATGGAATTAGCAGCTACTGTCTTAGCAGCATTTGCGCTAGAAGACTTAAGGTTAAACACTGATTTTACAAACGAGCGCAACTTTTTGGAAACCACAGCGTTATCAAAGATAGTTCTTTTCTTCTGATATTCGAAAGACCACATGTCTGCATGAAAATCCAGAAAAACCACAACAGAGTCTTTCTCTCTCATGAACTTAAACGCATAGTCAGGAATGAAAGCACTGTATTTCACCACGTCATCCTTCTTCACGAAACTAGACTCCTCAGCCACAAGTGAACGAAGAAAATCTGCCTCAGACACAGTCAGTTCCTTAGGCTTGCCGACAGTACTGAAACCACAAAGTTTTTCGTTTAATGTATCTTCAGATAGGGCATCTACAGTATAAGCCATAACCCTATCGGACTTTGCGATCTTCTTCAACACAATCTTAGGAGGCATTTTTACTTTCTGCTTGGTAACAGGTAAATAAGAATCATCCTGTGGAAATCCTCTTTGACGCCATTGGGCAGTACAGCTGGATACTGAAAACAGCAGGCATAGACAAGAGAAGAAAATCCTTAGTCCAAAGCCTTTAAAGCAATCATTTTTCATATTCCTTATATTTTAAAGGTGGGGGATATTAAGATTTAGAGTCTATTGTTGGGGGCTCCCTACTTCACCGGCGTCAGCGTAAACTCAAACTTATACTCACCGTACTTCAGCATGTACTCTCGACGTGGTGTTGCACCCCATGATGTTACGCAACCGAGACCCATCTGGTAGCCATCAATGGAAACGTTGGTGTAGTCTGCCTTTGGAATCTCTGCCATGTGGCGAGGGAGCTTGTCGTAGGAGTATTCATACTCAGGCTGCTTTGAGTCCCTACCCTGTGGGGAGGTTAGGAGGGGTCTTGTGTTGTCGAGGGCATCCTGAGTGTATTCGAGGGCTGAAGCGTAGAAGAGCTTTGGAGCTGTGATGATGAGTCCGTTGCCCTGAGCGTCGGTCTGCTTCCACCAACGCATATCGCTCTTCGTGCCTGTCTCCTGCGGACGGATATAGGCGTATGCCTGCTCGGCGGCAGTCTGCTTGTAGCGACCGACGAAGGTGCAAGACTTGCGGTCGGCATAGTTCTCGATAGGTCCGCGACCGTAGAACTCGCTCTTGTCCATAGCCTTAGGCATTGGGAGCTGCACGCCGAAACGGAAGAAGCTGCTGAACTTCTTGGCATCTGCATTGCCGTTAGGGACGAAGTGCTCAGTGACCTTGACAGAACCGTCAGGCTGAATGTCGTAGGTCATGGTGAGGGTAGCATCGAGGGAGTCGATGGCGAGGGTGGCAGTGATGGTGCGTGCCGCTGATGGCGTTGAAGCGCCAGTGGTGGCATTCGCCGCTTTCTTGCCATTTGTAGCTTTCTTGCCCTTCTTTACTTTTGCGGTGAGGGCTTCCTTGCTTGAGTCTGTAACGCTGAGGACGCGCATGGCTGGCTTGCGCCACTGAACATAGCGACGCTGGAGGTTAGCACCGAGGTCGTTGTCGGTAACGGCGCGCCAGAAGTTTGGTGTCATCTCCTTGCCATTGGCGAGCATGTCAACGCCGTTGACGCGGTAGCATGAGAGCATACCAGTGTGAGGGTTTATCTCAACATCGAAGTCTGGGGCAACCTTATCGAAATCAGTTCCTACAGGCTCTAAGCCGGCTGCTTCAAGCTGCACCTTCGCGCTGTAAGGCAGCATGTCATCAACGAGAGGAGACTCAGAGAGCGCAAACTGCTGACGCGCAATGACATGGCCCTTCTTAAGGAGCGGCTCGTCGGTCTTGAGGATGTACTCAATGTTGAGGAGGAGTTCTGCGTTCACAGGGACTGCTGCGAAGTCAAGAGGGAGGGTGGCAGTGTGGAAAGAAGAAATGGTGTTGGCATAATTGCGATCACCACCATCTGGTATTGCAATGTCAACCTCTTCCAGTGCTTCAAGGTCAGCGATCTTGCCGCTTTGGCATAGCTTGCCGTCAGCGAGGAGTGTCCAGTTGAGTTGGTAGTTTGAAAGATCGCGGAAGAAATTCTCGTTCTTGATAAGGATCTCGCCCTTGTTGAGGTCGATAGGCTCTGTCCAGATGTTCTGATAGTAGTACTGCACCTCGTAGGCATGAGGGTTCCATACGCGGTCAGGAGAGATAAGTCCGTTGTCGCAGAAGTTGCGGTCGCCCTTGTAGTCTATGTCGTTGAAGTCGCCGCCATAAGCGTAGATCTCCTTGCCATCCTTGTTCTTCCAGTGGATAGACTGGTCAACGAAGTCCCAGATGAAGCCGCCCTGATACTTAGGGTACTTGCGGATGAGGTCCCAATACTCCTTGAAGCCGCCCTGAGAGTTACCCATAGCATGAGCATACTCACACTGGATGAGTGGCTTCTGATCCTGTGGCTTCTGGCTTTCAGAATATCTCTCGCAGCCCTCGTAGCCGTAGTACATCGGGCAGAAGATGTCGGTGAAATCGTTCGTGCCAGCCTGCTCGTACTGCACAGGACGCGTCAAATCCTCAGCCTTTATCCAGCGATAGACAGCCTCGAAGTTAGGTCCGAAGCCCGCCTCGTTGCCCATAGACCAGATGATGATAGAAGGATGGTTGAACTGTGCCTGGATGTTGCGCTGGTTGCGCTCCATGTGGGCGAGGGCGTAAGCATCGTTCTTTGCGAGTGTCTCCTTGCCGTAGCCCATTCCGTGGCTCTCCACGTTAGCCTCAGCCACGAGGTAGAGACCGTACTCATCGCAGAGGTCGTACCAGAGAGGATTATTAGGATAATGGCTTGTGCGGACAGCGTTGATATTCATCTTCTTCATCTCGCGGATGTCCTGAATCATGCGCTCACGAGAAACAACATAGCCGCCGTCTGGGTCGAGCTCGTGGCGGTCGGCGCCCTTGATAAGGATAGGCTTGCCGTTGACGAGGAGCTGACCGTCCTCAATGCGGACATCGCGGAAACCAACCTTCTGGGTGGCGGTCTCAACTACCTTCTTGCCCTTTAGAAGCTGTAGCTCGAGGGTGTAGAGGTAAGGAGTCTCTGCGCTCCATAATTTAGGCTGCTGCACCTCGATGCCGAAGCCGAGAGCCTTAGGAGAGGTCTGGTCTTCAGCCACAACCTTGCCGTCAGGAGCAGTGAGCTTATACTGAATGGCAGAAGCACCATTCTGATCGAGCTTCACGTTGAGAGTTGCAGATTTGTAATCTTCTGCGAGATTAGGATAAACGCGCAAATCATTGATTTTGACCTTCTTATCCTTAGCAAAGAGATAGCAGTCGCGTGCCACACCACAGAAGCGGAAGAAGTCCTGATCCTCGAGGTATGTGCCGTCGCACCAGCGGTATGTCTGGAAGGCGATGAGGTTTTGTCCTGGCTGCGCGTATTTCGTGATATCAAACTCAGAGGCGAGCTTGCTGTCCTCGCTGTAACCGACAAACTGACCGTTCACATAGAGGTAGATATTGCTTGTCACGGAACCGAAATGAGCGATGATCTGCTTGCCCTTCCAGTCGGCAGGGATGGTGATGGTGCGGCGGTATGAGCCGACGTGGTTATGCTCCAGAGGAACAGTAGGCGGCGTGTTCCAGTTGCGACCGCGCCAAGCATAGCCTATATTCACATAGATAGGATCGCCGAAGCCATTGAGCTCCCACATGCCCGGAACAGGCATTGACGCCCACTTGCTGTCATCTACATTAGCAGAATAGAAGTCCTTGAGCGGTGCGTCTGCACTCTCCTGGAAATTGAACTTCCACGTACCTTCGAGCGACACCTTCGGACAGGAAGAATCGTAGGTTGTATGCATAGGCAAGCGATTGATCTGATTGACCTGTGGATTCTGCCATTCGGTGAATGTCTGGGCAGAAACATTCGTTGAAGCTGCGAGGGCAGCTGCGAGGGATAGAGTTAAGAGTTTATTCATTTTTGCGGTTTCTTTTCACGCAAAGATAACACTTTTTGCCCTCAGAATTGCAAAAAATCTTTAAAAAAATTAAAAAATCCCGCCCAAAATCCTAATAATATACATTTAAATAAAAGAAAAAGCCAAGATTTTATTAATTTTGCACGCTGTTATATGCACGCATAATACAAAAGACAATGAAGAAGCTACTACATACACTACTCCTCACCGCCATGACACTGAGCACCCTTTCGCTCGGTTCATGTCTGACTGACAATGACACACAGACCACTACATACAGCGACTGCGCCATCACGTCAGTTACTTTCGGAACTCTGAAACGCACCTTCCACACAACATCAAAGAGCGGTGCAGACAGTACATACAGAGGTACCTACTCAGCAGCGTCGTACAAGTTCACCATCGACCAGTACAAGCGCGAGATATACAACGTAGATTCCCTTCCTGAGGGCACTGACTCTACGAAGATACTGCTCACCTTCGGCACCCGAAACGGTGGCATTGTCTATATAAAGAGCGCAACGAGCGACTCACTCTTCTATCTAAACTCCACTGACTCCATCGACTTTACGACAAATCCACAACAGTTCCGCGTTTTCTCCAACGACGGCACATGCTCCGCGCTCTACAAGCTGAAGATAAACATCCACAAGGAACTACCTAAGAAGATGACATGGAACGCGCCATACACTGCCGAAGCTCTCAAGGACGGCGTTCAGAACATAGCCGAACTGGGTGGAAGCCTCTTCGTGAAGACACCTTCTGGCATCTGCAGCACAGACATCCGCAGCGGCAAGACATGGAGCAGCCTCAGTGGCGGTCCTTCGGCTGAGCAGCCTATCGTCGCTCATCAGGGTTATATATACAGCACTGACGGAAAGGGCAACCTAGTACGCACTAAGGACTGCGTAAACTGGGAGGACAACATCAGCACAACGGCTCCTCTGGGCATCAACAAGTTGCTCGGTTCAAGCGCAGGAAAGCTCTACGCCATTGCAAACGACGCTGCCGGTAACAGTCCGCTCGTGAGCATAAACACAGAGACTGGCACTGCCACCCTAGAGGAGTTCTATGACCCAGCAATAGCAAAC
This sequence comes from Prevotella sp., assembly GCA_045597565.1. Classification (GTDB taxonomy): domain Bacteria; phylum Bacteroidota; class Bacteroidia; order Bacteroidales; family Bacteroidaceae; genus Prevotella. The sequence continues at coordinate 13,230 of JAZLKJ010000130.1, read as the reverse complement.
TACGTCGCCAGTGCAAACTCCATCTGTGCGGCAAAGAACGAACAGGGAACAACAATCATCGGCAATATCACAAATGCCGACAACAGTCTCTCGACTTTCGTACTCTACAAGCCAGAGAACACAGCCACTCCACAGAAGTGGATGCTCCTCTCTAATGCTTTCAACCAGAACCTCCCTGACAGCTACGTGGAGGTCGTCAGCTACAGCGACTATCTCGTAGCGCTCTCCAACGGCAAGCTCTACTCAAGCCTCGACTACGGTCGCTCATGGCAGCAGCGCTACTTCCTCTATGCACCTTCTACACTCAGTGAAGATGCCATTTCACACATCCATGCCGACAGTCACGGAATCCTCTGGATCTTCGCGCCTAACGGACAGGTGTTCACAGGAAAGCTGAACGAAGTGGCGTGGTAACCCGAATGAAAAAAACTCTCTCCATATTACTACTCTGGCAGTTTCCTCTGCTGTGCCTTCTCCTCCCTTGTGGGAAGGCTGGGTGGGGTCTTGCTTATGCCCAAACTGCCGGAGAGGTGGAATATAAGTTGGAGATGGGTGCTGCCGTAGGACTGGTAAACTACCTGGGCGACTACAACTCCTCGCTACTGAAATGTCAGCAGCCGATGGGTTCGCTGATACTCCGCCGCGTAGTAAACCCATACATGTCGCTGCGCGCTGACATATCTTACGGTAAACTGAAATACGACTTGAAGAGTCCGGACAACTACTATCCGTTTCCGTTGGGGCAGAACCCATATAGCGAAGGCAATACTCCCCCTGTGGGGGAGACAGAGGGGGTCAACCTCTACGACCTCTCCTGCGTCTATGAGTACAACTTCTGGCCGTACGGAACTGGTCGCGACTACCACCGCGCAAAGCGTCTCGCGCCATATCTGTTCCTCGGTCTCGGTGCTACCGTTGCCGACACAAAACTCGCAGGAACGGTCTTTACAGCGCATGTGCCAATGGGCTTAGGCATAAAATACAAGGCTGCCGACCGTCTGAACCTCGGTCTGGAATGGCGAATACACTTCTCCCTCTCCGACGAACTCGACGGCATCCGTGATCCTTACGGAATAAAAAGCCAGGGCATCTTCAAGAACACCGACTGCTACTCCATGCTGAAGCTAACCATAACATACAGCATGCTGCCGAAATGCTCAACGTGTAATCCACAATTCTAAACAGCCAAGACCCCCTCTAACTCCCCCACAGGGGGGAGGACAGTCGCGGCAGAGAAAAGTCACTAAAATTCAAAAAAAGATGATTGATCGAACAAAGCTGGAAGAACCCTGGAGATGCGCGGATCCGATAAACTACAAACTTTTAAAGGAAAAGGCTGACGAAAACAAGAAATTTCCAACTCAGGCAGAAAGTCACTTATGGAATTTCCTTCGCAGCAGAGCTTTAGGGGTAAGGTTTAGACGACAATATATAATAGAAAACTACATAGCAGACTTCGTTTGTCTATCAAAGAACCTGATTGTTGAAATTGACGGCGGTTACCATTCAACAGAAGAACAGCAAAAGGCTGATGCAACCAGAACAAGCAGACTTCAAGAATTAGGGTTCAGAGAAATACGATTCAATAACGAAGATGTGCTAACAAATATAGATAACGTCCTACAAAGAATAAAAGATGAACTCAACAAATAACGCCAATATAGACTCAAAGCTCACCACTCCTACGGAAAACAGTGGACAAAACTGTACTTGTGGGCGAAGCTGTCCTCCCCCTGTGGGGGAGTTAGAGGGGGTCGGCATTGAACATCTCGCCATCATCATGGACGGCAACGGCCGTTGGGCTAAGGCGAAAGGCATGCCACGACAGTACGGACACTCTGCCGGAGTGGAGACCGTCAGGAAGATAACCTCCGAATGCTCTCGCCTCGGCATGAAATACCTCACGCTCTACACCTTCTCTACGGAAAACTGGAATCGTCCTGCTGAGGAGGTGGCGGCACTCATGGATCTCGTGCTGAAGAACCTGGAGGACGAGATATTCGAAAAGAACAACGTGCGCTTCCGCGTCATCGGCGACTCTTCACGCATACCTGACATAGTCATGAAGCGTATGCAGCAGACCATCGACAAGACAAAGGACAACACTGGTCTGACAATGGTGCTCGCCTTCTCTTACTCTTCGAAATGGGAGATTACGGACGCCATGAAGCAAATAGCCGAGGAGGTGAAGGACGGCACTCTCGCTCCTGAGGACATCAACGAGGACACTATCTCGCAGCACCTCGCCACGAACTTCATGCCAGACCCGGACCTACTGATACGCACCGGCGGTGAATGTCGCATCTCCAACTACCTGCTCTGGCAGATAGCCTACTCTGAGTTGTACTTCACAGATGTCTATTGGCCAGACTTCGACGAAGCAGAACTGCACAAAGCACTCGACTCCTTCCACTCACGCCAACGCCGCTTCGGCAAGACAGGCGAGCAGGTGGAGACCCCCACCCCCCACAAGGGGGAGTAATATCCCGCAAATAAAATATTACAATGATAAAGTCAATTCTTAAGAAGCTAACTTCCCTTATTCCCCCTTGTGGGGGGCTAGGGGGGTCTCTCCTACTCTTACTGTTCTCCATGGCAGCAAGTGCACAGGAAAGAATCATTAATCCTGAGGTCACCTACGCCGGCGACCCAAAGACATACACCATCGGTGGCATTGCCGTCAGTGGTGTGGAGGGCTATGAAGACTACATGCTGCAAGGCATCTCCGGACTGTCTTTAGGCGAACAAATAGAGATTCCGGGACAGAAGATTACGGAAGCTACTAAGCGCTACTGGCGACACGGTCTCTTCTCAAACGTCAGCATCGCCGTCGATTCACTCATCGGCAGCACGGCTTATCTGCACATACACCTTGCTTTGCGCCCGCGCGTAAGTACCATTAACTATAATGGACTCAAGAAGTCGGAGCGTGAGGACATGGAGCAGAAACTCGGTCTGCTGAAGGGTGCGCAGATTACACCTAACATGATAAACCGCGCGAAGATCCTTGCCAAGAAATACTTTGACGACAAGGGCTACAACAATGCGGAGATAGACATCATGCAGCGTGAGGACCTGACGAACAAGAACCAGGTGATCCTCGACATCAACATCGACAAGCACGAGAAGATGAAGGTGCGACAGATCATCATGGAGGGTACTGAGCAAATCACAGAAAATAAGCTCAAGGGTAACCTCTTCTCCAACGGCGGCTTCAAGAACCTACATGAGGCGGGCAAACTGAAGAACTTCTTCAAGAAGAAGAAATACACTCCAGAACGCTATAAAGAGGACAAGCAGAACATCATCGCCAAATATAACGAGCAGGGCTACCGCGACGCAGAAATCGTGGAAGACAGCGTTTGGGTGGTAGATGACAAGCACGTTAACGTATATCTCAAGATAAACGAAGGCAAGAAATACTACATCCGCGACATCACGTGGGTGGGAAATACCGTATATAAGGCCGACCAGCTCGCCAAGCTGCTTACCATGCAGAAGGGCGACGTCTATAACCAGAAGCTCCTGAACAAACGCCTCTCCGAAGACGAGGACGCTGTGGGCAACCTTTACTGGAACAACGGCTACCTCTTCTACAACCTCCAGCCTACGGAGATAAACATCGACGGCGACTCCATCGACCTCGAGATGCGCATCACGGAAGGTCAGCAGGCTCACATCTCGCACGTACGCATCACCGGTAACGACCGTCTCTACGAGAACGTTGTACGCCGTGAACTCCGTACAAAGCCAGGCGACCTCTTCTCTAAGGAAGCACTACAGCGTTCGGCTCGTGAATTGGCGTCTATGGGACACTTCGACCCAGAAAAGGTAAACCCAGACATCAAGCCTAATCCAGAGGACGGCACGGTAGATATCAACTGGGAACTGGAGCAGAAGTCTAACGACCAGATAGAGTTCTCACTCGGTTGGGGACAAACGGGTGTCATCGGAAAGATCGGTCTGAAGCTCAACAACTTCTCCATGGCAAACCTCTTCCGCAAGAACGCTGAGCACCGTGGCATCATGCCTATCGGCGACGGCGAGACTCTTGCCATCGGTGCCAATACGAACGGTACCTACTACCAGTCGTACAACACTTCATACTCTACCTCATGGTTCGGCGGAAAGCGCCCTGTACAGTTCTCCGTAGGAGCTTACTACTCAAAGCAGACTGACGTCTCAAGCTCTTACTACAACTCAGCCTACATGAACAACTACTACAACTACATGTACGGCTATGGAAGCTCATACAACTACGGCTATGAGAACTACTACGACCCAGACAAGTCGGTGTCGATCTTCGGTGCAAGCCTCGGTTGGGGAAAGCGTCTGCGCTGGCCTGACGACTACTTCCAACTCACTGCCGAAGTGGCTTACCAGCGCTATATGCTAAAGAACTGGAGCTACTTCCTCGTACAGAACGGTAACTGTAACAACATCAATATCGGTATCACGCTCTCACGTACATCTACCGACAACCAGCTCTTCCCTCGTCGCGGATCGGAGTTCATGGCTTCCGTCCATATCACTCCACCATGGTCTGCATGGCAGAAAAAGGACTATGAGCACCTTGCTACAAACTATCTCTCAGACACTTACCAGCAAGAACAGCAGGAGAAGTACCGCTGGATTGAGTACCATAAGTGGAAGTTCAAGAGCAAGACATACACAGCACTCACTGGTGGCACCAAGTGTCTCGTGCTCATGACACGCTTCGAGTTCGGTCTGCTCGGGCAATTCAACAAGCACAAGAAGTCTCCGTTCGAGACATTCTACGTCGGTGGTGACGGTATGAGTGGCTATTCTTATGGTTATGCAGAGGAAACAATCGCCCTCCGTGGTTACGAGAACGGTTCGCTCACTCCACAGGGCTACACGGGCTACGCCTACGACCGAATGACAGTAGAACTCCGCTATCCATTCCTCCTTGGCAATACTACCATCTACGGTCTTACCTTCGCTGAAGCTGGTAACGCATGGAACGACACAAAGAGCTTCAACCCTCTCGACATGCGCCGCTCTGCAGGTGCCGGTATCCGTATCTTCCTCCCTATGGTCGGACTGATGGGTATCGACTGGGCATACGGCTTCGACAAGGTTCCGTTCGGAAACCGTGGTGGTGCTCAGTTCCACTTCATCCTCGGACAGGAGTTCTAAGTTTGTTCTCCCAAAAAAGACTGGTTCTCTCCCAAAAAAGACTGGTTCTCCCCCAAAAAGTAGGGCGAGGATTTCCGAGCCGCGATTAAGGTTCTTATTCGCGCAAACGGCTCGGAAATCCTCGCCCTACTCTTTATATACCAACTGCTTTTGCAAAAAACTGCGAAGAAAATACTGAGAACCTACGAATGGTATTGCACACAATAATATATATTACTACCTTTGCACTCGCAATCAAGCAATACACAACAACAAACGAAAATTCATTCACAACAATCAATCAACCCAGGCTCCAAGCCCTGCACGAGCCCGCTCCTCACGGAGTGCTAACAGAGGGCACACACAACAATGCTTCGTTATCAAAAGTATCAGTCAAACAGTTCTTTAGAGAGTACTAACGGCAAGTGGTTCATCCGTATCGTCAACGGCGAGCAAATCGACGTAGATGGTCTCGCCTCTCACATGGCAGCACACAACACCCCATTCTCAAAGGGTACTATCCGCGGTATTCTCTGCGATGCGGTTAGCTGCATCAAGGAACTCCTTCTCGACGGCAAGACCGTGAAGCTCCAAGATCTCGCTATCTTCTCACTCGGCGTTCACTGCAAGCCATCGGACACTGCCCTTGAGGCTACTCCAGACAAGGTGCGCAGCTACTCTTTCAACGCACGCGGCACCGGAGAGCTAAGCGCAGCAGGGCGTAAGACTGCCATCCAGATGAAGGAGGACAACAAGTACTCTATCGACTAAAGTCCCTCCCCACCCTCTCCACAGGGGAGGCTAAGAATCTCCCCAAAAGCAACCGCTCCCACCCCACAGAAAGGGTGAGAGCGGTTTTTTGTATAAAAATCATCTTACAGAGAGAGATTTTCTTAATTCTGTTTGGCTATTTGAATAAAAACTTATACTTTTGCAAATGTTTTATTAGCCGAATGAACAAATAAGCATTGAAGAATATCACTTATTGACATAATGACAACATACGTTAATACAGATGCATATCGCAAAATACATTTCGCAGTAATGGCGATAGAAAGTGGCGCAAAAAAGATGGATATTCCAGCTCCTCAAATGCTTATGCGTTTGAATAAAGTCGGGTTGATCCACAAACGTCTCATTCGCCACTATGACATGCTTCACACCCAGAGTCTGGAGTATGTCACAGACGATATTGTCGAAACACTGAAGAATAGGGAGGCGAAATTATGAGTACGCTTTATCACGGTTCTTACACTACAGTTGAATCTCCTCGCGCAAATGCAGGAAGACGTAATCTCGACTTTGGTCGTGGTTTCTATGTAACAAATCTGAAATCACAAGCCGAAAAATGGGCAATTGTTATTGGTGGCAGATACAATGATGATGAAGAAGGTATAGTCAATGAATATGAATTTGACGAAACAGCTTTGGACTCATATAATGTACTCAGATTTCCCACTTATGACATACCTTGGCTTAATTTTGTGGTCGCAAACCGTCACGGTGAAGATGCTGCCAAAGGATATGATGTTGTAGAAGGCGGAGTCGCCAATGACCAAGTCATTGATACGGTAGAGGATTATGAAATGGGGCGTATCACTGCAGAACAAGCACTTGATCAGTTACGCTTCAAGAAACCTAACCACCAACTTTGTATTCGTAACCAAGAAATTCTTGACAAGTATCTGCATTTTACTTCCTGTTATACAATCAAAGACGAGGACTGATATGAGAGACAATGTATTATGGCGCAAGATAGCACGTATAGTATTGCTGATAGCAAAGGAACTTGACGTATCAGAAGAGCAAGCTTTAACTCTCTTCTACCAAAGTCATGTCTATACCATGCTAAAAGATCCCCGCTATGGCCTTCAGACTATGAGTGATATATATGTACTTGATGAATATATGAACGAGATACGAGGTGCGTCTAATAACAATACTCTAACTCGCGAATAATGCAATCCCTCCCTTCATAATACCTAGAAATGCACCTTTTTCTCAATATTTTTTGTGGATTTTGTTGTTTTTTACAATTACAACGTTTGAATTTCCGAAAGGTCTGAAACAAACCTCATACCTTTGCACCCAGAAAAACAAACCAAAAATATAAAAAACAATGAAAACAACAATTCACAACCTCATCATCCTCGACAAGAGCGGTTCGATGAGTTCAATCGAAAACGAGGCAATCTCAGGTGTTAACGAAACCATCGGAACTATCAAAGCTTCCGAGAAAAAGAATCCTGAACAGGAGCAGTTCATTACTCTTGTTGCATTCTGCGGATGCGAGCAGCGTTACATATTTAATAACGTACCTGCGCAGGAAGTTCGTCCAATAAGCAAAGATGACTATCAGCCATGTTGCATGACACCTCTTTATGATGCTGTAGGCAATGCTTGCATCGGAATGGAAGCACTTGTACGTGGCGAGAAGTTCTCTTCTGTCAGTGTTACAATTATCACAGATGGCTATGAGAATGCATCGCGTGAGTTCAATAACAAGACTATAGTTTCTCTTATTGAACGCCTCAAGAAACAAGGCTGGATGTTTGCATACATCGGTGCTGATCATGATGTTAAGAGCGTAGCATTCTCTTTGAAGATAGATAATGTTATGGAGTTCCAGAAAGATGTAGAAGGAACAAAGAGAATGTTCGAAGAAGAAAGACGTTCTCGCGACAGATACTATTCAAAGGTGCATAACGCTATGGTATCAGCTTTTGCTTGCAGATCTGCAGAAGACATCTCTGACAATGAGATTTCGGCAATCAATGAAGAATGCTCTTCAGATTATTTTGAGAATAACTAAATCCTTAACTTTAAAAATAAAAAAAATGAATAATAATAATTCTTTCAACTCAATCATCGGTACTCTCGTACCTGGTACAGTAGCAATCTATGTTCCTACAAATTACGATAGCAATCGTAAAAAGGAACTTGTTGAATCAATTCAGTCTTTGTTTGAGAAATCATACTCAAACTATGACAAACATTTCCCTCTCTCTGTAGAAATGAGAGAGACAGATGACAGCAGTCTTACTGGCAAGGCTTTTGCTCGTCGCGTAAATATCGGTAGTCTCTATAAGGAGAACTATGTCTCTGCAACTATTACAGAAGACGGCAAATGGGTAAAAGCTTTCCTTGATAAACTGTATGATATTTCAAGTCTTGAAGACATTCCTGTCTATGAGGTAGAACTTAGAGTTCAGGAAGCTCTTATCAAGGCTGACGAAGAAAACGCTCGTGTTCATGGTTATTTTGATCTCAAAGTTCAGGACGCACTTATTAAGGCTGATCAAAAGAAAGCTTGCCAGCAGGCTGAGATTGACCTGATGATAATGGATGCAGAGGATGAAAAAGCTCGTCAGCAGGCTGAGATTGACCTTCTTGTTCAGAATGCGATGATGGAAGTCAAAGAAGAGAAGGCTCGCCAACAGGCTGAAATTGACCTTCTCGTTCAGAATGCAATGATGGAAGCCGAAGAAGAGAAGGCTCGCCAGCAGGCTGAGATTGACCTTCTCGTTCAGGATGCAATGATGGAAGCCGAAGAAGAAAAGGCTCGTCAGCAGGCTGAGCTTGATGCCATGATTCAGCAAGCTATTATTGAGAAAGAACTTGATCTCTATGAGCAAGAGGAAGAGGCATTGGCTAATCTTGAAGTAGAATGGGCAATTCGCGAGGCCGAGGCTGAAGAGAAACTACAAGAGTTTTTAATAGAGCAAGATATAAAAGCTGCCGAAGAGGAAGAAAGAATTCAAGAATACTTGAACGAACTGGACATAAAAGCAGCAGAGGAAGAAGAGAGATTCCAAGAGAAACTTGATTTGGAATACGAGAAGGTTCTTGAGATTCAAGCAGAACAAGACCCAATAAGTCCAGAAGATGCTCAGAGAATCTTTGGACATCACTTACAGGCAGATCGTTCGGAATGTAAGCCTACCGCCAAGTCAGATAACAGTCTTAAGCAGGTTGTTCAGGACTATCGTGAAACGAAGTCATTGGAGGCCGAAAGACAAGAACTGTTAGACAATATATCTGCACTGATTGTTGACTATGTTACTCGTACACACGATGTTCTCCCACAAGAAGAACTCCTTAATGTAATCAAGGGTAAAATAGTTCTGGACGAAGATACATTATCATCTATTGTTGTCAACATGGATAAGAGAATCATTCTGCCTGATTATAATGAAATGGAACTGAAACTACGTCCAATTCCTAAGACACTCTATCTGCTATACCTTAAACATCCAGAGGGAATCGCTTTAAGGAATATTCCAGATTACAAGGACGAGTTACGCCATATTTATCTCTATGAGGTAAATCCAAATCGTGATGATGACGTTCTGGAGCGTAGTTTAGATAAACTATGCGATCCAATGGACAACTCAATATTGAGACAAAATCTCTGTGTCATCAAGAAAGCTGTAGAATCTATAATTATTAACAAGAAGTTGGCTATGCATTACTATATTTCTGGTAAGAAAGGCGAAGAATACCGAATACCGCTATCTCGCGACAAAGTGCGTTTTGCATAGTTAGAGTTCTTATTCAGTTGTTATTGAAAACAAATCATATCTGAAACTTTATAATTTATTATGAGTAATTTCTTAGCTAATATCTTTTCTGGAGGTAAATTCAGAGAATTAGAAGAACAAGTGGAGAATTTGTTGTATGAAAATACAGAATTGCAAAAAGAAATACATTCACAAAAAAGTAATTCTGAGTTGTTGAAAACTTACTCCCAAAAGCTACAGCAGAAGAGCAAAGAGCTTGATGTTAAAAATCAAGAACTTGCAAAAACAAATTCTGAAAAGCAAAAATTAGAACAAAAATTAGCTAAGGCGACCAGTGTCGCAAAAGAAAAAGATTCTGAAATCTCTAAGCAGAATGTAGACTTGCTTTCTTTGCGTAAAACAAATGAAGAATACGAGCAGACAATTTCTTCCCAAAAAGAAGAAATTGCAGCAGCAAAGACCAGTATTCTGGAATTAGGAGAAAAGATAGTATTGGTCGAACAAGAATCTAGAGACAATGAATCAACCATCGCTAATCTGAGAACCGACCTCTTGACTTCTTATGACCAAAATGATGAGTTGAAAGAAATAATCTCTTCTAAGATGGAAGAGATTGTGTCAATGAGTTCTGCAAAATTAAAGTTAGAAGAAAGCTTATCAGAGGCAGAACAAGACATAAAAACAAAAGACAAAACAATATGTGACTTGCAGGCTGAAATAATGTCTTTACGCGAACACATAGAAGAAATAGAAAATGAGGATAATACTTCTGATATAAATGCTGAAGACTTCAATGAATTGCATGACAGAATAGAGGTACTTGTGGCTGAAAACCTTAGATTGATTGATGAAATACAAAGATGGAAAAATAAGAATCATGATTTACAAGGAATCAATGAAACTCTTAAATCGGCAATTGATTTCTACAAAAAAGAAATAGATGACTTGAGACCAAATATAACCAAAGTGGATGATAACGGTCCTGAGACAGGAGAAAATGAAGGGACAACCGAAGTCGCAGGTATTGAGAATCACTATGGTGCAGACACGTTAACTATAGATAAGGTGATAGATATAGAAACAGGAAATGAAATTGATGCCAGAGAATTCTTCAACAGATCCGTTGATGAGATTTTCCATACTCGAAGAGAATTACAGGATGCCATAATATTCAATAAGCCAAAGTACATCTGTAAATACTGTGGACAGATGGTAAAAATCTCTGGCAAGAATACTGCAAGAGGTAAAGCTTCTTTCTTTTCACATCTTTATGATAGTGACGAATGTGATTTCAAAACAACGACAGGACTGTCAAAGGCTCTCATAAATGCCAGGAAATATGGTGAATACGGTGAAAGTGATAGGCATAAACGGATAAAACAAGTTCTCATTGATGCACTAAAGGATGATATAAGTGTTTGTAAAGGAATCACTGATGTTCAGAAAGAGAAAACAGTTTTTGGTTTGCACCCTCTTTTCAAGTGGCGCAGACCAGATGTATATTGTAGGTATAAAGACATTGAAATTGTCTTTGAATTGCAGCTTTCAACAACCTTTGCTAGTGTTATAGCAGAGCGTGAATGTTTCTATAAGATGAATAAGATATTCCTTATCTGGGTTTTCAACTTTGCAGATAACGAGGAACATGTAGATCTAAGGAATATGATGATGAGGGATATATATATGGAGAACCATAGGAATGTATTCGTTATAGACAGAGAGGCATGGCAAGAAGGATTACGCAGAAGGGAACTTGTCCTAAAATGTGATTGGTTGGAGTCAAATGGTTTATGGCATTATTCTGGAGCAGATAATTATGGTTCAAAAGGCGAATTTGTTACATTGTCAGATCTAAAATACAATACAAAAACTTACAAACCATACTATCATGAGATAACAAATAGTAATGTTATAGAGACTTCTGATGATGACTCCGAGAAAACTAAAGAAGTATTGAGATTGCTTGATGCTAAGTACGAATTAATTAAAAAGCAACAAGAGCATAAAGAGGAAAGAAATAAATTGATTCTTGCTGCTTTGGATGTTGATTCTGTGGACAAGACTTATAAGAGTGTTGATGCATGGATTGTCAAGAAAGGCAAATATTTTGGGGTCTATAATTATGTATCCAACAAAGAAATCTTACCAACAGAATATTTATCAATAAAACTTTGGAGTCGAAAAAAATATTTTGTTGTAGAAGACGAACATTACAAATTCACCATTTTTGATCGTTTTGGAAAAGAAGTTTTAAAGCATAGATATGATTCCATTCCATCGTTGGAAGATGGTAGTGCTATCGTACAGAAATCTGAGAATGGCATCCGTCAATGGGCTATTATCTCGTATAAAGACGATAAAGTAGAAGAAAGTGAATCCTATCGCCGCATTGAGAAGGCATCAAGCAATGAGTTTTTTGTTACTAAGGAAACGGACGGTGTCTTTTTTAAGGGTTTGATTTCTGCAGATGGAGGTATACAAATCTCAACATCATATACTCAACTGAGCGTATTTGGAGACAATTTGTATCATGCAGTAAAAAACGGAAAGCATGGCATAATTGATGGAAATGAAAAAATAAGGCTTCCTTTTGTCTATGATGAGATAGGTGTTTTACAAGATGGTAAAGCAGAAATATCCCAAGGTGATTTCCATGGGCATATTGATTCAAATGGACGACCTGTTTTCTCAAAAGTGATTACTTTGGATTCTAAATCACATTATGGTAAACAGCAAGAAAAATGTCATTTCCTTAACAAATGGTGGTTATTTAATTATAACAGAAATCCATGGAAAAAAGGTTATGATGAGATATGCCATTATCAAGGTAAGGTCATAGCTTTTTATGGTAATGAGATAGAATACTTTAGCGATATTCGTGCAGATAGGTCTTGTGGTATTCAAGCAGTATTGAAGGAAAAAAACAAGAATGGTCTTTTGTTTACTGTTGGTAGTAGGGTTGTAAAAATGAACAAAAGACAATTAAAGAAAAAGCCTGAAGATATTCAATATGAGATAGGGCAAACATATAGTCTGTATATATCATGTATAAAAACAGACTTAGATCTTGTTTATGTAAGTCCCGTTCCATGTTTTGGTCCTCCTTTAAAGAAACTAAAAAGACAATAGCTCATTTCTATTCTTTAACATTCATTCGCAGTTATATTCAATAGAATATTCTGCAAAAAGTAAGAAAGCTTGCAAAAAGCAGCAGATTAAGCCGATGGAGTGATTTTTCGCAAAAAAACATGTTGAAACATTTGCTAATCGCACATTTTTGTGTGATTTTGCAATGTCATTCGTTCATATTTTTTGTAAATGGAAAGAAAAGCATTGCAGCAACTGCTTATTAAAAGGAAGCCGAACGAAACCATCGATGATATGGACGACGTGCTGTAATAACAAAGAAAATTCTTATAAAAAACACACTTTTCCTTAATTATGTTTGGCTATTTGAATAAAAACTTATACTTTTGCAGCCAACTTGAGATGCCCTCAACAAAAGCGGGTAATAACTCTTGTTATATAGAAGCACAAAACAATAGAATATGGTTAAAATCAGACAATTCAA
>JAZLKJ010000129.1:0-7932 GCA_045597565.1 Prevotella sp. | reverse complement strand
TTCTTCCTTCTTGGTGAAAGGCTGGGAAGCTTGGGCAACAACGCGGTTGAGCAATGGATTGTCGGAGAACTTGTCAAGCATAGCCTGCACCTTTGGGTCAACATTCTTTGTGGCACGAATGTCATGGAGTTTACATTTCTTCTCTACCACTTTTCCGCCACGCACCTTAAGTTCAATCTCATTGAAGTTCTTGACGTCTCGCTTAGCCTGACAAATCATTACTCCGTTGTGAATGATGCCTGGCACAATGTCGTGAGAGTGGCCGCAAATCATGAGGTCGAACTCAGGATGTTTGTCAGCAAAGAGAGTGTCCTGATCAAGTCCGAGGTGATTCAAGCTGATGTAAACATCACACTGGTCACGGAGCCATTTGTACTTGTCGGCAATCTTGTAAGGATCTTCGAAACGGATGCCTTCCACCTTCTGTGGATGACAGTCTGGAGTGCCGCTCGGATTAACCTGCAAGAAACCAATCACACCGATGCGAACACCCTGATGCTCAAAGAGTTTGAACGGCTGGATGTGTAGCTTCAGCGAATCGGCAGGGAATACATTTGCAGCGACGAAAGTACATTGGCTCTTGTTTATAGTGTTTGCGAAAGACTCTATGCTATGGTCACACTCATGGTTGCCCATAGAAGAAACATTGAAACCTACGACATTCATCATCTCCACCATCGGAATGTTTGGCTCAGTGTACATGTCGTTGACAGGATTTCCCGTGCGGTTGTCGCCGGCAGCCAATACGAGAACCTGCTGGTCTGGGTGGGCCTTACGGATACTATCTACAAGATAAGCAAACTTTGGGAAGTTCTGAATACCAGCATGCATGTCATTGATGCCAATAATCCTAATGTCTGCGTCCTGGGCAAACGCAGAAAGACTCAGAGTGAGACCGATGATAAGGTTAAAAAGTTTCTTCATATTCTATAGTTCTTATTAAAACATTACCAACTTGAACTTGCGCCGCCACCGCCGGAACGACCTCCGCCAAACGATCCGCTTGAACTACTTGATCTGCTTGAACTGCTACTGTAGCTTGATCTGCTTGAGCTTCCTGAACTACTGTAGCTTGATCTGCTACTTGTATATCTTTTCAACTTCGGAATACTGAATCTCTTGTTGAATTTCTTGCCGCAGTGGAGGCATTCGTAAGTGGTTTTTCGCTCGCCTTCCTTGTCGAATGTCGCTTTAAGAACCTCCACGGTGCTGGCTACCTTGGCGAGCTTTGCGTGGCAGTGTGGGCAGGCGGTATAATAATTTGTAGAGTCTGCTTCGTAGTCTTCTATGAGTGTGTCTTCGCAATCGTCGCAAACCCATACGTCATAGTTCTTGGACTTGTATCTTTCCTCGTTCTGTTGAGCTTCAGACAGATACTTGTCCTCCTCAGCCTCGCTGAGCAGTCGCATAGGTTTTCCGCAATGCGGACAGATTCTTGGTCTCCTAACCAATTTCCTTGATTGGAACTTCACGATGAAGTAAGATATCAAGGCGAGAGGAACAAGCATATATACCCACCATTCATTCTCAGGATATTTTTTGTAGATTCGGCTTTTCTGATAGAGTTTTTCGTTTATCTCGCTTGTCGGCAGGGATGAATCTACTTCGGAAAGCCTTGAAGCATTTTTCCAACTTTGCAATTCATCCTTAATCACAAAGAAGCTGATAATAAGTCCGATTATGCCAAGCCCCCAGAGTACCATTCTTTCGCTTTCCTCTTCTTCCTCCTTTTCACGCTGTAGGCGCAGTTCACGCTGGTGTGCTTCTTCCTTCTCTATTGCATCCATGTCGGCGAACAACGCAGCCCTCATGCCCGTTGAGTCAGGAGAAACAGCTGCTGCCAGAGCCTTTGCGCCTTCGAGAGTACCTTCTGGGTATCTGTCTTGCCTGAAAAGAGGCGTCACTTTGTGGCGAAGTATGCGCTTGCATGTCACGTCGGGCAATGTGCCTTCCATGCCATAACCAGTCTCTATGCGGATAAAGTGCGGTTTCATTGTCATGAACACCAGCACACCATTGTCCTTGCCCTTGTCGCCAATGCCCCAATGGTTGAAGAGTTCGTTGGCAAACTCGTCTCCGTTTGCATTGTCAACCCTGTCAACGGCAACAATGAATATGTCGGCACTGTCGCGAACATCCGACAGGACAAGGTTGATGCTGTCAGAGTATTCCTTTCCGAGTATGCTGTCCGGGTCGCTCACATGGATATTGTTTCCATTGAGACGAGTGTTCGGGATGGACTTTATCGTATAAGGCTCGCCTGGCGTGTGAGGCACCACAACCACCTTCTTCGCGGAGTCTGCCTTCGTTGAAGCATGGAGACCAGCAACCTTGTCCGATGCCGATGATGAGGAATCTGCGGCAAGCGTATTCGCATTCTCTACCGAATCAACAGCGGCAATGGTATCCTGCTTCGGCTCATCAACGCTGATTATATTCACGTCGAATATAACCTCAATGAAAGCGATGATGACCGCAGCAGCAAAGAGTGCGACGATCGGTCCGCAGCCACAGCCGCATCCCCATTTAAGTGCTTTGTTCATTCTACTGCAGGTTTACAAATCGATTTCTGGCATGTTCGCACTGCTTTCCGCTTCCTCAAAGTATGGACGCTTATCAAATCCGAAGAGCGATGCTATGATGTTTGTAGGAATTCTGCGGATGGCAGTGTTGTAATCCTGTGTGGCATCAATGAAGTTCTTGCGTGCCACTGATATGCGGTTCTCCGTACCTTCAAGCTGAGCCTGGAGGTCAAGGTAGTTTTGGTTCGATTTCAAATCAGGGTACGACTCAGAGATGGCCATGAGCTTACCCAAAGCCTGAGAGAGTTCTCCCTGTGCCTGTTGGAACTTCTTTAGGTCCTCTGCTGTCATATTTGTGGGGTCAAGCTTGATGGCAGTGGCAGCGCTGCGAGCTTCTATGACGGCTGTCAATGTAGCTCTTTCTTGTTCTGCATAGCTCTTTGCCACCTTGACGAGTGCTGGCACGAGATCTGCGCGACGCTTGTACTGATTTTGTACCTGCGACCATGTTCCATCTACATTCTCTTCCTTTGTTACGAGACCGTTGTATGTGCTAAAAAAGACGATTCCTACAATGGCTAATACAACCACGAGGACGATAGTCTTGATGTTTTTCTTAATCATCTTATTTATAATATGTGGGCGAACCTGTATATGGTCCGCCCTTTATTTAAAGTTTGAAAACTTAAAGAAATAATCGGCTGAAGTTATCAGATTATTTATTAAGAACGATGCTCTCAAGAATCTTCTTCACGTCTGGATCATCAAGACCCTTAGTGCGAACTGAGATATCAACGCAACCTACACCACCCTTGAGTGGAGCGATAAGACGATCGTGTGAACCGAAGCCCTCGTCCAGGTGATATACATCGTACTTGATGCCTGCGATAGTTTTTGATGACTTCTTAACCTTACCTTCACCGAACTGGCTCATAGCATCTTCGCCCTTCTTCTCAGCTGAAGCACTCTCAAAGTCGTAAGAAGTGATCTGGAGGTCAAAACCGAAGTTTGTCTCGATCTCCTTGCGAAGCTCTTCCTCGTTGGCAGGCTTGATTGTGACGTTGCTATAGCCGCCATCTGTCTTATTCTTAATCACCCAACCCTCAGGGATATCAACCTTAAGGTTCTTGAAGTCGAGGGTAACAGGACCAGCCTCAAGTTCTTCCTTCTTCTCCTCAGGAGCAGCCTCAGTTTCTTCGGCAGCTACTTCTTCGGTTTGAGCTGTGCTGTCGGCAGCAGCATCCTTTGATTCGGCGTTACCGCCACCACAGCTTGCAAGTGTCAATGCAGCAGCTGCGAAAAGAATTAATGACTTTTTCATAGTTGTTTATAATGGTTTGTGTTACGTTTATTGTTTTATTGCTTGTAGGGCGAGGATTTCCGAGCCGCCACAACTGGCAAAGCTCTTGGAAACGGCTCAGAAATCTTCGCCCTACGATTTAATGATTTACTGTGCTGGAGCTGGTTCCACAGCAGGTTTCTCTGCCTTAGCCTTCTTACCACGCATTACACCGTAAGCGATGAGACCGACAACGATTGCGAGGATGATACAGCCGATAACCGGACGATACCAAATCCAAGCGAGAGCGATGATGATGAGTGACCAAGCGATGCCGAGTACACCTGCAACGAGACCAACACCCATTTCAACGATATCTGCAAGGAATGGAAGAACCTTGAAGAGCATATAGAGAATGCCGAAGATAGACTTGAATGCGCCGATGATAAGGAGTACACCAATGATGCGGAGAACCCAAGTGAGAAGTGAGTTGTTTTCATGCTCTGTCTGGAACATCTCCTCCATAGAGTGAGTACCTACAGAAAGCACTGAGAGAGTCTTGCCGTTCTTAGCAACAAACTTAGCGAAAGAGTTGTTCTGAGTCTTAGCAATAACAGAAGCAGCCTTTGGAGCAGTTACATACTTGAAAGTGATGCGCATATCGCCGATTTCAGGAGAACCAGAGTTGCGACCAATATAAAGTTCGTTGCCCTGCTGATGAATCATGTCAGTCTCTGCGAGAGTTGCAGAAGTTGCAGTAGAGTCGTTTGCAGCCTGAGCAGCACCGTTCAGGAGAGAAGAACTACCGCCAGCACGCTTACTGAGGTCAGTTACCTGATCTGCAGGAAGATTAATATCGAGATCTCTGTCACCAGTGATTTGACTAATGAGGAATGCTGGGAGGTCATAGCCACCGAACTTCACGTTCTCTGCAATCTTGCTTTCATCCTCTATACCAGTGATTTTCACAGAGTTATTGTGACCAGCTTCCTTGAAACTGCCAGAGCTTTCAGGATGACTACACCACTTCTTTTCGTAAGTGTAAGTAGTAACGATCTCTTCGCCACCGCCTACCTTGTCTCTATGCTCTTCGTGCTTACTCTCTACCCACTGGTAGTATTCTACGTTGCGCTTGAGTTTTACGCAGACAGCACCTACCTTGAACATAGGGTCTGAGAGAGAGTCCTTTGTAGATGTAGGAGCGATAGCGTGGATGAGCTGTCCTTCGTAGTCAGGATCAACCTTTGTCACGTCTTCTACGTGTACGCAAGATCCCTGAGCTTCTTCGAGCATCTTTTCTGTACTAACATAGTTACCTTCGTTCCACCAAAGGAGGATAGTACCGATGATGAGCATGACGAAACCGCCACCAATGCCCTTGATTGAGTTGCCAAGGCGCGAACCATAGCCAACTGTTCTTGTTTCTGTGTAAGCCATAAAATTTGGTTTTTAGTTTTGATTTATAGGTTAAAAATTGTTATTCGGAGTTTTTTTCTATTTAAAGCCGTTTTCCACGATTTCTGGGTGCAAATATACAAATAATTAATTAATATCATAAAGAATAGACCGTTTTTTTCTTTATATACTAAAAAAAACAAGAAAATCTGGCATTTTTTCATAATTTAGGCGTTTTCCATAACAAATTGTCACGAAATCAAAATAAAAAACTTACCTTTGCACAGAAAATTCTACACATTATAAATAATATGGAAACAATAAAGAAACATAGAAGTATCAGAAAATATAGTGCAAAGGAAATACCCGCTGAGCTCCTCAGCGAGATTCTTGCCGCTGCAGAACAAACCCAGACAATGGGCAATCTTCAGCTATACAGCATTGTTGTAACTCGCTCTCAGGAGATGAAAGAGAAGCTCGCTCCAGCTCATTTTTGTCAGCCAATGGTAACTGCCGCACCTGTCGTTCTTACTATTTGCGCAGATTTCCGCCGCACAACACGCTGGGCAGAAGAGCGTAAGGCGAATCCAGGCTACGACAATTTCCTTTCTTTCATTAATGCTGCAACCGATGCTCTGCTCTACACACAAAACATTTGCAACATCGCGGAAGAAAAAGGACTCGGCTATTGCTTCCTCGGAACCACAGTCTATCAGCCACAGTCAATCATCGACACTTTGAAACTTCCAAAGCTTGTCTTCCCTGTTGCCACCATCACTCTCGGTTGGCCAGACGAGCAACCTGCTCAAACTGACCGTCTTCCTCTTGCTGCAATCGTACACGAGGAGACCTACTGCGACTACTCTGCCGCAGACATCGACAGCCACTACGCTTACAAAGAGTCGCTTGAGGAGAACAAGCAATTCTGCGAGATAAACAACAAGGAGACTCTCGCCCAGATATTCACCGACATCCGTTACACAAAGAAAGACAACGAAGCAATGTCTGCCGGAATGCTTGAAGCATTGAAGCAACAAGGTTTTATGTAATCAGACGCATGATAACAAAGATAATTTCCACTCGCCTGAACATCTCTGAGCGTCAGGTAGAGGCAACACTTAAACTCCTTGATGAAGGTGCAACGATTCCTTTCATTGCCCGTTACCGAAAGGAGATGACAGGCTCGCTTGACGAGGTGGCTATCAGCAACATAGCTCAGCAGGCAGAGAAACTCAAAGAACTTCAAAAGCGCAAAGAGACGATTCTCAAAACCATAGAAGACCAGGACAAGCTTACGCCGGAACTTAAGAAGCGAATTGAAGACTGCTATGACGCAACAGAGCTTGAGGACATCTACCTTCCCTTCAAGCCGAAGCGTCGTACAAAAGCTCAGGTAGCACGCGAGAATGGACTGGAACCGCTTGCCATGCTTATCCTTCAGGAGCGAATTGGAAGCGAGTCTGAACTTGAGCGCAATGCAGACAAATTCGTAAAAGGAAATGTAAAGTCCATAGAAGATGCCCTTCAAGGTGCTCGCGACATCATTGCAGAAAATATCTCCGAAGACGAGAAATGCCGCAATGCCGTGCGTCGTGAGTTCAACTATACTGCCACAATTACCTCGAAAGTGGTTAAGGGAAAAGAGGCTGAAGGCGATAAATTCAAGGACTACTTCAACTTTTCCGAGCCTCTTAAGCGCTGTTCATCCCATCGTATGCTTGCCATGCGACGTGGAGAAAGAGAAGGTTTCCTGAAAGTCACCATAAGCCCGGATGACGAGCTGGCAGAAGATAAGCTGCTCAGACTTCGCGTCAGGCGCTCTGGTGCAGCAAGCGACCAGATAGAAAAAGCCTGCCTTGATGCCTATAAGCGACTCATAAAGCCTTCCATTGAGAACGAATACGCTGCTCTGAGCAAGGAAAAAGCCGATGAGGAAGCCATTGCCGTCTTTGCAAATGGTCTGCGCCAACTCCTGCTCGCCTCTCCACTCGGACAGAAGCGGGTTATGGGCATTGACCCTGGTTTCCGTACAGGTTGTAAGGTTGTCTGCCTTGACTCTCACGGCATGCTCCTTCATCACGATGTGATATTCCCACACCCACCGATGAGCAAGACTGCTGAAGCTACTGAGAAAATCAATAGACTTGCTAAGAAATATGCCATTGAGGCTATCTCCATTGGCAATGGAACTGCCGGCAGAGAAACCGAGACTTTCATTCGGAGTCTTAATCTGAAAAACGAAAGAACAGACTCCGAGGTTGAAATTTACTCTGTAAACGAAGACGGAGCTTCTGTTTATAGCGCGTCAAAGATTGCACGAGAGGAGTTTCCTAATGAGGATGTTACCGTACGCGGAGCTGTAAGCATTGCTCGCCGACTGATGGATCCGCTTGCAGAACTTGTCAAGATAGACAGCAAGAGCATCGGCGTAGGTCAGTATCAGCATGATGTTGACCAAACCGCTCTCAAGCAACAACTTGACCAGACGGTTGTTTCTTGCGTGAATCTTGTCGGTGTAGATGTTAACACAGCATCAAAGCACCTGCTAACTTACATCTCCGGTCTTGGTCCTACCCTCGCGCAGAACATCATAGACTATCGCACGGAAAACGGAGGTTTCAAGAGTCGCCGAGAACTGATGAAGGTGAAACGAATGGGCGAAAAGGCTTTTGAGCAATGTGCCGGTTTCCTTCGTGTGTCAGACGGAAAGAATCCGCTTGACAATTCTTCCGTACA
>JAZLKJ010000128.1:0-7203 GCA_045597565.1 Prevotella sp. | reverse complement strand
TAACAACTCCTTGGCTCACAGAACGACATGGCTACGATCCGACTTAGTCGAACTCTACAGAAGAACCGATACGGTAAGCACCAGAACCGAGAACGATAATAGAACGCTTATCCTGTTCGAAGGTAATATCGTGAGCATTAGCCTGATAAGTAAGGTAGAGATAGTTGGTCTGAGCTGGATATTCAGCAGCGAGGGTGTCTATCTGCTTTACGTAAGGAACAATTCCGTAGCCCTTACGGAGAGCACGAATCACGCTACTTGCCTGATGAAGATTTGCCGTGTCCTTGTCGATACCGAGAGCGCGGGCAATCTGGAAGTCGGTAAAGCCGTAAACCTTCGCCTCACGAAGCAGGTCTTTATCTAGAACATTAATGCTTGGACAAGCCTTGAGCTGCTCGTCAATATCAATAATGTGCTTAAGCTTATACAGGAACCACTTGTCAATCTTTGTGAGTTCGTGAATCTGATCGATGGTATAATCCTTATGCATAGCCTTGGAAATAAGGAAGATACGCTTGTCTGTAGGTTCACGCAGAGCGGCATCTATATCGTCTATCTGAAGCTCTTTGTTCTCTACGAAACCATGCATACCCTGACCAATCATGCGAAGACCCTTCTGGATAGCTTCCTCAAACGTACGACCGATAGCCATCACCTCGCCTACAGACTTCATGGAAGAACCGAGTTCCTTATCTACACCACGGAATTTAGAGAGGTCCCAACGAGGAATCTTGCAGACAACATAGTCGAGGGCTGGCTCGAAGAATGCAGATGTGGTCTTTGTGATAGAGTTGTTCAGTTCGAAGAGACCATAGCCCATACCGAGCTTTGCAGCCACAAAGGCAAGTGGATAACCTGTAGCCTTAGAAGCCAGGGCAGAAGAACGCGAGAGTCGGGCGTTAACCTCGATTACGCGATAGTCTTCAGAAACTGGGTCGAAGGCGTACTGAACGTTACACTCTCCCACTATACCGACGTGGCGGATGATCTTGATGGCAAGAGCGCGAAGCTTGTGATATTCTGAGTTTGTGAGCGTCTGTGAAGGAGCAACAACGATAGACTCTCCGGTGTGGATGCCAAGTGGGTCGAAGTTTTCCATGTTACAAACCGTGATACAGTTATCGTAACGGTCACGAACGACTTCATATTCAATCTCCTTCCATCCCTTGAGAGATTTCTCAACGAGAACCTGAGGAGAGAAAGCAAACGCCTTTTCTGCAAGTTTATTGAGTTCTTCCTCGTTGTCGCAGAAGCCTGAACCGAGTCCGCCAAGAGCGTAAGCAGCACGAATAATCACTGGATAACCGAGTTCCTTTGCAGCCTTACGAGCATCCTCTATATTGTCGCAAGCCTGAGACTTGATGGTCTTAACGTCAATCTCGTCGAGACGTTCCACGAAGAGCTCACGGTCTTCTGTATCGATAATAGCCTTAACAGGTGTTCCGAGCACGCGGACATTATGCTTCTCAAGCGTACCAGCCTTGTAGAGTTCAACACCACAGTTGAGGGCTGTCTGACCACCGAAGGAAAGGAGAATGCCGTCTGGCTGTTCCTTCTCGATCACGCGCTCTACGAAGTAAGGCTGAACAGGAAGGAAGTAAATCTTGTCTGCCACGCCTTCAGAAGTCTGAACGGTAGCGATGTTTGGGTTTATGAGCACAGTCTCCACGCCTTCCTCACGCAGAGCCTTGAGTGCCTGTGAGCCAGAGTAATCAAACTCTCCAGCCTCACCTATCTTGAGTGCTCCAGAACCGAGGAGCAGAACTTTCTTTATAGATTCGTCTTTCATAAGTTGGTTTTTAGTTTTTATCAAGAATTTGTGAATTAGAGAATTATTCACTAATTCCTGATTATAAATATTAGCCACGAACAGCGTTTACAAACTGCTCGAACATAAAGATCGTGTCAAGCGGACCTGAGCAAGCTTCTGGGTGGAACTGGCTTGAGAACCAAGGGTTTGTCTTGTGGCGAATGCCTTCGTTCGAGCCGTCGTTCATGTTTACGAACAGCTCTTCCCAGTCTTTGCCTAAAGTCTTTGCGTTAACAGCATAACCGTGGTTCTGCGAAGTGATGTAGCATTTTTCCGTGCCAACCTGACGAACCGGCTGGTTGTGAGAGCGATGGCCATACTTCAGCTTATAGATCTCAGCACCTGCAGCCTTTGAAAGCAGCTGATTACCCATGCAGATACCGCAGATAGGTTTTGTAGAAATATTCATCTGCTTCTTGATGATCTCAACAGCATCGTTACACATATCTGGGTCGCCAGGACCATTAGCAAGGAACAGACCGTCGAAGTCCATGCCTGTATAGTCGTAGTTCCAAGGCACGCGGATCACTTCTACATCAAGGTTTATGAGGCTGCGGATGATGTTATGCTTAACGCCACAGTCAACGAGCACAACCTTCTTTCCTGCGCCCTCGTTATACTTGATAATGTCCTTGCAAGAAACGTTTGCCACGAAGTTAACGCCTTCATAGTCAGCTGTTGGCGTATCGAAGAGCGATTCATCCTCATCTGCCTGACTGCCGAAAGCGAGATTTGGGCGGTCGAAGGTGATCTGTCCCATCATAACACCATGCTCGCGAAGCACCTTTGTCAGCTGTCTTGTGTCGATGCCTGTAATGCCTGGCACCTGCTCACGCTTAAGCCAGTCAGCAAGGCTTTCCTTCGCATTCCAGTGGTTATACTGTTCGCTGTAGTCAGCCACGATGATAGCCGAAGCGTAGATCTTGTTGCTCTCCATGAAAGTGGCAAGACCGTTTGGTTCGATGGAGAAGTTTGGTACTCCATAGTTTCCTACGAGCGGGAATGTGAGAGAGAGAATCTGACCTGCGTATGAAGGGTCGGTAAGACTTTCCGGATAACCCATCATCGCGGTATTGAAGACAACTTCGCCGGCTACCGGTTTGTCGTAGCCGAAAGACTGTCCGTGGAATTGTGTTCCGTCGCTAAGTGTTAATGTAACCTTTCGCATAGTATATTTTTGTTTGTGTTGGTTTTTAGTATTTGTTTTGAGGGGTTAGAGGGCTTCCTCTAATAAAAAGCCACCGACCGAAAACTAAGTAACGGAGGTGGCTAATATATTATTCAACAGTAACTGATTTTGCTAAGTTTCTTGGTTGGTCAACGTCCTTACCCTTGCAAGTAGCAATATGATAAGCAAGGAGCTGAAGAGGAATGGAGGTGAGCAGCGGAGTCAAGGCGTCGTGGCAAAGAGGAATCTCAATCACTTCGTCTGCAATTTTTGACACCTTCTCGTCGCCTTCTGAGACAATGGCAATCACCCTACCCTTTCTCGCCTTGATCTCCTGAATGTTAGAGAGCAGCTTCTCGTAGAGCGAACTCTTCAGGGCAATGGCAACAACAGGCATGTCTGAGTCGATGAGGGCGATAGGACCATGCTTCATCTCTGCTGCAGGATAACCTTCAGCATGGATGTAAGAAATCTCCTTCAGCTTCAAAGCACCTTCAAGGGCAACAGGATAGTTCTTTCCGCGACCGAGATAGAGGAAATTACGCGCATAAGTAAATGTGCGACTGATAAGCTCTATGCGACTGTTCTGCTCGAGAACCTTCTCGATAAGGGCAGGTATCTCGTTAAGTCCCTTGAGCACGGAAGTATAATCGTCGTGGGTAATCATTCCCTTTGCCTGACCGAGAGCCACTGCAAACATGGTAAGAACGGTCACCTGACCTGTGAAAGCCTTCGTTGATGCTACACCAATCTCTGGTCCTACGTGGATGTAGATACCTGTGTTTGTGGCACGAGGAATACTTGAACCAATGGCGTTACATACGCCGAAGATGAAGGCACCCTTCTCTTTAGCAAGCTGTACGGCAGCAAGCGTGTCGGCTGTCTCACCACTCTGAGAGATGGCAATAACCACATCGCCAGGACCCACGATAGGGTTTCTATATCGGAACTCAGAGGCGTATTCTACCTCTACAGGTACGCGGGCGAAATCCTCGATAAGCTGCTTGCCGATAAGACCGGCATGCCAACTCGTACCACAAGCCACGATAATGTATCTCTTTGCGTTAACAAGTTCCCTCTTATAGTCAATGAGGGCAGATAGAAGCACGTGCGAAGCGTCTTCTGAAACACGACCTCTCATGCATGTCTTCAGGCATTCTGGCTGCTCAAAGATCTCCTTAAGCATGAAGTGTGGATAGCCGCCCTTCTCTATCTGACCGAGGCTGAGTTCAACGGTATGAACCTCTGGGTGTAGTTCCGTATTGAGCTTGTTTATCACGCGAAGTTCCTTGCCACGCTCTATGACTGCTATGTTTTCGTCGTCAAGGTAAACCACCTGGTCAGTAAACTCTACGATAGGCGAAGCGTCTGAGGCTAGGAAGAATTCGTCCTCCCCTACTCCAACGACCAGCGGACTCTGTTTGCGGGCAGCCACGATGCGGTCAGGATTCGACTTATCCAGTATTGCTATGGCGTAAGCGCCAATCACGATGTGCATAGCCAACTGAACGGATGTTACGAGGTCGCAGTTACGCTTCTTCTGGATATATTCTATGAGCTGGATGAAGACCTCCGTGTCTGTGTCTGACTGAAACTCTACGCCTTCCTTCATGAGCTTAGCCTTGATGTCGGCATAGTTCTCGATAATGCCGTTGTGAATCATGGCAAGCTCCTGAGTCTGCGAGTAGTGTGGGTGGGCGTTGCGCGAAGATGGTTCGCCGTGAGTAGCCCATCGCGTGTGGGCAATACCTACAGTACCTGTGATATCCTTATCGTTGCAAAACTCCTCGAGTTCTGCTACCTTTCCCTTCGCCTTATAGACGCTGAGATTTGTGTTTTCGTTGATTATGGCCACGCCGGCAGAGTCGTAGCCGCGATACTCTAATCGCTTAAGTCCCTTTATGAGGACATCGTATGCTTGGCGGTTACCAAGATATCCAACTATTCCGCACATAGTAGTATTTATCAGTTTTTGTATTGTCTATTTTATATAACAAACGAGGCCAGCAAAGTGACCTCGTTCGTGAATTATTTCTTGATAAGAGTAATGGCAAGTGTAGCAAGTGAAATAACAGAACTTGTAAGACCCAACCAATATGAAACAGAAGAATCGACAGTTGCCTGACGAGCCTTGATCTTGTTAGGTTCTACATAGATAATGTCATTCTGCTGAAGATAGTAGTAAGGAGAATTGATAATCTCGGCATCGTTGAGGTTCAGACGATGGTGCTCCTTCATGCCGTTAGCCTGCTCACGAATGAGAAGTATATTCTGGCGCTTACCCTGAATGGTAAGGTCGCCTGCACGCGTAAGAGCTTCAAGAATGGAAATCTTCTCTTGGTCGATAGTAAACACGCCTGGGCTTCTAACCTCGCCTGTAACGCATACCTTGAAACTTGCCATCTTCACGGTTACGATAGGGTTTTCGTCAGCTGCAAGATAAGGCTTGATTTTTGAAACAACAACCTGTTCTGCCTCACGTTTTGTTAAACCAATAACACGAATTCGACCAACTACAGGGAAGTTTATCATACCGTCATTATCAACGAGATAAGGTATGTAGGAACCTATACCACCACCGCTACTTGTCATACCACCATTCATGTTGTATGACAGATTGAATGGCTGAGCTGCCTTTGGGTCTGTTGTAGTTACAGTTATTGTGAGAAGGTCCTTTGGCATGATTTTTGCGTCATAGAGTCCCTTAGAGCCAGCCAATGAGATTGAATCTATATTCTGAAGGTAAGCTACTTGCTTATAGTTTCCACAACTTGTAATAAAGAAAACTGTAACAAGCAGAAGTATAATTCCTGATATCCTTTTCATAAATGCTGTTTTTATTTTCAAAGTGCAAAGTTACGATTTTTTATCAAACCATGAACATTCTCAAAGAAAAAAAACTATCAAGACTTTTTTTTTGTTTGAAAATATGAGTAATATCAAAAGTGAACACACCAATTTTACTCCAAAAACAATACTCCAAAACAAAATCAACATAAAACCATAGGGAAATGAAGTAAAAGTCTTAGGCATACTTACCAAGTTAAAACCCGAAAAAAAACTATTACCTTTGCGGCACAAAAATGAAAGAAGAAGCAAGAAGCTATTATAATAGATGTGAGTTGACTAAAAAACCTACCCTCATTGTAGAGAGTAGGCTTTTTTAGTCATGCCAGATTACAGATCTGTTACATCGCAGCCACGGCTGCTGATGCCGTAAGAGCGCCCATGAGGGCTGAGAGAAGTCCGATGATGAACTTGGTCCAATCGAACTGGAAGTCTGGTGTTTTCATACTCTTTCCTTTCTTTTAAGCCCCCTCCTAACCTCCCCTTTTCATGGGGAGGAAGGATATGTATAGCGGGGGGTGGGGTTAATAATTTGGTTAATAATTCAACTTTCGCAAGCTCAAGTTGAGGCTAAAGGCTAAGGGGCTATGTGCAGCACCTGTCCACGAGGACTCTCCGCGAAGCTCACGTGTATCCATGAGTAGTTCTTCTCGTCTATGAGCTGGTCGAAGGGGAGGTTAAGCTGACGGATCAGGTTGAAGAGTCGGCGGTTCTCTTGGGCAAGGCTTCCATTCGGTTGCATACCTTTGATGTCTGCCGCCTGACCGCCCATGTGCTGACTGTTCTTTGCGCCTCCTATGGCTTTGTTCAGCTCTGGCGAACGGTAGCCGCTATTGACGACGATAGGCTTTCCGTAGGCGTCGCGAAGTGGTTGAAGGATGCGCTCACAGAGCTGCGTGAGATTGCCAAGAACGCTCGGGGAAGGCGTGTTCGGGATACTGAGGCGAGAAGCTGTCGCTGAGCGTACAAGCTCCTCAAGGGTGAAGTTCTTTGTAATGTTCATACTCTCTTTCTTATAAAAGATTTTCTGAGTGCAAAGTTACGAAAATTTCCACAAATAAACAAGGAAAGGAGCAAGTTTTTTCCCTATTTTTTATGCAAACTCCGCCTGCCATTCCGAACGCCAAAAGTAAAAAAAACTTAAAAGTTTGGGGAGAAGTTTGGTGGTTACTGGTGGTTGCCTAAAATAAAGGAAATTCCAATAGTTTTCTATACTGAAAACCAATTACTTACAAATTCTTGTCCCAAAGTTGGAAGTTCTCGCGGGACAAAAATGGGACAAAACTTGTTGAAAACATATCTTGCGATATTCTTTCACGATGTCCACGTTATCAAAGACCTCTGCTATTCTTTTGCAAAGGTACACAATTATTGCGAG